>CAIQNN010000052.1 GCA_903873185.1 uncultured Actinomycetes bacterium
AAATCGCAGTTCAAGCGAGTCCACGCCAACCGGCACCCGCACGGTGGAATTGAACAAGACGTGAGTAGATCTAAGTGATTTTCTACTAAAGGGGTTTCAAAAATGAATGAATCTGACTTGAAGCACGTCAATTTTGTGCTGCCTATCGCACCAGAGTCCTTCCAAGCGGTTTGCGGTTGCGGCTGGACTTCCACCATTAACTACTTTGAGCATGTAGACCTTCTGCGGGCCATGCACGCTCACGCCGTCGTGACTTTCCGTGCCTACGCCTAGGGCGTAACCAGGTCAAGAGGGGTCACTACGGCTCCCTTGCAAGGGAATTTAATGCGGCTTGCAATTGAATCTGCAACTGGGGCAAGAAAGGGGAAACAAATGGCTTTAAGCGAAAACGAAAGACGATCGTTCCTGGAACGGATGGGGGCCGTGACGGAGGCGCGGCTCGAGTCGGCAGGAATTCAAGAAATGGATGATTCGGAGCCGGAGAAAGTGTGGTCAGATGCCGAAATCCAAATGGCTATCGAAATGGGCTTCTGATCCCCCAGGGGCCGGAATGTCAGTGGCTAAATGTAGATTCGATTATGTAATCAGGAAGGGGAAGCGATAGATAAAGAAGAAGACTCGATTGAGTCCTTGTGGGATCAACTTCCACAAACTGAAGGTGAAGAACGAGCACACGTTCTGTTGGAGCTTGCGCAAGATGCAGTAAATCGAGATAACGGATCTCAAGCACTAGTTCTGGCCGAGGAAGCTCGCCGGATCTATCACCAAATGGGAGCACGGATACCCGGGGTCGAACACGCCAGGGCCGTTTCGGGTATTGGAAATGCCCTCAATTGCCTCCATCGGTACATGGAAGCAGCTCAAGTGCTCGATGAAGCGATTTCCCTGCAAAATGAAAGTAATTTTCAATACGTGTCCGACACACTTCGAGTCCAAGGCCATTGGTATTCGGAAGCTGGCAACTACGAGATGGCACTCGCCAGTTTCTTAGAAGCGGTTCGGATACTAGAGATAGATGGCAATGAGGAATTTCTTGCCATAGATCTCTACAACGCAGGAAGGTGCTACTTTCGCCTCAAGAAGTACGACCAGGCAATAACAACTTTAAGCCAGGCTCGCGACATATTTCGAAGTCGCAGACAACTTTATGAAGCATCCTGGGTCTACCACCTCCTCGCAGAAACCTATATTGCAGGCGGACAACCAGCAGCCGGTTTGGAAAATGCCGAAAGTTGTTACGCGATTGCTTCGATGAAGAAAGACAATCAGTACCTATGCAAGTCGGCATTGAGCAAGGCCAAGGCTCAGATGGCCCTGGGGAATTTTGACCAAGTAGGAGACGAGCTTTGCGAAGCTGACTACATCGCTTCCAGTTCAAATGACTGGGATCTGATGTTAGATATTCAAAACGAATATCTCATGCTCTATCGAAACCTAAACCGATTCGAAGAAGCCAAGAAAGTCGAAGTTCAAATCGCAACTATCCGAGAAATTCTCGGATAGTTGGGCGAAACTCAAAATTATTCAACGAGGGAAAATCATGGGAAATGTAGCCAACCATCAGTGCCCAATGTGTAGATCCATGGACATTGACCAGAAGTGGAATTTTGCAAATTGGTATTTCCAGTGCAACAAATGCGGCGAAAGGTGGAAATAATTTGGCAGATATTGATGATGATCCCTCAAAAGAGATCATTCACTTTCAGGATGGAAAGTTTGATAGTTACAAATTAACCTTTAGCGAATCGAGCATAGAACTTGAGTGCTACCTACTTGGCAGCCCCGCCGGTGGGCCAGGAACCGAATGCACTCATTCCATAATTGGCTCAGTCTCGTCATTCTTGGCGATTGCGGGCTTCACTTCCATCGAAGATTTGGCCGCAACCGCGAAGCAGAGTCAAAGTGAGACTTGGTCGCGACTCCACACTTTGATTCAGCAAAACCAAACCGATGGGTGGATCTGGAATGAAACCAACTGGAATGAATAGGGAGGCGTCATGATTCGACTAACTGAAAAGGCTATGAAAACTCGAAGGTGTCCCGGCTGTGGAGAGCGCGGGAAACTTCGTGACATCGTGTATGGCTTACCCGCGGGACCTCCCGACGAGGATGTCTACGTTTTAGGGGGTTGTGGCGTCTTGGGAAACGATCCCAACGTGCGATGTATTGCCTGTCGTTGGGAAGGGTGGAGGGAAAACTTTCCAAGTGTAAAAGAGGTCGCGGAAGGTATTTGGATTACTCCTATAATAAATTAGTTTTCAGATCCCGTACTTATCCTTCACCTTCTAAGCCATTTCTTCATGGCCATAAACGGTGCGAAACGGGATCCAGTCTTCCGCTATGAATTCACTCTTTTTCTTTAAGTTCTAGGGAAACACAAATCTCTACAAGACTCCTAATGATTTGATGCGGGACGCCACCACCCATGTTCGTGCGTAAGGCGCAATCCAAATCTTCAGCGTTTTTGAATTCCGTACCCCAAATGAAAGAGATTCTTCCTTTTGGTCCATAGGCATCTTCTGGGGTGAGACGATTTGAAATTGCGTACGACCAGGATTTCCACGCATCACTTTCTTGGAGCAGAGAAAGAGCTTCATGCGTAACGTGAAGTGTCATTGCGTGCCTTCCTTGGGCTTGGCCCAAATATTCCACTCCTACTAGCGAGTTACAAGATCCCTACTGCAATACCCACTTGTCCGAGTTCCTTTTTAATAGCGGCAGAAACTTGCCATTGCTGGTCGCAATGTTGAGCGCACTCATCACGTATTCACTCTTGATCGGTTTGGCTGCGCCTAACGTCAACTTCACGCTAACGGAAGCGACTTTGCCTGCAGCACAGTTTGGGGTGCAGTTATTGGCCGAATAAATGCCCGTTCCAATAGCGCCAGCCTTCGTCCATTTGCTCCACTTGATGTGGTTTACGTTGACTCCAAAGTCAGCGCAATAAATCGTCAGCGTGTCTGGTTTGACCGAATGAGTGCCGCAATCCAGAACTACGACTTGAGCCGGAGCAGGATAACTAGTCGCAACCGCCGCTGTGGCTACCCCAATTGAAGAGATCACAATTGCGGCGAGGAGCGGTTTCTTGGGAAGCTTCATGGGCTCAGTCTGGCGTATAAGTTGTGACCCAGATTTCAGGGCAACCACTTACTTTTGGGTGGGGCCGGAAGAATCGAAATTTCTCATCCCATTTGTACCTTTACTTTGTTCTCCGCCAGTTAACCCACAACCGACTCTCAGGTAACTCGGAATTCACTTTCTTTGATGACAATTCCACCATTACTAAATTCATCAGCAAGAAATCTATCTTTCGCACGCTATTGGTTGCGACCGTCCTTGTGGCTGTCGGAGCAATCGCTTCTGTAAATGCAGGAGCCGCGGGAAGCAACTTCCCAGTTAAGTTTTCGTTGGCTCTCATTGGCGATATGCCTTATGACGCCAAGGGCCAAGCACAGACCCCCGCAGTGATCGATGAGATCAACGCCTCGAAGGTTGCCTTCACTCTGTTCTCCGGTGACACAATGTCTGGCAAGGGCGATAAGTGCGACGATGCTGCTTACAAGCGCATCAAGACCGATTTCTTTGACAAGTTTGCTAAGCCAATTGTTTACACCATCGGTGATAACGAGTGGACCGACTGCGACCGCGCAGTTAAGGGTGGTTATGACCCACTAGATCGCCTCTCTTTAGTTCGCAAGACTTACTTCGGCGATGCCAAGACCGGTTACATCTCACTTGGACAAAGCACATTGCCAGTGACGATTCAACACGATCCGGTTTACCCAGAAATGCAGATGTTTGCTTGGAAGGGCATTACCTTCATCGTTCCGCATGTACCAGGTTCAGCAGATAACGCTGCGGTAGATGCCACCAAGTGGAAGACCTATAACGACAAGGCCACCGATGGTGACAACACTGAGTACACCGCTCGCGATGCCGCAGACGTGGCATGGATTAACAAGGGCTTTGCTTTGGCAAAGACCAATGGTTCGGTTGGAGTAATCGTTTTGATCCAGGCCAATATGGACTGGGAAGGTTACCTCCGCGACCAAGCCGCACCTAACAACGAATTCACCGCGGCTTTTGCCAACGTCAAGCAAGCACTTTTGACCAACACCATTGCTTTCAAGAAGCCAGTGCTTCTTCAGAATGGTGATGAGCACTGGTACCAAGTCGATATGCCAATGAACGAAACAGCTGGCAAGTTGATTGAGAAGGACAAGGGCTCATTGGTGGAGAACTTCACTCGCGTCCAGACCTTCGGTTCCGGTTTCAATCACTGGGTGGAATTGAAGATCGATCCACGCACTCCAGGGTTGTGGACCTTCGTTCCACACATTGTGGCTGCAAACGTTGCAGTTCACTAAGTATTTCGTGGCCTAACCCGGACAGAGAAGCTAGAAGGAAAACCCTGCCATCGAGGGGTGGCGGGGTTTTCTGCTGCCTTGGTTTTGTGATCCAGATTTCAGGGCAACCACTCACATTGACTACGGCTGAGAAGAAATAATACCGATTTATCCTATTTTTCGATTAGAGCGTGCTTGTCCCACACGATAATTAGCGCGTGAAGATAATCGATATTGATCAGCTAAAGAAGGTCCTGCTGGCGCTGCCAGATAATCCCCGCATTGTGGTCTCGGGCAACTTCGCTCCCCCAATGACCTTGTTGGGTGTGCTGGATTCGGTGCTGCCGCAGTATCGGTTGCATATGTTGAATGCCCAGCCCGGGATACCAGATCGTGAGGGCGTGACCCATGAGACTGCTTTTGTGGGTGCGGGAATGCGAAAGTCCACGAGGTTGGATTATGTGCCATCAAGGTTGAGTTTGTTGCCGGTGTTGCTGCGCGATCATCTGCGCCCAGATTTAGTTTTGTTACATACCTCGACGCCGCGGTTTGATACCGTCTCGTTGGGTATTGAAGTCAATATTTTGCCGGCTGCGATTGAAGCGGTGCGGGCTTACGGTGGCGTGGTGATTGCGCAGGCGAATGCGCAGATGCCTTACACCTATGGGGATTCGCAGATTTATGAGAACGAGATCGACTATATGGTCGAGGTCGATGAGGAACTGAAGATTCATACGCCGGGTGAGTTGTCGGATAATTCGCGGGCGATTGGGGAACGGATTGCAGCGTTGGTTTCGGATAACTCCACGTTGCAATTGGGAATTGGCGCGGTGCCGGATGCAGTATTGGAACTGATGAAGCAACGAAAGGGTCTGCGGGTTTGGACCGAGATGTTTAGCGATGGCGTGTTGGAGTTAGAGCGGTTGGGTGCGTTGGATGGGGATGTGCCGATAACGGCCTCGTTCATTTTTGGGACGCGCGAACTCTATGACTGGCTGCATTTAAACCGTCGGGTGCGAATGCTGCGGACCGAGAAGACCAATGATCCATCGCAGATTGCGCGCCAGGCGCGGATGACTTCGATCAATGCCTGTTTGCAGGTTGACTTGTTTGATCAGGCTAATGCTTCAAGAGTGCGGGGCAAGATTTACTCGGGCTTTGGTGGGTCTACTGACTTTATCGTGGGCGCGCTGCATAGCCGGGGCGGGCAATCCTTTATGGCGTTGCCGTCATGGCATGCGAAGACCAATACGTCAACGATCATTCCAAAGATCACCGAGGCTGTGACTTCGTTCCAGCATTCTTATGTGGTCACCGAGAATGGCGTGGCACCGTGCTTTGGGCGATCAGAGTTTGAGCAGGCGGCGAACTTGATTCAGAAGGCGGCGCATCCAGATGCGCGGGAAGAGCTTTGGGATGCAGCTTTTAAGATGGGGTTGGCACTTTAACCAACGCCGTGGAGTGAAGCAATGCATTCGGTCAGGTCGTCTTTGATCTCGCTGCTGAGCGGACAACTCTTGATTGGGCAATTGTTGGTCTTGGTTTGTACTAAGGAACTCACGGCAACATTGAAGGCCATAGTTGTGGATTGAAGTTGCGCCATTAAATCTTGGCAGCTCACGCCCTCTTCTAAGAGCGAGACAATCTCTTGTAATTGCGCGATGGAACGTTGAAAACGAAGGACGACTAGATCTTTATCCTCGCCTAATGGAGCACCCATACTGAATGCTGGAGAGCACTTTTGTGCCATGGGGCCTCCAACGGATAGGGGAATCGCTTAGTTGAATTTTAAAGCAACCTCGCATGAAAGTCGCCTCACAATCACGATTTCATCACGTTTTACTTGGGGCTACCGCTTAAACCTGCTAATTGCTTCGATAATGAGCCGTCGACCATGGCATGGATCGCGGTTCCTTCGGGCAGGTAGCTCTCGGAAAGAATCTCGCCGCGCTCGTGAATTGCCGAAACTAAGTCGCCGCGGTTAAAGGGAATAACCAGATTGATCTCGATGCGCGGTCTTGGGAGCGAACTTTCAATCGCTTTGATTAGGGTATCAATGCCAAAGCCGGTGCGCGCCGAGAAGGCGAAGGCGTTGGATTCTTCCCGAAGCAATTGCATGATCATTTCGGGTGAAGCGATGTCGGCTTTGTTGATGGCGATAATTTCTAGAATGTCGCCGCCGCCAACATCGTTGATGACTTCGCGGACGGAGCGAATTTGTTGATGTGGGTCGGGGTGGGAACCATCGACGACGTGGATGATTAAATCGGCTTCGGCAACTTCTTCGAGGGTGGATTTAAAAGCTTCAACTAATTGGTGGGGCAGGTGGCGAACAAAACCCACGGTGTCACTGAGGGTGTAGATCCGGCCATCTTCGGTGGTGGTTTGGCGAACGGTGGGATCCAGGGTTGCGAATAATGCGTTCTCGACCAGAACACCAGCATTGGTGAGTTTGTTCATGAGCGAAGATTTTCCGGCGTTGGTGTAACCGGCAATGACGACGGATGGAATATTGTGGCGATGGCGGTCTTGGCGTTTGGTATCGCGGGAAACTTTCATCTCTTTGATGTCTTTGCGAAGTTTGGCCATCTTGTCGTTGATGCGGCGACGGTCGGTTTCGATTTTGGTTTCACCGGGGCCACGGCCACCGATGCCACCGGCTTGGCGCGATAGTGAATCTCCCCAACCACGAAGACGTGGAAGAAGGTAGGTCATCTGGGCCAGTTCTACTTGGGCTTTACCTTCGCGGCTCTTGGCGTGCTGGGCGAAGATATCCAAAATCAAAGCGGTGCGATCGATAACTTTTACTTTTACTTTTTGTTCCAGCGTTCGAAGTTGCGCGGGTGAAAGTTCGCCATCGCAGACGACGGTATCGGCGCCAGTGGCAACAACGACTTGGCGAAGTTCAACAACTTTTCCCGAACCGATAAAGGTGGCAGGGTCGGCTTTATCGCGACGTTGGATCAGCGCTTCCATAACTTCCGAGCCAGCGGTTTCGGCGAGCGCAGCTAACTCCGACATGGAGTTCTCGGCATCTTGGGCGGTGCCTTCGGTCCATACGCCAACGAGAACAACTTTCTCCAAACGAAGTTGGCGGTATTCCGAATCCGAGACATCCTGCATTTCGGTGGATAGGCCGGCAACGCGGCGAAGCGCTTGGCGATCCTGGAGGTCTGGTTGGTTGGCTTCGTAATCGTGAACGCTATTTTCGGCGGCATCGTATTCAGCAGCGACGCGGGCGGATTCGTTGATCAGGGCATCGATCTCGGCATCGGATTGGTTGCTGTTGCTTGGCACTTTGGGGGTTTTACTCATTACAGGTATAGATCCAATTCATAATCTTTAATTAATACTGCGGGGCCGGTAAGAATGGCATTGCTGTGGGCGTCGATTTCAACTTTGAGTTGGCCGCCGGGTGGATTGATAATCCAGGTAGCGGGTAGTTGCTTCTTCATTTTGAGGGTGGCTGCGAGCGCCACGGCGCAGGTGCCGGTACCGCAGGATCTGGTTTCACCGCTGCCGCGTTCATGGACGCGCATCTTGAGTTCGCCGTTTTCCAGGAATTGAACGAACTCGACATTTACGCCATCTGGATATTCATCAGCTGGTTCTACCTGAGGTGCGATAGTTAGATCGCCGGCATCTTGAACATCTTCAACGAAGACCACGGCATGCGGGTTACCGATCTCGATGTTGTAACCGGTCCAAGTGTGGCCGTTGGCGGTGGCGGTGACCTCGCCAAATACCTCTTGGATCTGGCCCATGTTTACGGTGATCTCGCCCTCATCTGGAACTTGAAGAAACTTCATTCCGGCGCGAGTGTTGATGCGAAAGATCCCAACAGGCTGGTGGCCGTTAGCAACCAGGTAGCGCGCCATCACGCGAATGCCGTTGCCGCACATTTCGGCGACCGAACCATCGCTGTTGCGGTAATCCATAAACCACTGGTTATTTTCTTTGGTGATCCGGATGATGCCATCGGCCCCAATCCCAGTGGCGCGATTGCAGATTCGTTTGATCTGGTCGGCGGTGATGGTGATCTGATCCGTTGGATCGTAAATCAGCACGAAGTCGTTCTCGGTGCCGTGGCCGTAGGTTCCAATCATGCTTTGAGAATAGCCTGTAAGAGGCGGTCCAGGTGTTGCGAAGTGGTACCCGGTGCGAACCATGTGATGCGATCGTCGCGGGAGAACCATGTCTCCTGGCGGCGGGCATATTGGCGGGTGGCGCGCTTGGTATCTTCTTTCGCTTCCGATTCACTCATCAAGCCATGCTGCATGCGGATGATCTGGGCATAGCCCAGGGCGGCTTGAGCGGTCTTGCCTTCCAGCAATCCTTGGTTGATTAGAGCTTCAGTTTCCTCGACGATGCCGAGCTCCCACATGCGATCAACGCGCTGGTCGATTCGGGGGTCCAAGTTTTCGCGGTCAAGCGCCAAACCAAATTGCTGGGCTTGGGGGTACTTGGTGGAATCTACTCGGGGCAGATTGGCGGTGAATGGCTTGCCGGTAATTTCGATAACTTCCAGCGCGCGAACGACCCGGCGCACATTCTCTTTGGGAATGGCCAGCGCTGCGGCGGGATCGAATGTTGCCAGGCGTTGGTGCAAAGCGGCGGCGCCGATTTGTTCGGCTTCGGCGGTGAGGCGGTCACGGATAACGGGATCGGTGTCTGGGAAGTTGAGATCATCCAAAATTGCTTTGATGTAAAAACCGGTGCCACCAACAACAATGGTGTTGATATTTTGCTCGAGCAATTGATCAATAAAGTTGCGGGCATGCTCTTGGTACCAGGCCACAGTGACATCGGTTTTAACATCGACCATGTCGAGCATGTGGTGTGGAATTCCTTGGCGCTCTTCCAGTGAAAGTTTGGCGGTGCCAATATCCATACCTTTGTATAACTGCATCGAATCGGCGTTAATGATGTGAGCGTCTAGCTCTTTGGCCAGGGCAACGGCCAGGTCGCTCTTGCCGGTGGCGGTCGCTCCCCCAATAACTATTAGCTGTGCCAAATTACTTAGCCATATTTTCTTTTAGCTTTTGTAGCGTTGGCATACCGACCATGATCGGTTGCGGCCCGGCCTCTTTGGTCCGCGCTTCTTGGGCGTTGCCGCCGGCGGTCTGGCGAATTGAGATTGGAAGCTCTTCGGCTAAAACAAAGTTGGGTGATGCGGCAGTGACTTTAGAAATTACGGCATCGCCAGGGCGGGGGGCGTTGTTGGGATCGATGGCAAAGTGAATTAGGCGGAAGTCTTTGGTCCGGCCAGACATTCGAGCGCGCTCGGAATCATGGCGGCCTTCGTGGTCAACGACCAGGATCTCTTGTTGGGTGCCAATGACTTGTTGATTAACTTCGTGCGACATCTTCTGTTGCAAGATATGCAGTGCGTCATAGCGCGCCTTCATAACATCATCGGGAATCTGATCCGGCATGGTGGCGGCAGGAGTTCCGGGGCGGCGCGAATATTGGAAGGTGTAGGCGGCCAAGAACTTGGCTTCGGTTACCACATCCATGGTTTCTTGGAAATCTTTATCAGTTTCACCGGGAAAGCCAACGATGATGTCGGTGGTGATAGTGGAATCTGGCATTGCGGCGCGGACCTTTTCGATGATGCCCATATAGCGATCACGGCGATAAGACCGGCGCATTGCTTGCAATACAGTGTCCGAACCGGATTGCAACGGCATGTGAAGGTGTGGCATTACATTTTCGGTTTCGGCCATGGCAGCGATTACATCGTCAGTGAAATCGCGAGGGTGTGGTGACATGAAGCGGACGCGTTCCAAACCAGCAACTTTGCCGCATTCGCGCAAGAGTTTGGCGAAGGCTTGGCGATCGCCGAAATCCACGCCGTAGGCATTTACATTTTGACCAAGCAAAGTAATTTCAACAACGCCCTGATCAACCAGCGTTTTAACTTCAGTCATGATGTCGGCAGCGGGGCGATCTTTTTCAATGCCCCGAAGCGCGGGCACAATGCAGAAGGTGCAGGTGTTGTTGCAACCAACTGAGACTGAAACCCAAGCGCTGAAAGCGGAATGGCGGCGGGCGGGCAAAGTGGAAGGGAAATGTTCGAGCGTCTCTTTGATTTCAACTTGGGAGGCTTCCTCGATCCGGGCTCGTTCTAGCAGCGCCGGTAAGGAACCAATGTTGTGGGTACCAAAGACGACATCAACATAAGGGGCGCGCTTAACGATGGAATCTTGATCCTTTTGCGCCATGCAGCCACCAACGGCGATTTGAAAGTTAGGGTCGGCCTTTTTGCGGGGGGCTAAAAATGAGAGATTGCCGTACAACTTGTTATCGGCATTTTCGCGAACGGCACAGGTATTAAAGACCACCAGGTCGGGGTCGCTGCCTTCGAGCGCTGCTTCATAGCCGGCGGCCAAAAGGAGTCCGGCAATGCGCTCGGTGTCATGGACATTCATCTGACAGCCGTAAGTCTCGACGACAAAGGTTCTGGGAGATTGCGGCACGGGCTTAATGGTAGTGGTGAGCCTTAAACCCTGCTAAATCAAGGTAATAGTTCGCGCAGAATCCGATTGGTGAGGCTGTGATCAAAGCCCTTGCGGGCTAAAACAGAGTGAACGCGGCGATAGATAACTTCAGAATCTAGGTGCGAGCAGGAGCGATACTTTCGCTGCGCCAAATCAAAGGCCATCTGATATTCCACATCAAGATCGATCTCGGAGATCACATCTTCGATGATGTCAGCAGCCACACCCTTGGTGCGAAGTTCTTGGGCGATGGTTCGCTTGGATAATTTCTTCTGGCGTTGACGGGATTCACTCCAGGCCCGGGCAAATTCTAAATCGTTTAATAACCCTTGTAGTTCAAGGTTATCAAGCACGGCAGCAGAGGTTGCTTCATCAAAGCCGCGCTTTATTAAATGGTCATGGAGCTCAGACCGACTACGAGCGCGCGGAGCAAGTGCGTTTAAAGCAATGCTCTGCGCGTCCGCGTAGGAGTTGGGCTCTTGTTCTACCTTAGAAATCAACTTCGGCAGTTGCTTCATCGACAGCAGCAGCAAGTGCTGGATCAATAGTGGTTGGAACATAGAAGGCGCGAATCTTGGCTTCGATATCGTTAGCAAGATCAGGGTTATCAAGCAAGAAGGCGCGAGCATTCTCTTTACCTTGACCAAGTTGATCGGCCTCGTAGGTGTACCAAGCACCAGACTTTTTTACGACGCCAACTTCAACGCCCAGGTCAATTAGGGAACCTTCGCGTGAAATTCCAACGCCGTAGATGATGTCGAATTCAGCTTGCTTGAATGGTGGCGCCATCTTGTTCTTGACGACCTTTACGCGGGTACGGTTACCAACGGCTTCAGTGCCATCCTTGAGGGTCTCAATGCGGCGAACATCAAGTCGGATAGAGGCGTAGAACTTCAGCGCCTTACCGCCAGTGGTGGTCTCGGGAGTACCGAAGAAGACACCGATCTTGTCGCGCAGCTGATTGATAAAGATTGCAGTGGTATTGGATGAGTGCAGCGCTCCGGTGATCTTTCGTAGTGCTTGAGACATCAGACGGGCTTGTAGACCCATATGCGAGTCACCCATTTCGCCTTCGATTTCAGCGCGAGGTACAAGCGCTGCGACGGAGTCGACGACGACGATATCTAAAGCGCCGGAGCGAATCAACATATCCATAATTTCAAGTGCTTGTTCACCAGTATCAGGTTGGGAGACAAGGAGAGCATCAATATCTACGCCAAGTTTGCGGGCATACTCTGGATCCAGTGCATGCTCAGCATCGATGAAGGCGGCGATGCCACCGTTCTTCTGCGCGTTAGCAATTGCATGAAGTGCAACGGTTGTCTTACCCGAAGACTCTGGACCATAAATTTCAACGATGCGACCTCGTGGCAAGCCGCCGATACCGAGGGCAATATCAAGTGCGATGGAACCGGTTGGAATAACTTCTACAACCTGTGGGCCACGGTCACCCATCTTCATAACCGAACCTTTACCGAACTGACGCTCGATCTGGGCAAGGGCGGTATCTAGGGCTTTGGTGCGATCTGCTGTTTTTCGATCTTCTTTATCGATAGCCATGAGAACCTTTCTAAGTTCTTACCTCGCTGCTTGGGTTACCAAGCTCGAGTCGTTGTCGGTCCAGAAGGTACGGAAGGCCACTGACGGCACGATGCGTTCTCGTGCGGAGATGTGGAACCGCTCTGGTTGGGTATGAGAAGAGTATCCGAACACCTGTTCGAAAGCACCTTTTAACCGATTCCGACACGCTCAATCTCCCCGCCTGCCCCTTGGCTGGGTGGGTAAGTTGGCTCCATGACAAAGCCGTCACGAAATCTTGCCCTTGAACTAGTTCGAGTCACCGAGACCGCTGCAATCGCCGCCGCCAGATGGACTGGGCGCGGGGATAAAGAGGGAGCCGATCAGGCCGCGGTCGATGCCATGCGGACCATGATTGGCACCGTCTCAATGGCTGGTGTCGTAGTTATCGGCGAAGGCGAAAAAGATAACGCCCCCATGCTCTACAACGGCGAAGCGGTGGGCGATGGCAGCTCCCCCGCCTGCGATGTGGCGGTCGATCCAATTGATGGCACCACGTTGGCTGCCAAAGGAATGAATAACGCCATCAGCGTAATTGCGCTGGCAGCGCGCGGGGCAATGTTCGATCCATCGGCCTTGTTTTACATGGAGAAATTAGTGGTCGGACCCGAAGCTGCACACGTGGTTGATATCGAAGCGCCGGTGCGCGATAACTTACAGAAAATTGCAAAAGCAAAACATATGGATATCTCCGAGCTAACGGTGGTGGTCTTAGATCGGCCGCGCCATGAAAAGTTGATTCGCGAAATCCGCGAAGCCGGATCGCGCATCAAATTTATTTCCGATGGTGATGTAGCTGGTGCCGTTGCGGCAGCTCGCCCAGATACCGGGGTGGATGTGCTGATGGGAATTGGCGGCACGCCAGAAGGAATTATTGCCGCGTGCGCCATGAAATGTTTGGGCGGGATGATTCAGGGGCGGTTATATCCGCGCGATGAAGCCGAGAGGATTCGGGCAATTGAATCGGGCTTGGATTTGAGCCAAGTGTTAACTACTAATGATCTTGTATCGGGCGAGGACGTTTTCTTTGCCGCCACGGGAATTACCGATGGCGAACTCTTGCGGGGCGTGCGGTTTCACGAAAATATTATTCAGTCCCACTCTATTGTCATGCGGGCCAGATCTAAGACAATAAGACTTATAGAGACGGAGCATCCCGTAGAAAGATAGTGATTGGAGGCACCAATCTCCCAGCAAGGCATAGCGTCGCAGGTTGCAACTCTCTTCTCTGAAGATTTACCAATTCAGATCACGGCATATGATGGCAGCACTTCTGGAAATTCAAGTGCGCAAGATAAGTTAGAGATCCGAACGCCGCGGGCGCTAAATTATTTATTAACAAAGCCGGGCGATTTGGGTTTGGCGCGTGCCTATATCACCAGCAACTTAGAGATCGAGGGCGACTTCTATCGAACGCTAATGCATATGCGCGAACATATTAAGCGCCCATTTCAACTGCAGAGTTTGGCTCGCATTGCCTTAGCCGCGGGTTCGACAGCCTTTATTAGGCCGACTATTCCAGTTGAAGAGGCACCACCCAGATGGCGACGAGGTGTGCGCCATTCCTTGATGCGCGATCGTTCGGCAATTCATCATCACTACGATGTATCCAATAAGTTTTATGAAGCGATATTGGGACCGACGATGGTTTATTCGTGTGCGCTCTTTAATGAGCCCAGTGGCTCGTTGGATGCAGCTCAAATCGCAAAGGTAGATTTGATCGCTCGCAAGTTAGATTTACAACCCGGGATGAAATTATTAGATATCGGTTGTGGTTGGGGAACGCTGCTAATACATGCCGCAAAGGAGTATGGCGTGCAGGCGGTGGGCGTGACCTTAAGTACCGAGCAACAGCGCTTGGCGCTGGAGCGCGTAGCTGCCGCCGGGTTATCGGGGAAAGTAGAAGTTCGGCTCCAGGATTACCGCGAAGTAAGTGGCGAAACTTTCGATGCCATCTCATCGGTTGGCATGAGCGAGCATGTTGGCGATAAGCAGCTGCCTGGATATTTCGAGCACTTATACGGCTTACTAAATGACAATGGCCGCCTGTTGAATCATTGCATCACCAGACCAAAGGGCGGGCTACAACCAAAGACTGGCGCCTTCATCGATCGCTATATCTTCCCTGATGGTGAGCTGTCTGGGCCGGATCGAGTTGTGGAAGCCATGACTGGCGCAGGCTTTGAACTGCGACATAGTGAAAATCTGCGCGAGCATTACGCGCTGACGCTAACCAAGTGGTGTGAAAACTTAACTTCTAATTGGGATGAGGCGGTTAGCGAAGTGGGGCTGACACGAGCTCGGCTGTGGAATTTGTACATGACCATGAGTCGAATTGGTTTTGAAAGCAACGATATTCAGATCCATCAGTTCTTGGGCGATCCAACTTCAAAGAATGGGATTTCGGAATTTCCACTGCGACCGAACTGGTAAGGCTTAGCGAAACTTCAGCGGCATCTCTGGGTTATGACGAATAACGGCTTTCCAAATATCACCGGGTTCTTCACCAGCAGCTAGCGCTTCGTTAACAGTTCGGCCACCAAGTTCAGAATGCACCATGTCGCGGCTGTAGGTATCGGGGTCAGCGAAATAGTCGCTGATGCGCGTGCGCAGGTCGGTAATCCGCATTCGTTAGTGCGAAATCGCCACGGCTAGTTGATTTGCCTGATGACGAGAGTCAACCTCTGAAAGTGGCGCCGCAATCTGACTGATCAACCAGTGCAAAATCAAACCAGAGTTACCGTCACCAAATAGCTTGCCTAATGAGTGGCGAATTTGATTCCAGATTTTGTGGTCGGTGACAGTTACCAATTTTGCAATATCGGTTGGGTCGGTCTGCGCCATTCGAGCCAGCGCTGAATCGGTAGAGATTTCACGGGACATTACATACAAGGCATCGCCGGGGGTAGCAGCCTTTGCAGCCAGCGCGGCCAGACGTTCAACTTCAGATTCCACCAAGGTTAGAAACATCTCGTCTTTATCGCTGAAGTGGTTATAAACCGTGGCCCGAGAAACTTGAGCATGTTCGGCAATCTCTAACATATTTGATTCATAGCTTCCGACTTTGGCAATTACCTCTTTTGCGCCAGCCAGAATCGCGATTCGGGAGCGTTGATGAGTTGCCATTTGGCGAGCGTATATCGGAACTGGTGACGACACGTTATGCCGCGTCGTCCACCACTGTCAGGACTGGGGTTTCTTGGCTCTTCACTTGAAGAAGGACATCAGAAAGGACCATTGAGAGTGATAAGTCCAAGGCGTTGCAGATTGAATTTAAAAGTTCAGAGGAGGCCTCTTTTTGGCCGCGTTCTACTTCAGAGAGATAACCCAATGAGACGCGAGCAGATTTTGCGACATCGCGCAGGGTCCGTCCTTGATTCATGCGGGCAGTACGAAGCGTGCTGCCAAGATGAGAGCGGAGAAGAGTCACGAGAGAAGAATACGCGCAAATGTGGCTAGCGCGCTCTCTACAGTGGCGTGGCGAATTGCTGCCCGATCGCCGGAAAGCGCCAATTGCACCGAAAAAGTCGATTTTTTACTGGCGATCGCGAGCCAGACCGTGCCAGCTTTTTGATCGTAAGCCTTCCCCGGACCAGCTACGCCCGTGGTGGCAATTGCAAAGTCGCTGCCGAATTGGGCGCGAACCGATTGCGCCATGGCGATCGCAACCGTTTCGGAAACCGCGGTGTGTTTCGTGAGGATTCGTTTTGGGATGGCTAAAAATTTAGTTTTGGCAGTGTCGGAGTAACTGATGATGCCACCTAAGAAAACTAGCGATGAGCCAGGAACGTCGGTGATTGCGGCGGCTAGCGCTCCCCCGGTTATAGATTCGGCAACGGCCAGGGTCAACTTCTTAGCTTTTAATTTTTTAACAATCTCTTTGGCCAGCGGATGTGGCAGAACGGCGGCGCTCATTTCTTTTTCAAGACCTTTGAAAAGTAATCAAAGCCGGTGGTGATCGTAAGGATCACGGCGGCGGCCATAAATAGATCGCGTGGGATAAAGAGCCAATGTGGCAACGGCAAGATAAAGAAACCAACGCCAAATCCTTGGAGCATGGTCTTTAGCTTTCCGCCTTTGCTTGCAGGAATCACGCCATCTTTGAGAACTGCAAAGCGCAAAACGGTGACGCCGATTTCGCGAACCAAGATCACGGCGGTGACCCACCACGGCATCCGATGCAACATCGAAAGCCCGATCAGGGCTGTACCAATAGCGGCTTTATCTGCGATGGGGTCAAGCAAGGTTCCTAAACTGGTTACTTGATGGCGCGATCTGGCCAGGCGGCCATCGAAGAAATCAGTAAGCCCAACTAGGAAGAAACCTACCCATGCCAAGATCCGCCACGAAGTTTGATCGCCGCCATTTTTAAAGAGCGCATAGGCGCAAAATGGGAGCGCCAAAAAGCGCAAGATGGTTAGAAAGTTAGGCAGGTTAATTACGGTCATAGGGGCTGGGCTACCAAATCTGCGCCGGCCACGTCAGAGACAATGGCATCGACATATTCGCCGACGCGATACTTAGTACGCGATTGAATAAAAGTAGAACCATCAACCTCTGGCCCTTGGTGCTCGGCGCGACCTTCTTGGAGCTCTTCATCTTCGATAAGAACGCGAACTTGTTGGCCGATTCGTTCTTCGGCACGCTGGAATAACAATTCATCGACCAGAGTCGAAAGTTCTTCAACGCGGGCGCGAATAACTTCTTCGGGAACCTTATTTTCCAAGGTGAGCGCTTCGGTCTTATCTTCATCCGAGTAACCAAATACCCCAACGGCGTCGAGATTGGCAGCGGAGATGAAATCAACGAGCTCTTGGTATTCGGCAGCGGTCTCGCCAGGGAAACCGACGATCACGTTGGAACGGATTCCGGCCTCGGGCGAGAGCGCGCGAATCTGATCGATCAAGTGTAAAAACTTCTCGCCATCGCCAAAGCGACGCATCCGGCGAAGGACCGTTCCGCTGGCATGTTGGAACGATAGGTCAAAGTAAGGAACGACCTTTGGTGTGGAAACCATGGCTTGCAAGAGCGATGGTCGAATCTCGGCTGGTTGCAAATAGGAAAGTCGAATTCGTTCGACGCCTTCGATCGCAGCCAGATCGGGAAGCATGCGCTCCAAGACCTTCAAATCGCCAAAATCTTTACCGTAAGAGGTGGTGTTTTCGCTGACCAAGAAGATTTCAGAGACGCCTTGTTCGGCTAACCACTGGGCTTCAGCCAGGATTTCGGTGGGGCGACGAGAGACAAAAGAGCCACGAAACATCGGGATCGCGCAGAAGGAGCAGCGACGATCGCAGCCGGAGGCGATCTTGAGCGGTGCAACTGGTGAAGATTCCAGGCGCTTTCGCAAGATGCGGACGCCTTGGCCCATAGGGGCGGCAACATCGGCAGCAATTTCAGCACGCGCGGCTTGACGCTCAGCCGGTGAAATCGGAAGCAGTACGCGTCGATCTTGTGGGGCATGAGCAGCAACCGAGCCGCCGCTAATGATGGTATTCAATCGAGCGGAAATATCTACGTAGTCATCAAAGCCCAAGATCGCATCAGCCTCGGGTAGGGCATCAGCTAACTCTTTGCCATAACGCTCCGCCATGCAACCAACGGCGACGACGGCTTGCGTAATTCCATTTCCTTTTAAGGAGTGTGCTTCAAGCAACGCATCAACAGAATCTTTTTTTGCACTTTCAATAAAACCGCAGGTATTAATAACCGCAACTTCGGCTAGCGCTGGATCGGAAACCAAAATCCAACCATCGGCCGCTAAACGACCGGCAAGTTCTTCGGAGTCGACCTCATTGCGGGCGCATCCCAATGTTACGAGGGCAACAGTGCGAGCTTTGCCGTCCACGGGTGTTTCGATCGCGGCAGTATTTTGTGTGCTCATTGACCAAATCTTACTCATTCTCCTTAGGGAGAATCGGCTGAAGTCAGCCTTGGGAAGAAGATCCTGGACCGAATTGGAGGTGAACGACCTCGCCAACAGCGCCTGGCGCACCTAAATGTTGACCATTTACCGTTAAATCAACGGCGCCAGCATTTCCGATTACAAAATAAAGAAGTTGATTGTCTGCAAAAGTTTGGGTCTGACCAATGCTCAATTTTCCGCTGAATACTTGGGCGCCAGAACTATCGGTAATTCCTAGCCAAGTTGAGCCGGTAGCGGCAGTTACAACAACATTTACATCTGAACTCTTGGTGGCAACAACTGCAGTAACTGAGGAATCAGAAGGTAGCGGTGCCGGAGTTGCAACCGGCGAAGAATCGGCGGGAGCTTTCAAGGCGCTGGCAGATGGCGTTGAAGATTTTGTAAATGAAGAAATCGCTGGCGTTAAAATGAGCGCGCCTAAAACAACGGCTGCGGCGATCGACATGGACTTGTATGAAATCTTTGGACGTTCCCCAGAAGTGTTAGTGGCAAAATTTTCAGTTAGGAGATCGATCATCGGGCGATCAAGTTCGCCAGTGGTCTCTTCTAGTTCACGAATCAACGCATCGCCATCGGCGCCAACTAATTTTGCGATGGTGCGAATATGTCCGCGCGCATAAGCCAAGCCACCACAAGAATCAAAGGAATCATTTTCTAAATCTTTAATTACTGCGGTACGAATTCGAGTCGCTTCAGAAACGGCGGGTACCGAATATTTAGCCGCAATGCGAGCGGCGCGTAGGGAAGTGCCAAGAGTCACGAGATTGAACCTCTTCAGAGTTGCTCATTGGGGATAATTAGGGTCAAAGGTTACGGCCTGACTGCGGCTCTAATCAAGCCACGCGAGTGAACTTCTGCTGAACCTACGGTTTACCGAGGGGTAGCCCACGCCTAATTACAAGTTTCCTTGCAATTGCTCCAAAACATCGGGCATCTGCTCGGCACCTACCAAGACAATGCGAGCCTTTGAGCCTTCGGAGGGTCCAACAATCCCCCGACTCTCCATGAGGTCCATCAAACGACCAGCCTTCGCAAAACCGACGCGAAGCTTGCGTTGCAACATTGAAGTGGAACCAAATTGTGTAGAGACGACGAGTTGCACTGCTTGCAAAAGTAAATCCATGTCATCGCCAATGTCATCTTCAATCACATGGGCTTTCGCGGGAACGGTCAAATCAATTCGATAAACCGGTTGCATCTGCGCCTTGACGTGATTAACAACAGCTTCGGTTTCGCGCTCTGATACATATGCGCCTTGAATTCGAACCGCTTTACTGGCGCCCATTGGTAAGAACAAGCCATCACCTTGGCCAACAAGTTTTTCCGCTCCTGGTCCATCCAAGATCACGCGCGAATCGGTGAGGCTGGATGTTGCAAAGGAAAGCCGGGATGGCACGTTTGCTTTGATCAGGCCAGTAACAATGTCAACGCTAGGGCGTTGCGTTGCAATCACTAAGTGTATGCCGGCGGCACGTGCCAGCTGAGTGATTCGAACGATCGACTCTTCAACTTCCTTGGCGGCAACCATCATTAGGTCCGCGAGCTCATCAATAATAATTAATAAGTATGGATACGGTTCTAACACCCGTTCGCTACCAGCTGGCAAGGTAACTTTGCCGGCTTTCACTGCACGATTAAAATCATCTATGTGGCGGAAACCGAAAGTTGAAAGATCGTCATAGCGCATATCCATCTCGCGAACGACCCAAGCCAATACATCGGCGGCTTTCTTTGGGTTGGTAATGATCGGCGCCATCAAGTGCGGGATACCTTCATAGCTGGTGAGTTCAACGCGCTTTGGGTCGATCATCACCAAGCGAACTTCATCTGGAGTTGCCCGCATCAGAACTGAGACTATTAACGAGTTAATCATGGAAGATTTACCAGCACCAGTTGCACCAGCCACCAATAAGTGTGGCATCTTTGCTAAGTTGGCACAGATAAAGGAACCTTCAACATCTTTACCGAGCGCCACCACCATTGGGTGTGGATCGTTACCCGAAACCGGGGAGCGCAGAACATCGCCAAGGGCAACGATCTCGCGATCGGCATTTGGAATTTCAATACCTACTGCAGACTTTCCTGGAATCGGGGAAAGAATTCGGACATCGCCGCTGGCAACCGCATAAGAAATATTCTTTGCCAGCGCAGTGATTGCTTCAACCTTTACGCCACCTGCAAGTTCAACTTCGTATCGAGTAACGGTGGGGCCGCGCATAAAACCGCTGACCCGAGCATCGACACCGAATTCTTCGAAGACCAAAGTGAGCGCTGCAACTACGGTTTCATTAGCCTTTGACTTTGATTTAGCTGGCGGACCGGCCCGAAGTAAATCCATCGAAGGCAGCACATAAGGCTTCTCGCTATTTAGAATCAACTGATGCGCTGGGTGCTCCATGGCAGATTTGTTTGCAACGGTGGTTGCCTGCGGCTTCGGGGCCGAAACTGGAAGTTCAATACTAAATTCTTCATCAAAGGACTCTTCATCCAGCTCTTCTTCTGGTTCAAAGCTGCGAACCAAAGGAGTTTCAAAAGGCGGGGTATCAGAGATTTCGAAGTCGTCATCGATGCGGGCTTCGCGAGCATCAGCAACTTTGCCCCGGCCCCAAGAGAAGAGTTTGGCGATCTTTGAGCCGACTGCCGAAACTGGAGTTGCGGTAACCACCAAAATTCCAAAGAAGAACAAGATTAAAAGAATTGGCGTTGCCAGAACGCTGGTTACCAATTTAACGAGCGGGGTCGAAACCGCCCATCCCAACCAACCGCCGCCGTGTTGTAATGCCTGGGCATCGGTACCGCTGGAGCCATTAAAGAGGTGAAGCAAACCTGTGGTTGTTAGCAATAAGACCAAGGTGCCAATAATTATGCGCCCCGTTGCCCGGCCCTCTTCTGGCGTGCGAAACAAGCGGAAGGAGAAATAGACCAGCACAACCGGCATAAAGAAACCGAGACGACCAAAACCATCGTAAAGACCGGTGTGAATTCCCCGGCCCACAACATTGTTCAAGTGAAACCAGACCCCACCAGATGAGATTAAAGCCAGGATAAAAATTAAGAAGGCATAACCATCGCGTTGATGAGCTGGATCCAAATCCTTTGCGCCACGGAAGATAAACCGAATCGCGCCACCAATCGCCTTTGCGATAAAACGCCAGATAGCGCCTAAGCCACCTCCGACCTTTGCGGCGGGTGAGCTACTTTTCTTTCGCGCTGGTGCACGTGTTTTTCTTTTGGCCATGGTTATCCAAGCCTAAAGAAGAGTTCACTAATCACTCGGTTGCCTCGCCGTTAAACCTCAATCACAATCTCTTCGGTGATCAGACCTCTATCACATTCCCTTCGGTGATCAGACTTCGATCACAACTGGAACGATCATCGGCTTTCTCCGATGCTCCTCCCCTACCCAACTTCCCACAGTTCGACGCACCACCTGAGTTAACTGATGTGTGCCATTAATGCCATTACCCACCGCGGTAGCCAGCGCCTTTTCGATCATGAGCTTTACCTCATCAAAGAGGCCATGATCTTCAGTAAAGCCGCGGGCATGGATATCAGGTCCGGCAACGATCTTTCCGCTTTGCGAATCGATAACGACGACAACGGAGATGAATCCTTCTTCACCCAAAATTCGACGATCCTTCAAAGAACTTTCGGTAATTTCACCGATGCTCTGACCATCAACATAAACGAAACCAACTGGAACGGCGCCAGCAACATCGGCGTAGCCATCGGCCATATCGACGACGATTCCATTTTCAACCACCAAAGTGTTAGTACGTGGCACACCAGTCTTAATTGCAAGTTCGGCGTTAGCTCGAAGATGTCGCCATTCACCGTGAATTGGCATGACATTCTTTGGCTTAACAATGTTGTAGCAATAAAGGAGTTCACCAGCAGCGGCGTGACCCGATACGTGGACCATGGCATTGCCTTTGTGAACGACATTGGCACCAAAGCGCGTGAGCTCATTGATAATTCGAAATACGGGATTTTCATTTCCTGGGATCAAGGATGAGGCAAGAATGACGGTGTCACCTTTGCCGACGCGGATCTGGTGTTCACCATTGGCCATGCGAGAAAGTGCAGCCAGTGGTTCTCCTTGGGAACCAGTACAAATCAAAACAATCTTGTCGCCAAAGTCATCGATGTTTTTGGCATCAACGATCAAGCCTTCGGGAACATTTAGGTAACCCAAATCTTGCGCTAACTTCATATTGCGAACCATGCTGCGGCCAACGAAGGCAACTTTGCGACCATGGTTTTCGGCAACATCAATAATCTGTTGGATCCGATGAACGTGCGATGCAAA
Source organism: uncultured Actinomycetes bacterium (assembly GCA_903873185.1). Lineage (GTDB taxonomy): Bacteria > Actinomycetota > Actinomycetes > Nanopelagicales > Nanopelagicaceae > CAIMZW01. Next base: position 22,660 of record CAIQNN010000052.1, read on the forward strand.
GGAGGCAACGATTACGCGGCGATCAGTGCCGCGAATTACGCGATCTAGTACTGGTGAAATATCGCGCTCGCCCGTGGTGAAACCTGGGACGTCGGCGTTGGTGGAGTCCACCATAAAGAGATCAACGCCTTCGGCACCTAACCGGGCAAAGGTAGCTAAATCTGTGATGCGACCATCCAGTGGCAGCTGATCCATCTTGAAATCGCCAGTAGCCAGAACAACGCCGGCTGGGGTTTTGATTGCAACTGCGAGCGCATCAGGAATCGAGTGGTTAACTGCAACGTATTCCAATTCAAAGGGGCCGAAGTTAGAGATCATTCCGGCTTTGACTTCGATTTTCGGTGCGGTAATGCGTCGTTCCTTTAATTTTGCTTCAGTAAATGCCAAAGTTAATTTGGAACCGACGATTGGAATATCGGAGCGTTCACGCAATAAATAAGGCACGGCGCCAATGTGATCTTCGTGGCCGTGCGTCAAAATAATTGCAACGACATCATTTAGCCGTTCGCGGATATAAGAGAAGTCCGGCAAAATTAAATCAATACCTGGCTGGCTCTCTTCGGGGAAGAGAACGCCGCAATCCACAATTAGAAGTTTGCCTTCGTATTCGAAGACCGTCATATTTCTACCGATCTCGCCTAAGCCACCGAGCGCCACGATTCGTAGCGTCTTTGGAGCGAGTTTTGCCGGATAGGGTAAATCTGGGTGGGGATGATTCATTAGTTAAGTTTGACTCCGCCTTGTTGTAGGTCCTCCCGCAATTGCGCTATCTGCGCTTCGGTGGCATCGACAAGTGGCAATCTAGTGGTTCCGCCAGGTAGGCCCATGAGCGTCATGGCAGCCTTAGTCAATATCGCACCTTGGGTGCGGAAGGTTCCGGTGAATACCGGCAATAGTTGTTGGTGAATCTCCAGGGCACGTCCCGCGTCGCCACTGAACCAGGCATCGAGCATGGCCCTTAGTTGGGCGCCTACGGTGTGACCACAGACTGAAACGAAACCAACTGCGCCGACTGAAAGTAGTGGCAAGTTGAGAATGTCATCGCCAGAGTAAACCGGGATGCCAGTTCGCTTGATAACCCAAGAGGTAGAAGCCGGATTTCCTTTGGCATCTTTGAGTGCAACGATCGTTGGCACTTCTGCCAAGCGGCAGATCGTGTCTTGTTCAATCTCAACCCCGGTTCGGCCAGGGATGTCGTACATCATGATCGGTAGGTCGGTAGCTGCGGCAACGGCGCGAAAGTGCGCTTCGATCCCGGCTTGTGGTGGCTTGTTGTAATAAGGGGTAACGATCAATAAACCATCGGCACCTGCCGCTTGCGAGCGCTTTGCTTGCTCGACGGTGTATGAAGTCTCGTTATCGCCAGCGCCAGTTAGAACCTTGATGTGCGCTGGAACGGCCTCTTTTACAACACGAATGATCTCTAATTTTTCGGAAGATTTTGTGGTTGGAGCTTCACCGGTAGTTCCATTGACGGCGATCGCATCGTGGCCGGTAGCAACTAAATGCTGTGCCAATTTTGCAACGCCATCCCAGTCGATAGCCCCATCCTTGTCGAACGGCGTCACCATTGCGGTGATTAGGCGTCCGAAGGGCGGCTGAATATGCATGATGTAACTCTACCGTGAGCCTTGGGGGTGGCACCTAACTATTGGGACTATTGGGCCAAAGTTAAGCGATTAAGGTGCGATTCGGCCCGACTTTTGAAAGGCGCCATAGGTAATCGGCATTAATTCGGCGAAAACCGCTTCCATTTTCTCGGCGACCATCTCAATTTCCCGTTGTGGATAGCTTGGGAAATGCGAGCCTTCGCGGGAAGTTCGAAGCGAAAGGAAGTTCATTAAGGCGCGAGCATTCATAGTTACATACATCGAGGAATAGAGCGTCACTGGTAAAACGGCGCGGGCAACTTCGCGGGCGACGCCGGCGGCCAACATCTCTTGGTAATTCTTGTATGCCAGAGTGCAGCTCTCCTTAATGAGGCGAACTGTTAATTCATATTGCTCATCGGTGCCATCCACAAAGGAATAAGATCCAGCTTTGCCAATTTGAATTAGCTTTCGATCTTTGCTCGGCACATAAAAAACTGGACTGAGTTCGCGGTAACGTCCGCTCTCCTCGTTATAAGAGGCGATTCGATGGCGCATAAATTCCCGAAAGACGAAGATTGGCGCAGAGACGAAAAAAGTCATAGAGGTATGTTCAAAGGGACTGCCATGTCGCTCGCGGGCTAAGTAATTAATCAACCCCTCAGATCTACTGGCATCAGATCCCACTGCCTCCAGGGAGTTCTCCCCTGCGGTCGATACTCGCGCTGCCCAAATAACATCGGAATCGCTCGCGCTGGATTTCACCAATTCGACGGTGACATCATCTTTAAAGAGGATCTTCTGCTCGCTACCTTCGCTCATACGGGCGACCCTATCTAGGGTGCCCATAAAGGCTGGGGATTAGGGCAGAATGTCGGCGTGTCAGTTAAGAGCGATTCCCTCAGCGTCGGAATTACCGTTGGGGCCTTCGGGAGCGCCTTTGGCGCGGCGGCGATCGCCTCGCATTACACGGTGGCCCAGGCCTGCGCTTTGTCGCTTCTGACCTTTTCGGGGGCCTCGCAGTTCGCAGTAGTTGGGGTCTTGGGCGCTGGCGGTTCAGCCTTTAGCGCCATCAGCACCGCCTCATTGCTAGGAATTCGAAATGGCCTATACGGCGTTCGAATGGCACAGATTTTGCAGATCAATGGAATCAAGCGCATCTTTGGGGCTCAGCTAACAATTGATGAATCCACTGGCGTCGCGCTTTCGCAAGATAACGAAGCCGATATGAAGACTGGCTTTTGGTACACCGGCCTGGGTGTTTTTATCTTTTGGAATCTATTTACCTTGTTAGGCGCACTTGGTGCCAATGCCTTGGGTAACCCAGCCGACTGGGGGCTTGATACCGCAATCCCCGCAATTTTCTTAGGGCTAGTTTGGAATCGACTCAAAGATAAGAAGAGCTGGGCGATTGCAATATCCGCTCTAGCCATGGCGCTCGCGCTAACACCATTTGCACCAGCAGGAGTTCCGATAATGGCCACCGTAATTTTGGCAGTAATTTTGGGATGGCGCGAATGAGTTCGCAGTGGATTTCAGTAATCGGAACTTCCTTCTTTTGTTACGCCTTTAAGTTTTTGGGGCATTCGCTTCCGGCCAGCTGGTTCAATCATCCGCGGGCACAACGGATCAATACCTATATTCCAATCGTCTTGTTGATGGGCTTAGTAACGGTGCAATCATTTACCGAAAAAACTAAATTAGTAATTGATCATCGCGCCGCCGGAATTGCGGTTGCCTTTGCCGCCTTGCTTGCTAAAGCGCCCTTTCCAGTAGTCATCATTCTGGCTGGAGTTAGTTCGGCTTTGGTATATCGATTCGGTTAAAGCCGGGAACTTGCCGCGGATCCACCTGAAAGCCGCTGCGATAACCAGACTGGCAACATAAAGGCGACTAACAATATGGTCGCAACCACATTAACGATCGGTGCTTGATTTGGTCGGAACAGATTATTAAAAATCCACTGTGGCAAAGTCTGGACGCTAGCGCCTGAAGTAAAAGTGGTAACAACAATCTCATCGAACGAGAGTGCGAAAGCCAACAAGCCACCGGCAACTAGCGCAGAGCGGATCATCGGGAAGGTGACATAAGCAAAGGTTTGAAAAGTGCTGGCGCCTAAATCACTCGATGCTTCCTCTAGCGTTCCGCCGATTCGGCGCAGGCGAGCTAATAGATTGTTGTAAACAATCACAATACAAAAAGTTGCGTGGCCAATGATGACCGTTGCCAGGCCAAGACCAATTCCCAGTGGCTGCAACAAGGTATTAAATGCCGAGTTCAAGGCAATACCGGTAACAATTCCGGGCAGGGCAATTGGAAGAACTACAAGTAACGAAATTGTGTTCTTGGCAAAGAACTTGTACCGGGCCACAGCAAAGGCAATACAACTGCCCAGAACTACAGAGATTACGGTTGCGCCTAACCCAGCTTTCAAGCTGGTAAAGAGCGAACTGGTGACATCGGGATTGGCAAAGACTTTGCTCCACCAGACCGTTGAAAGTGAAGTGGGCGGCCAAGAGAAAGTGCGTGACGGGTTAAAGGAGTTGATGACGACAACTGCTAGTGGGATATATATGAAGCCAAGGACCAAGAAGGTTAATCCCCCAAGAATCCATTTTGCTCGGCGCGAGATCTTCACTAAAAGTTCTCCAATGCGCCGGATCTACGAACGAAGGTTAAATATCCCAGAATCACAATTATCGGAAAGAGTGCTGCCGCAGCCGCGAACGGTAGGTTTCCGGCAGTGCCGACATTGTCATAAACCACATTGGCCATCAGCTGCGATTTTCCGCCAACGATCTTCACCACGATGTAATCGCCAAGGGTGAGTGAAAAAGTAAAGAGTGAACCAGCAATTATCGATGGGTAGATCATTGGAATGATTACGCGACGAAAGGTCTTTCCAGCACTGGCTCCCAGGTCGCTGGAGGCCTCCAGCAACGAATCTGGCAACCGCTCCAGCCCCGCATAGATTGGCAAGATCATATAAGGCAACCACAAATAGCAGAGGGTGATGGCGGTAGCAAATAAACCATAGCCAGGTGTTGCAATATGAAATGGTTTAAAGAACCAAGCTAATACTCCGCTATCGGAAAACATGGTGCGCCAAGCGTAAGCCTTAACTAAGTAGCTGGCCCAAAGCGGCAAAATAATAATTACAACGGCAAAATTTCGAAGTTTTGGCGAGAGTACTTTCGCCATAAAGAAGGCGATTGGAATTGCAATCAGCGCATCGACAATGGTTACGAAGAGCGCGATTCCAAGGGATCGAACTGCAATCACGCCATAGACCGACTGCGAGAAGAGAATTCTAAAATTTGTAAGAGTTAGCTGATGAACGATATTTCCAGTAAATGAGTCGACCGACCAAAAAGCCGAGAAAATCATGGTTGCCAAGGAACCTAAGTACGCCACTGCGAGCCAAGTCAGCGGTGCGCTGAGCAGCATCGCTAAGCGCGATTTAGGGTGGCGATAGAGCCAGGTCGATACTCGGTTTTCGCGCATTGTGTCTAGAAGTTAGTAATAGGGGCGGGCGAACCCGCCCCTACATTTAACTAGTTATCCCTTGATCGCAGTCCAGGCTTGAGTCCACGCGGCATAGTCTTTACATGCAACAGTGCGACCGTCCAAGCAGGTAGCGGTTGGAGTCGTCCAGTAGTAGATGTTCTTCGCATAGGTGGCATCAGTTGCATGGAAGGTAGCGCAGAAAGTTTTATCTGCGGTGAAGTTACATGCCTTTGCATTTGATGGTGATTCGCCAAACCATTCAGCAACTTGTGAGTTGACCTTAGGCGAGGCAATCCACTCCATCCACTTGTACATGCAATTTGGGTGAGCAGCCTTTGCTGCGATCATCCAGGTGTCAGACCAGCCCGTTGATCCTTCTTTTGGAAGTACTGAGCCAACAGTGATCTTCTTATCACCAGTCAATACATTGACGTTGTACTGCCAAGCAGTTCCGAGCAAGGTATTTCCGGATTCGAAAGATTGAATCGACTTTGAGGCATCTGACCAATATTCGCCAACTAGCTTCTTCTGGCCCTTTAGCAGTGCAACCGCAGCATTGAACTGTGTGGCATCAAGAGCGTATGGATTCTTGATACCAAGCTTTGGTTGCGACTTCATCAAGTAGAGAGCGGCATCGGCAATATAAATTGGCGAATCGTAAGCGGTGATCTTGCCAGCATAAGGAGACTTTGGATCAAAGACCGAACCCCATGAAGTTGGAGCTGGCTTTACTTTTGCTGAGTTGTAGGCCAAAACATTGGCGCCCCAACCGTGAGGGATTCCGTACATTTGCCCGCCAGCGGAGTTCCAGCTCTTGTTCTTTAAGAATGGTGAAATATCGGCATAGCTTGGAACCAGTGCGGTATTTACTGGTGCGACCACGCCGCCGTAGATCAAACGGTTAGTAGCATCGCCCGAAGCCGAAACTCCGTCATATCCACCAGACTTCATCAAGGTGACCATTTCATCAGAGGTATTTCCGACCTTGGCATTTACTTTGCAACCTGTGGCTTTGGTGAATGGGGTAACCCAGTCAACTTTCTTATCGCTGGAACCGTTCTCGGCATAACCGGCCCAAATAATAATGTTTAGTGCGCCCTCACCTTTACCAACGGACTTTGCCATTGGAACTTTTGGTAGCGAAGCGGCAGAAGCTGATGACGTAGCAACGATGCTGCCACCGATAACCAATAGCGCTGTTGAGATGGCGCCTGCAATTGCCATAACTTTCTTGGAACGCAACATGTGTACCTTTCTTATTTCAAACAGTTCGGCGATTAACCGACGAGGAACTCGTATTTCGAGTCCCAGGAAATATTTAGCGTTGACCCCAAGACTGGATTGCTCTCACTGGTGCCATCGTTTTCTTTAAGCAAAGTTAATCTGTCCCCCTGCGATAGTTCAATATCTACTCGCGTAAAAGAGCCGATAAATTGAACTTGGGTGACGATTCCTGACGCTTTACGATCAAATGCTGAGCCAATCTTGATCTTTTCCGGTCTGATGCTAAAAGTTCCAGTTTTGCCCAAGATCGCTTTGCTGGCAGCTTCATGAAGCAAATTAGAAATTCCAACAAAGCCCGCAACAAACTCATTGGCTGGTTTTTCGTAAATCTCAATGGGGGTACCAATCTGAATGATCTGACCATCGTTGAATACGGCGATGCGATCGGCCATTGTTAGCGCTTCTTCTTGATCGTGAGTAACAAAGATGAAGGTAATACCCAGCGCGCCTTGAAGTTCCTTCAACTCTTTCTGCATCTCGTGACGTAGTTTCAGATCCAGGGCGCCTAGCGGTTCATCCAATAACAAAACTTTTGGCTCGTTAACGATCGCACGGGCCAAGGCAACTCGTTGCCGTTGCCCGCCGGAAAGTTGCGATGGTTTGCGATTCTCGTAACCAATTAACTTCACGCGCTCTAGCGCTTTTAGCGCACGAGCTTCACGTTCGGCTTTTGCAACACCTTTAACGCGAAGTCCATATTCGACATTCTTCTGCACGGTCATATGTGGGAAGAGGGCATAATCTTGAAAGACGGTATTTACATCGCGATTAAATGGCGGGGTATCGCTAACGTCTACTCCCGCGATTTCAATCTTGCCAGAGTCTGGAATTTCAAAGCCGGCGATCAGACGCAGAACTGTGGTCTTACCCGAACCGCTGGGTCCGAGCATTGCAAAAAATTCGCCATCGGCAATCTCAAGATTGACGCCTGCCACCGCTTGAACTTCCCCGAAATTCTTTCGAAGGTCAGTTAGGACAATGGCGTTTCTCACAACTAGAGGATAGCCAAAGTTTCCAGTTTTGCCTTCAAATCTTGATCAGTTGGTTCACTCAGATGCGTACCGTCCGGGAAAATAATTAACGGGATCGTCTGCTTGCCGCTGATTTCAACAATCTTGTCGGCGGCGGTTAGGTCTTGCTCGCTATCAATATAGGTATAGGAAACCTGATTGGCATCAAAGAATTTCTTTGAACGACGGCAGTCACTGCACCAGGCAGCGCCGTACATCGTGATTCCAGAAGTGGTTTCCATTTAAGTGCTCCTATTTCAAGTGGTTAAGCTAAATCCATAAAATGTTCGAGGCCGAATGTTAACCCAGGATGAGAAATTACGCTCCGGATGCCGAGCAAGACGCCGGGCATGAAACCTGAACGATCAATTGAATCGTGGCGAATGGTTAAGGTCTCCCCGGTATCGCCCAAAATTACTTCTTGGTGGGCAACCAATCCGCGCAATCGAACTGAATGAACTGGGACATCGCCGACCAATGCACCACGAGCGCCATCCAGGGCACTTGATGTTGCATCTGACATTGGTGCTTTATTAACGGACTTACGAGCTTCGGTAATTAGCTCGGCAGTTCGCGTCGCAGTACCAGAAGGGGCATCCGCTTTGTTAGGGTGATGGAGTTCAACGATTTCAACCGATTCGAAGTACTTAGCTGCCTTTGCGGCAAACTGCATCATCAATACTGCGCCCAGTCCAAAGTTAGGTGCGATTAGAGCGCCCACGCCAGAGTTTGCAGATAGCCAGCTTCGAACTTGGCTTAGTTTTGCATCGTCAAAACCGGTGGTTCCAACAACCACGCTAATTCCATGGTTGATTGCGAAATCTAAATTGGCCATAACTGAATCCGGATGAGTGAAATCCACAATTACTTGCGCACCGCTGGAAACTAGTTGGTCAAGAGAATCGCCTAAATCCAGTTCAGCTACAAGTTCTAAATCAGATGCGGCCTTAATCGTCTTAACGGTTTCAGCGCCCATGCGACCTTTAGCGCCTAAAACGGCTACTTTGATACTCACGCGATCACCTTTTCAAATTTAGTCGTGCTCTTAAACGGCCCCACGATCGCAATGGTAGAAGGTTTTGGGAGCAAGGCGTGGGCAATAGCGCGCACTTCTTCGGGGGTAACTGCCGCAATTTTGGCCAGAATCTCATCAAAGCTCATGATCTCGCCATAAACCAGTTCACTCTTGCCAATTCGACTCATTCGAGAGCCAGTATCTTCTTGGCTCAAAACCAGTGAACCTGAGACAGCGCCTTTGGCACGCGTGATCTCTTCATCCGTTAAGCCATTTTCGGCCACATCGTGCGTAACGGCTTGAATAATTCGAATGACTTCTTCGGCCTTTGAGGGTTGGCAACCTGCATAAAATGCGAGGGAACCAGCGCCGGAAAATTGTTGGGCATATGAGTAAACCGAGTAAGCCAAGCCGCGCTTTTCGCGAATTTCTTGGAATAGGCGCGAGGACATGCCACCGCCTAAAGCCGAGGAGAGAATGCTTAGCGCAAAGCGACGATCATCATTGCGAGCCACACCTTCAACGCCATAGAGCAAGTGCGCCTGCTCAGTCTTGCGTTCAATAATTCCAACTTTATGTCGGCCCACAATTTTCGCTTTTGGCGCCGAGCGTAGATTGAACTCGGAATTATCAACATCGAGAAAACCATCTTTGGCCAGTGCCTTTTCAACCAGGGCTTCAACCTTTTTATGTTTAACATTTCCGGCAACCGCAACCACGATATCGGCCGGTTGGTACTTCTTCTTGTAATAGTTAAAGACGGAGGTGCGCGACATACCTTTGATGGAATCAACAGTTCCTAATATGGAACGACCCAAATTGCTGTCGCCGTAGTAAGTCTCTAAGAAAAGATCGTGAATTAAATCCGAAGGGTCATCATCGCGCATCGCGATCTCTTCCAGGACAACGCTTCGTTCGGAATCGACATCTTCTGGCTTAACCACAGAAGAGGTAATCAAATCGGAAATTACATCAATCGCCAGCGCCAAATCGGTATCAATAACCCGCGCATAAAAGCAGGTGTATTCCTGGCTAGTGAAAGCATTCATCTCGCCGCCAACAGCTTCAATGGACGAAGAGATCTCCATAGCGTTTCGGCGTTTTGTTCCTTTAAAAAGTAAATGCTCGAGAAAGTGTGAAGCTCCCGCGACAGATGGTGATTCGTCGCGAGAGCCCACATTAACCCAAACTCCGACCGCAGCGGAGCGAACAGTACTGACTTCCTCAGTTACTATCCGAAGCCCGCTGGGCAGAAGTGTCTTACTCAATTATTCGGCTGATTCATTTCCCGGAGTTGTTCCGTCAGCTAAGACTGGAACCAAAGAGAACTTGCCCTTTGGATCAATCTCGCCAATTTCAACTTCGAGCTTATCGCCAACCTTCATTACCTCTTCGAGGTTCTCAATGCGCTTTCCACCATGCATCTTGCGAATCTGCGAGATGTGGAGCAAGCCATCTTTACCAGGAACGAGAGAGATGAAAGCACCGAAGGTTGCAAGCTTTACGACGGTACCGTTGAAGCGCTCGCCCACTGTTGGAATGTGTGGATTCGCGATGGCATCGATCATGGCCTTAGCAGCCTCAGCTTGTGATCCCTCAAGAGCACCAATGTAGATAGTTCCATCATCTTCGATGGTGATATCTGCGCCGGTCTCATCTTGAATCTGGTTGATCATCTTTCCCTTAGGTCCGATGATGGCACCGATCAAATCAACTGGAACCTTGATGCTGATAATGCGAGGAGCCAAGAGGCTCATCTCATCTGGGGCATCGATGGCTTGGTTCATTACATCGAGGATGTGAAGACGAGCTTCCTTTGCCTGATGTAGTGCGCCACCAAGAACCGAGGCAGGAATGCCATCGAGCTTGGTATCTAGTTGAAGTGCGGTAACGAAATCTTTGGTACCGGCAACTTTGAAGTCCATATCGCCGAAAGCATCTTCTGCTCCGAGAATGTCGGTAAGGGCAACGTATTCAACCTTGCCATCAACATCATCAGAGATCAGACCCATTGCAATACCAGCTACAGCTGCCTTCAGTGGAACACCAGCGTTGAGCAGCGACATGGTCGATGCACAAACTGAACCCATTGAAGTAGAACCGTTAGAACCGAGAGCCTCGGAAACCTGACGGATGGCGTATGGGAATTCTTCGCGGGTTGGCAGAACTGGTAGCAAAGCACGCTCTGCGAGCGCACCGTGACCAATTTCGCGGCGCTTAGGTGATCCAACACGGCCGGTCTCACCAACAGAATATGGTGGGAAGTTGTAGTTGTGCATGTAACGCTTGTGATGCTCAGGGCTCAAGGTATCTAGTTGTTGTTCCATCTTGAGCATGTTCAAGGTTGTAACACCAAGAATCTGAGTCTCGCCGCGCTCGAAGATCGCCGAACCGTGAACTCGAGGCATAACCTCAACCTCAGCAGTCAACGGACGAATATCGCGAAGGCCACGACCATCAATACGAATCTTGTCGCGCAAGACGCGTTGACGAACAACCTTCTTAGTTACGGAACGAACTGCTGCGGAAATTTCTTTCTCGCGGCCTTCGAAAGATTCAGCAAGCTCTGCCTTAACAGAAGCACTGATTGCATCGAGAGCAGTTTCGCGCTCGGCTTTTGCAAGAATGGTCATTGCTTTAGCAATGTCAGCATTGGCAATCGCATCGACGGCATCAAATGCATCGTCTTGATAATCCAAGAAGACTGGGAATTCGCCGGTTGGCTTTGCAGCTACCTTTGCAAGCTCCATCTGTGCTTCGCAGAGAATGCGGATGAATGGCTTTGCAGCATCAAGTCCTTGAGCAACGATCTCTTCGGTAGGAGCTTGCGCGCCAGCCTTGATGAGATCAATTGTCTTTACAGTGGCTTCAGCCTCAACCATCATGATGGCAACATCGTCGCCAGCAATTCGACCAGCAACAACCATGTCGAACACGGCGTTATCTAGATCAGAGTGATTAGGGAAGGCAACCCATTGGCCTTCGATCAAAGCAACGCGAACGCCGCCGATCGGACCCGAGAATGGCAAGCCAGCAAGTTGAGTAGACATGGACGCGGCATTGATAGCAATGACGTCGTACATGTGATCAGGATGTAGCGCCATAACGGTCACAACAATCTGAATCTCATTACGCAATCCCTTAATAAAGGTTGGACGCAATGGTCGGTCGATTAGGCGACAGGTAAGAATTGCTTCCTCTGATGGACGTCCTTCGCGACGGAAGAATGAACCAGGAATCTTTCCTGCGGCATACATACGCTCTTCAACATCCACAGTAAGTGGGAAGAAGTCGAAATGCTCCTTTGGCGCCTTTGAGGCTGTGGTTGCTGAAAGCAACATGGATTCTTCATCCAAATAAACTACGGTTGAACCCGCAGCTTGACGTGCTAGGCGGCCAGTTTCAAACCGGATCTCGCGCTTTCCAAACTTGCCGTTATCAATTTTTGCAACGGCGAACTTCACATCTTGACCCTCCATGGGTCATCTCCATTTCTCAAACCTTTTGCATCAGAAAATGGATCTTCGATCGAAGTTCACGGGCAGCGGGCCCGGAAACCACTACCGAGGACCGATTAACTGATGAAAGGAAGTACTTATTTAGCGGCGAATACCGAGCTTTTCGATAATCGCACGGTAACGGGTGATATCCGTCTTTGCGAGGTATTGCAAAATACGACGACGCTTACCAACGAGCAACAAGAGGCCACGACGGTTGTGGTGGTCGTTCTTGTTTGTCTTGAGGTGCTCGGTGATCTGCTCAATACGACGAGATAGCAAGGCGACCTGAGCTTCAGGGCTTCCTGTGTCAGTGGCAGAGGCGCCGTACTTTGTGATGATTTCTAACTTTTCTGCAGGCTGTAATGCCATTGGGCGTCTCCTTGGACTGATCACGAGGGCCTCGGTGTAATTCACGAAGGCACGCTTACTCGCTTTGCGGTCAAAGGGTACCAGCGGGGCCTACTCAGACCGAAATCGAGGTAGTTACTGGATTTAACGGTTTAAGCCACGCTCAGCTTCGCGGACTGCGACCCGATTTAGGCTCGGATGATCAGCCAGAAATGCCCGAACCGCCGGCTTATCAAAGGCGGCGATATCGCGCAGCGCCCAACCGATCGCCTTTGCGATAAAGAATTCGGACTCCCCTGCCTTCTGATGGCAGAGCCAGAGAACGAAATCGACCTCGGTCTCGGTGCGCCGGCCACGTTGGTGCCCGATCGCCGCCCGATTAATCCAGATGCTTGGATCTTTGATCCAGGTGCGCATCAGCGTTCGCGAGGGGTATTTCCAGGCCAACGGAGTAACTGCCGCGCCCAGCCCATCAACTGTGTCCCACCAAGGATTGGTGCGGATGAGGTCGGCAACGGTGGTGGCCAAGAAATTCCTATCGGCCAGGTCGATGTATTGGGCTAATAAGTCGTTGGCGGCAAAGGCATATTCGCGAAACTCTTGGGCATATAGAAGTTTGGCGGCTTTAGCGAGTTCAGTGGAATTGGCAGGTGGGTGCGCCTTCAATACCGGCTTGGTGGCGGCGCGACGATCGGGCGCCGAAATTCCCAAGAAGGGGGCAATATCTTTCATATAAGCCTGCTGGTCTAAGGCGCGCTTGTGATCGGCTAGCGGAAGAAGGGCCGCTTTAACTTCTTTCAGAAGTTTGCTCTCGTAGGACATTCCAGATCAGCTTTCTAGAAGGTAGAGAAAGTTTCTAATCGCGCCCACTCATCGCCATTGGCCGTCGCTTTGGCATTTTCGGCGCGACGAGTCGCAAGGTAGGCCCGCGTCATTAGCTCGCCTAAGCCAGCGGTGAGGACCGCGTCATTTTCTAGCGCAGTTAAAGCGGCTAATTGGGAATTAGGGAAAGGTCTAATTCCACATGCTTCTTGCTCTTCTTGTGACAACAGCACTGGATCCCGATGAGCCGGCTTTGGCGGTTTTAGTCCGCGTTTAACGCCATCCATGCCAGCAAGGATTACACCGGCTAACGCAAGATAGGGATTAGCTGAACCATCGCATGCTTTGAGTTCCAGATTAATCGATTGCATTTCTCGGCCCTTGAATGGACTGGCAACTCGTACTGCACATTCACGATTGTCATAACCCCAAGAGATGGTGTTTCCGGCCCACGCGTGTGGCTGCAATCGAAGATGTGAAACAAAAGATGGGCAAGTCAGCGCAAGTAAGCCGGGTAAATGTTCTAGTACGCCAGCGACGAATGATTCGCCAAACTCGGAAATCTTGGTTGGCTCATCTTCATTGAAAAGTAAATTGAGTTTCTTCTCTTTGTCCCACAACGAGAAATGTAGATGAGCACCGGAACCAATGCCATCTTTGAACGGCTTTGGTGCCAACGATGCAAGCAAACCAAATTGCACTTCAGCAGTGCCACGAATCGTGTCGCGAAATTGCAGATGCTGATCGGCTGATTCCAGGGCGGGGCCGTACTTAATTGCAATCTCTAGCTGACCAGGGCCGTATTCGTTAATCGCCTGTTCAACAATAATCCCCTGAGCGGTGAGGTTATCGACCATTAGATCAGTTACCTCGCTAGCGCGATCCATGCCAGAGCTGGAGTAGCAAGGGCCATTGCGCCATGGAACTGGGCCATCAGGTGATTCTTCGGCCAAGTAAAACTCGGATTCAAAGGCCGACATCATTTCAATTCCTTGCGCTTCAAGAGTTGCCAATGCCCGCTTTAGGACGGAACGAGTACATCCATCCCAGTTGGTGCCATCTTGATTAAGCAGATCGCTGTGCATCGCTGCGGTGCGATCCAACCAGGGAAGTACTTTGAAAGTGTTCAGATCTGGAACGATTCGAACTTCGCCCACCGGCTCCATGCCATCAACATAAACTAGCTCTTCAAAGAGGTTGACCGCGTTCTGCGCTCGCGTGAGTCCAACGCCTTCATTCAATTTGGATTCAAGTTGCGATGCATGAACGGTCTTGCCTCGGATCACACCAGCAAGGTCACAATAAAGAAAGCGGATCAATCGAAGGTTCTGCTCTTGCGAGATACTTAAGAGTTCTTTCTTTTTCATGGCACTCCCCCGTATTACTTAGTTAACCCATAAGCGGCCAGCGCATTGTCGCGCCCGATCGCTGTTACGACTTTAACCGCATCTGCTGTTGACCAATCCCCGCGAGCGATAAAGGAGTCCACAATCTCGCCAAGTCCGCGGCGAAAGAGCAACGCGCCTAAGTAAGTCAGTTCTGGCAAGCCCCAAGCATCGGAAGAGAAAAGAATCTTGTGAAATGGCGCAAGCTCTAGCGATTCCGCGATGATGGCGTTAGAACGAGCACCGGAATAATTGATCGCTAAGCCAACATCCAAATAAACGTTGCGGAACATCTGTGCCAAATAACCGGCATTGCGTTGATATGGATAGGTGTGAAGCAACAAAATTGGAATCTCTTTGGCTTCGAACTGGCGGATCAGATCGGTCAATAGTAGCGGATCACAACGATGAAGATTGAGATCTGGATCGCCAAAACCAATATGGAATTGAAATGGCTTCTTCAATTCGGCCGCGCTGTAAATCAAATGTCTAAGCAGGATTGGATCGGCAACTCGAGACTTCCCGGTTTGTTCAACCTCTTTCAACCACGTGCCAGCGGCAACTTCTACTTCAGATTTTGATGGCGCTTGAAAATCAAAATCCAAGCCGATCCGATAAGCCACGACCGACTTAACCCCAACTGCATTCTTGGCAGACTTGGCTAACTCTTCGTTAAAAGCAGATGCGAAGTTGGCGGCGCTCACGCCAGAGGTTGCAACTTTTTCGGCAATGGTTTCGATGCGAATTACTTCGGAAACTTTAGCACCCGTGACTTTTGCCATTCCTTCGGGGCCATAGATTTCATCGCCACGGAAGCCGGTTTCAATAAAGTAGTGATCGATTCCGGTTGCGCCGAGCAGCCGCTTATTCACTTCATCTGCGCCCAGTTCAATTCGACGAGCAAAGTAATCGCTGGAGCTGGCAAATGGTTCGAGGTCCAATAGCGGGGCGACCCAACGGCGGGTAGCAAAGCCAACCTGGGTATTCATCGCTTCATCGAGCGAGCGGGGCGTGCGGTCTGATTCGGTAATCATGTTGGTGAAAGATTCGAGCGATGGGTTCTCGCGAACTACGCCATGAACATGGTGGTCAACTAGCCCCAGTTCCGCTAAAGCTTGGCTGGCTGCTCCGGCGGGTGAAACTGCCCAACTTGGTTCAATAGACACGGGAATACCTTTCGCATTTTTCTTCATCGGTTAAACCGGACAGTTCAATTTCTTCGCTCGTTCTAATTCCCAGGTGAGCCGCAAGCAGCTCTTCTGAGAACCAAGATAGTACTTCTGGATCTGACTTCAAACTTTCGATCGCCTTAGTTATCGATTCAGGTAAGCGTTTAATCGATGGATCTTCGTAAGAGATTGGTTCGGTGTGAATTGGATCGACTCGCTTGCCGGCCGTTATTCCTGCCGTGATGGCCCGTGCCAAAACGGAGATTACTAACCAAGGATTTGAGGTGGCATCGGCAGCTCGATATTCCAGATTGAAGGAGGCTGCTGGGTCAGCGCCATTTAATGTGGTTAATGGGCAGATGCGAAGCAGCGCTTCCCGATCTTGCACGGCAGCAAAAATTCCGGCCGAGCTCCATCGATGTGGTTGCAAGCGAAGCGCCGAGATCTGACTGGAGGCGGTCCAGGCTTGCAAAGCGCCGGCATGCGCCAAAATCCCCGCCGCGGCGAAGGAGGCAAGCTCTGACAAATTACCAGGTTGGGTTGGATCAAAAGTTATTGGAAGACCGTTCTTCGAAAGCGAGAGATGAACGTGCACCCCATTTCCAACGGCAGTCGGTGATACCAACGGAACAAAGCTAGCGCGCAGGCCATGGCGCCTGGCGGTATCTCTGACAATCTCGCGAAGTAATACCGCACGATCAGCCGCGATCATGGCTGGCGAAGGCTTAACGGTAATTTCAAATTGGTTTGCGCCATATTCGGCCAACCAATTTTCTGGCTCTAGGCCGTTGGATTCAAGCAGTGATACGAGTTCGCTCCCAAATGGTTCTGCAATTCGAAAACTATCTAAACCAAATGCTGAACCTTCCGGAATCGGCGTTAGCGAAATCAAGGCAAATTCATGTTCAAATGAGGCCACCAAGTCAATGCCGTGCACCGCCTTAAGCTGCGCAATACTTTCCTGCGCATGAGTGCGCGGGCAGGAACTCCAAGGTGAACCATCAGGAAGAACTTGATTAGCCAAGAAAATCGAAAGCGGAGCTGCTGCGCCAATGCTTGGCAAGGTAATTTCGGTGCTTAAATCGGGGAGCAATCTGAGATCGCCGACAGAACCAAATGGATTATCGTCATCAATACCACCAAATGCATTTAAGGATAGATCTGCTGGAACCCAACCAACGCTCTTGCCATGATTTACAACCGCATCACGACTTAAAGAGCGACCACGGACCAACCCCACCAAATCACAAGTAGCTATAAAAGCTAGTGGAGTACTCACTTCCTAATTATTACGGAAGTAAGGCGAGAACGCGTGCTGGACTTCCAGAACCACCAACGAGCGGAAGAACACCAACAACTATCCAGGCACCAAGTGGTGGCAGTTGCTTTAGATTCTGTAAATTCTCTAGATGCCACAAGCCTGCCGGGTGGGAAACTTGGGAATGGACTGGAAAATCGCTGGCACAACCGGGATCAATTCCCAAGGTATCGGTACCCAATCCTGCGGCAGCACGTTCTTCAACTAAGAACTTTGCCGCTTCAACGCCAAAGCCGGGAAAATGTAAATCGCCGGGAGCGCCGGCATAACGAAGTTCATCGGTATTGAAATCTTCCCAACCGGTACGCAGCAAAATAGCGGCACCAGCAGGGATCTGGCCATTGGCCGCTTCGAAGGCTTGGACTTCTGCCAATGTCAGCACGGCGTCGGCATCGCTGCCGACGCGCGCTGAGATATCGATTACAACTGCTGGGCGAACCAATGACTTAGCAGGAATTTGATCAACGGTGGCTTTGCCTTCAATGAAGTGACAGGGCGCATCAAAGTGCGTTCCGGTGTGTTCAAAGAAGGAGACGCGGCGAGCAAAGTACCCGTCGTGCTTGATCGTAACTAGCGTCTCCGCTTCAGGAGCTGGAGCCCCTGGCCACATAATGATTCCAGCACCTAGTGGAATTGTTAGATCAATTACCGTTGCATTGCCAAGCATGGTTCTCCTGAATTGTTAGTTGTTATTAATTAGGAACGAGCTTCTGAGAGTTTCTCATCGGCAGTTAATTTTGCGCCAATTTTCGCAGCCAGTGCTGGCCGAGAAACGATGGCAACAATTCCAATTAGCAACCAGATAGCGCCAACGATCGGATATGCCCGACCAGCACCACTTGTTGGGAACGGAATCACATTCTTGTAAAGGGTGTAAAGGAGCAGAGCGATACCGGCGATAGGAATGATGATCTCCCATTGCTTCGTGCGCTTCTTGCCTGAGAAGAACAAGAATTTGATAGCGCCAACTGTTGCCAGTAAGTACGCCACCAAGATGATTAGAGTTCCAATAACACCACTGCCAAGGAAGATATCGAATGGCTTAACGTGCCAGACCAACTTCCAGACGATCATGATGATTGCAGCTGCGCCAACAATGACTCTGGTGGCATTTACTGGAACACCATTCTTCTCTGATAGCTGCGACAGGCTGGAATTGCCACCATCGCGAGCTAACGAGAATGAAAGGCGGGCGCCACCAACCACGCAAGCCAAGCAGCAGCCAAAAGCGCTGATAGCGGCTCCCAAGGTGATGATCGTTCCCATCCATGAGCCAACATATTTGGTGCCAAGGTCGCCAAGCAATGAACCGGAGCTGACATAAGCCTTAACTCCAGCTGCATCGGTTCCAAAGCCCATAACTTCGACAGCAGTAACGATTACAAAGTAAACGCCGCCAAAGATCGCAGTTCCAAGCATGGCCCGTGGGATATCTTTTCTTGGATTCGTTGTCTCTTCACCCAAGGTTGCTGCTGCTTCGAAGCCAGCAAACGAGAGGAAGCCAAAGACCACACCAAGGAAGACACCGCTTGTACCAACGCCCTTAGGAATTGAGAAGACCGACCAATCAAGATGGTGATTTTCTGGGGCATGGCCGCCAGCGAGCTTCGCAAAGATGATGACGGTGGTGATAAGAATAAGAAGAACAGTTACGCCTTCAACGCTTAGAAGAACGCGAGTTCCGTTACGAGCCGGGGCAATAGCTACAAAATAAGCCAATACCAGTGCAATCGCACCAATTAGGAATCCAGACCAGGCTGGCTGGTGATGCCAAACGCCAAGTTCATCCAAGAAGGTGGAGCCGAAGATGCCAGCGGCCATCGAAGTTACGCAACCATAAAAAATGTAAGTGCCGAGCAAACCCCAACCTGCTACAACGCCTGAGCGTGGGCCCATTGTTGCGCCGACGAAGCCATAAACGCTTCCAGCGTGGTTAAAGTTTTGAGTCAATCGGACGAAGCCATAGGCGACGAGGAGGACGCCAATTGTCGCGAGTGCGAATGCAACAGGAACGGCGCGGCCAACCACGCCAGCGGTTCCCTGTGGATTTATGTTGGCGGCCATCGAAGGTGCCATCAGCGCAACTGAGATACCAATTGCTTCCCACACGTTGAGATTCTTAACTAGATTTTTACCTGACATTTAGCCTCCAGAGTTTGAGATTCAAAATCAACTACTGGCGCAATTGTGCGGGTAATACCGCGATAAGGGAAGCATATTCCCCTCGTTAAATCAGGATTTAAGCAGTACTCGAGTCTGCATGCAGTCACTTGCCATTTGTACCAAGAGTTCATCGAGACTTTCGAACTTCAGGGTGTCGCGCAGGCGATAGAGGATTTCCAGTTTGGCTTCTTGATCATAAAGATCAAGATCGGTCTCATCTAGAGCATACGCCTCGACCTGGCGACCTCGAATTCCAGGAAAAGTCGGGTTGGTGCCGATTGAAATTGCAGCTGGCCAACGAATGCCGCCCACGGTTAACCAACCGGCGTAAACCCCATCTGCCGGAATCGTGGCATAAGAAGCAAGTCCGATATTGGCTGTGGGATAGCCAATTTCACGGCCACGTTTTTCGCCATGCACTACTGGACCAGAAACATAATGCGGCCGGGTCAACAAATCCGCCGCTCGTTCTACATCGCCATCCATAATTAGGTTGCGAATTCGGGTCGAAGAAACCGGAACGCCGCGATTCTCTTCCAATTTTATTGCAGTCACATCGAAGCCGCGCTTATGGTTTCGCAAATACTCAACGTTGCCAGCCGCCTTGTGGCCAAAAGTGAAATTCTCGCCAACGACAATGTGTGTTGCTTGCAATTTTTTTACCAAAATATCTTCAATGAATTGGTCTGGTGATAAAGCGGAAAACTCTTTGGTGAATTCAATTACGACGACTTCATCAGCGCCGTGATGCTTTAGCAACGCGATTCGGTCATCCAAAGAGACCAATTGTGATGGTGTGCGTTCTGGGGCGAAAACCGAAGTTGGGTGTGGGTAGAAAGTTAAGGCGATAACTTTTCCATATAACTTTGCCAACTTAAGTAGCTCTTGATGGCCAGCATGAACGCCATCAAAGATACCAATCGCTACCGCTCGGTTCATCGGGTTATCATTTCACAGCTACCAGGATCGGCGCAGCCAAACTTTGGTCGGCGATAATTTTGTTTTCTAGTAAGGCAACAAATTCGCCATCAGGTCCCAGCGCCGCCACGATTCCTGCGACCTGACTTGGGGACAGATAACGACCAAATGAGATTTCTGAGAGTTCTTCAAAATCCACCGAACGAGTAGGCAGGATCCGTGAAATCCCAACTGCCACTGGAAATAGTTCTGCCTCCGCCATGGGGGCGCATTCGCTCAGGGAAAATGGCGAAACCAAGTTTCGGCGCAACTTCGTCAAATGTCCGCCAACACCAAGACGCTCCCCCAAGTCTCGAGCGATCGCTCGGATATAGGTTCCAGCTGAACAAGTAACTGAAATATCGATCTCGATTGAATCCGATCTCCGTCTAATTTCATGGATCTCGATCGCCGAAATGGTGACTTCGCGCTCGGGTAGATCTACTACTTCGCCCTCGCGAACTCTTTGATGGGCGCTCTTGCCATCGATCTTTATCGCAGAGACCGAACTAGGGCGCTGAAAGATCGTGCCAACAAAGGAATTGAGGAGCTGTGCTATTTGCTCATCAGTTATTTTTTGAATTTCAGCCGGCGTTGATTGCGAAGTTATCTCGCCCTCTTTGTCATCAGTATGAGTGCTGCGACCCAATTCAATTGTTGCCTCATAGCCCTTCAGGCCATCGGTTACGTATTGGAGCAGCCGAGTTGCGCTGCCAACGCCGAGGACCAATACCCCAGTCGCCATCGGATCCAAAGTTCCGGCATGGCCAACTCTTTTGGTGCCGAAGCGCTTTCGCATTTTGGCCACAACATCATGGCTGGTCATTCCACTGGCTTTATCAATCAGCAGAAAACCATTCATAAAAATTAAATATCTACTCTTGCGTCTTGTAAGGATCGGCCTCGCCGGAGGGTTTGGCGTGCTCGCGCAACTTTGCCAACTCTTCATCAGCTTTTCGAACCGCAGCCATCAGTTCGTTCATCGCACTGGCGGATTCTTGCAAGCCGTCAGCAAAAAATTCTAAGGTTGGTGTTATTCGAAGGCCCAAGGCTTTACCAACTTCGGAACGAAGCATTCCTTTGGCGGAGTTAAGTGCGATGCCGGTGCCGGTGTGAGCGGCTTCATCGCCTAGGACGGTGTAGAAGATTGAGGCTTGTTGCAAATCACCGGTGATGCGCACATCGGTAATGGTGACAAACCCTAGGCGCGGATCTTTAACCCGCGACTCTAGAGTCTGTGCGACCACTTCTTTAATGCGATCGGCAACTTTGAGTGCTCGATTTGAGGCCATGGTCTATGCGCGCTTCTTTTCGCGGATCTCGAAGGTTTGGATGGTATCCCCAACCTGAAGTTCCTTGTAAGAACCAAGTCCGATACCACACTCGTAACCATCACGAACTTCGGTGGCATCATCCTTGAATCGACGAAGTGATTCGATTGA
Organism: uncultured Actinomycetes bacterium; assembly: GCA_903873185.1. Taxonomy (GTDB): domain Bacteria; phylum Actinomycetota; class Actinomycetes; order Nanopelagicales; family Nanopelagicaceae; genus CAIMZW01. Next base: position 44,169 of record CAIQNN010000052.1, read on the forward strand.
GAGATTTTCCGCAACTACAACGCCATTTCGCAAAGTGCGAGCCTTGGCATTTCGTCGAATAAATCCATCTTGAACCAAACAACCAGCGATATTTCCGAACTTGCTGGAGCGGAAGATGTCGCGTACTTCGGCGCTGCCAAGTACAACTTCTTCGTACTCTGGCTTGAGCAAGCCCTTGAGTGAAGCTTCGATCTCTTCGATCGCTTGATAGATGACGGTGTAGAAACGAATTTCCACGCCTTCGACATCAGCAAAGATCGCAGTCTGTGGCTCTGGCTTAACGTTGTAACCAATAATTACCGCAGTGGAAGCCGAGGCAAGGGTTACATCGTTCTTAGTGATCGCGCCAACACCACGGTGGATAACGCGAAGATCAACTTCGTCACCGACATCGAGAAGCAATAAGGCATCTTCGAGCGCTTCGACCGAACCGGAAACGTCACCTTTGAGGATGAGGTTAAGGGTGCTGATCTTGGATTGCTCCATGAAGTCTTCAAGGGAGACCTTCTTGCGAGTCTTGGCAAGCATCGCATTTCGCATGGCAAGCTGACGCTTTTCTGCGATCTGACGGGCAGTTCGATCATCTTCAGCAACGATGAAGGTATCGCCAGCGCCTGGTACCGAAGTAAATCCGAGAACCTGGACTGGACGTGAAGGACCAGCTTCAAGAACAGCATCGCCATTCTCATCCAACATCGCACGCACGCGGCCATAAGCTCCGCCGGCAACGATGGCATCTCCGACCTTCAAAGTTCCGCGTTGAACCAAGACGGTGGCAACTGGGCCACGTCCCTTATCCAAGTTGGCTTCGATAGCAACACCGCGAGCGGCATCATCAGCAACAGCACGAAGATCAAGAGCAGCATCAGCAGTTAGCAAAATGCTGTCGATGAGGGCATCAATGCCTTCACCTGATTTAGCAGAGACGTTAATGAACATCGTGGTTCCGCCGTACTCCTCGGCAACCAAGTTGTATTCAGTAAGTTGTTGGCGAACCTTGTCTGGATTGGCGCCTTCTTTATCAACCTTGTTAACAGCAACAACAATTGGAACGTCGGCTGCTTGCGCATGGTTGAGAGCTTCAATGGTCTGAGGCATCACACCATCATCAGCGGCAACAACTAGGACGGCAATATCTGTCACCTTGGCACCACGAGCACGCATAGCGGTGAACGCTTCGTGACCAGGTGTATCGATAAAGGTAATTGCGCGTGAAAGACCATCATGCATGTGGTGAATTTGGTAAGCACCAATGTGCTGAGTAATTCCACCAGCTTCGGACTTTACGACCTCGGTTGAGCGAATTGCATCCAACAAGCGAGTCTTACCGTGATCGACGTGACCCATGACCGTAACGATTGGCGAGCGCACGACGAGATCTTCTTCGTCGATATCTTCTAGCTCTTGCTCCAAGTTAATGTCGAACTCTTCAAGGAGTTCGCGGTCTTCATCTTCTGGGCTAACAACTTGAATTACATATCCAAGTTCAGAGCCAAGGAGCATGAAAGTATCTTCATCAACTGATTGCGTTGCGGTAACCATTTCACCCAAGTGAAATAGCGCTGAAACTAATGCGGCTGGATCGCCATTGATCTTCTCGGCGAAATCCATAAGTGAGGATCCACGTCGCAAGCGAATCGCGGTCTTGCCATCACCATGAGGAATAACCGCGCCACCCAAAGATGGCGCTGCCATATTGTCGAACTCTTCGCGCAACGCTTTCTTACTCTTGTGCGCTTTGCGATTCTTACCGCCGGACTTTCCAAATGCGCCAGCAGTTCCGCCACGTTGATGACGACCGCCGCCCTTATTTGGACCGCCGAAACTTGGTTGTGCCGGTGTTGCTGATGGTGTGCGATACGGCGAACCAGCGCCTGGACCGCCAGGACGAGCACCTGGTGCTCCAGTACCGGCACCTGGTGGCCGAGAACCTGGAGGTCTTGCAGCAAAGCCGGGACGAACTGCGCCAGGACGCGCACCTGACATTGGTGGCCGAGCACCGCCCGGACCTGCGGGACGTTCACCTGGTCGAATCGGACGTGCAGGTGGCCGAGGAATTGCACCCGCCCCGGTGTTGAATGGATTGTTGCCGGCGCGCGGTGGCCGTGGCATCGGAACGTTGCCTGGCGTTGCATTGCCAGAGAAGGCGTTGTTACCAGCTCGCGGCGCATGAGGTGCAGCTGGCGTTGCTGCTGCAGGTGCAGCTGGCGCTTGTGGCGCAGCAGGAGGAAATGGAACAGATGCAGCTGGCGCAACCGGAAGAACCGGAGCGGAAGGCATGGCAGATTGTGGAATCGTGCCCGGCGCTAATTGTGCCAAGGCAGCTTGAATCTCATCAGCGGTTGGGGCGATCGGTTTTGCTGCAACCTTCTTTGCCGCCGCCTTCTTAACGGGCTTAGGGGCATCGTCGGCCGGCTTAATATCCGGAAACTTCTCCATCAACTTGCGCACAACAGGTGCTTCAACAGTTGAAGAGGCTGATTTTACAAACTCGCCGACTTCTTGGAGTTTGGCGAGGAGATCCTTACTAGGGATTCCTAATTCTTTTGCTAATTCGTGAACGCGGACCTTTGCCACAGTTACCTTCCTGTCATGGCCCCACGTTTTATTGGAGCCTAAATGTCATGCCTTCTCATGAGCGCTGAGTGCTCATGATTGTGAGATTGCCTTAAGGGACATTGCTACTCCTTTGAGAAATCAGACGGGCGTCTGATCTTGTTACTGCTGTTCTAAAAAATCCTCGAGCGCCTCAGTAGAGAGTGGTTCAGTAGATCGAAGTGCTCGACCAAAAGAGCCACGTTCCTTGGCGGCATCGAAACATTTCCGATGTAACCAAGCACCTCTGCCAGGTTGCAGATTAAGCGGATCGGGTATCACCCGATCGCCATCTTTAACCACTCGAAGTAATTCCGTCCAGTTTTCGCGTTTGCGACAAAGTATGCAGCTTCGAATCGGAGTTGCCATCTTTGCCCTCGCCTCAAACTTAACTCCCCTACCTTACCTTCTCGGCGGTGGGAAGCGTAATTAGGCGATCTCGATGGGATCGGTCTCAGCCTCATCTAGCTCAGAAACTGGCAAAACTGGCTTGGGTTTTTCGATCCGCTCGACTGGATTATCGGGATGGATATCAATCCGAGCGCCAGTTAACCGAGCGGCCAAGCGGGCATTTTGACCATCTTTGCCGATTGCCAAGGAGAGTTGATAGTCCGGGACCACAACCTTGATCGACCTGGTTTCCGCGTCCACGACTTCGGCCGAAGTGACCTTTGCTGGGGCAAGAGCGTTGGCAACATAGGTGGCGATATCGTCGGAGTAATCGACAATATCGATCTTCTCGCCATTTAGTTCATCCATTACGGCTCGAGCTCTGGCACCCATTGGTCCAATCAAGGCGCCCTTTGGGCTGACACCAGCTCGGTGAGTGCGAACTGAAATCTTGCTGCGATGACCAGCTTCGCGGGCGATTCCTACGATTTCAACGATTCGCTCTTTAACTTCTGGAACTTCTAACGCAAAGAGCGTTTTAACTAAGGCTGGGTGAGTTCTGGAGAGCGTAACTTCTGGACCCTTGAGCCCTTGCTTCACTTCAACTACAAAACACTTTATTCGTTGGCCGTGAACATAAGTTTCAGTTGGGACTTGTTCATTTGGCGGGATCTTTCCTTCGACCCGACCAAGGTGAACATAAACAATCTTTGGATCTCGGCCTTGTTGGATTACACCGGAAATAACATCACCAACGGAGGCAGTGAATTCCCCAACGATGTCGGCATCCTTAGCTTCGCGCATCTTCTCTTTAATAACTTTGCGAGCGGTAGATGTAGCGATTCGACTAAAACCTTCGGGGCTATCAATCGCAGTATCAATTCGATCCCCATCGGGACCTAGAACGGGATAATAAATAAAAATCTCACCAGTTTGTCGGTTCAAGACCGCACGCCCACCAGGATGAGCCTCTGGAAGTTCGGCATAAGCCGCGGCAACGCCATTCTCGATGGCATTGATTAATTTCTCGAGCGGCATTTCTCGTTCAACAGTAAGCGCGATCAGCGCTTTGATATCGACATTCATTCGTCGTCGCCTTCGGCTGAAGCGCCAGCAGTAAGTGATTTAAATTCAACTTCGATTGTGGCTCGTTTCACCTGAGCCAATTCAACACCTTTTCCATCAATCAAGACTGAACTTTCAGTGCTCTCGCCGATTCGCCCTTTTACGGTCGAGCCATCGGTCAAAACTATGTTGATCAAACGACCCTTATTTTTACGCCAATGGCGTGGTTGGGTCAGCGGTCGATCCACGCCAGGAGAGGTAACTTCTAAGGTAAATGGATGATCGCCAAGTGCGGGCAGCGCCTCAACAACTTCGGAGACGGCGCGAGAAACCACTGTTACTTGGTCTAAATTCAAATGGGAGTCACTGTCCACAATCACAGTGAGGATCCGGCTTTTACCAGCCGGGGTAATGGTTACTTCTTCGAGATAACAATCGGCAGCGGTTATTGCTGGCGTAATTGCGGCTGAAATTTCAGCTATTAATTCTTGGTTATTTAGTTTTGCAGAATCAGTTGCCATGCGTTCTTTACTCTCTTTCGCTATTTAGTTGTGAGCCAATCATAACCCACTTTTGCGATGAGCAAAGTTGTGACCACGAGGAAGACTTTTCGGACCAACGGGGATCCACCACGGATAGCAAGTCTGGATCCAATCAGTGCGCCGCTTACGTTAGCGATCGCGAGAAGGAGTCCCAACCGCCACCAAATATGGCCCGTGAATTGAAAGGAGAGAATCGCACCAAAGTTGGTGGCGATATTTACCAATTTAGCGGTGGCGGATGCCTTTAAAAAGGCGTAACCAATCACGCCAACCAAAAGAAAGACCAGGAAGGTGCCAGTCCCAGGACCAAAGATGCCATCGTAAAAACCAATGCATAGCCCGAATATCGAGACCAATATGAGTCGTTGGCGCTTGGTGAACTTCAGCGCTTCGTCCATTCCTAAATCCGGTTTCCTCCAGGTGTAAAAAGCAACCGCGATCAAAAGGAAAACAATTATCGGGCGAAAGAACTCTTTCGGAAAACTGGCTGCAAGCCGGGCGCCAGTGACCGAGCCAATAAAAGCTGGAATCGCCATTGATGCCGTTAAATGTAAATCTGGTCGCACGCGCCGGAAATAGGCAATGGCCGATGAGCTAGTACCAAAGATCGCCGGAACTTTATTGGTGCCCAAAATCATTGGGATCGGTTTATCTGAAATTCCAATCAGCAAAGCTGGCAATTGAATTAAGCCACCACCGCCAACCATGGCGTCGACAAAGCCGGCAAATCCCGCCGCAAGTGCCAGGAAGATCGCGGTTGAGAGCGACATTAAGCGGCGGTAACGACCGCAATAATTTGTGAGAGGGCTTCAGTTAGAAGAACTTCACTCTTTTCACCGGTGCGACGATTGCGAAGTTCAACTTTGCCTTCGGCCAGCGCTTTTCCAACGATGATAATGAATGGAATTCCGATTAATTCGGCATCCTTGAATTTCACACCGGGGCTGGCATCGCGACGATCATCGAGCATGACTCGCATGCCCTGCGCTTCCAACTCAGACGCCAATTTTTCGGCGGTATCAAATGGGAGATCATCTTTACCAGTGGCAACGATGTGCAGATCCGCTGGCGCAACTTCACGTGGCCAACAAAGTCCAAGCTCATCGTGAGTTTGTTCAGCAATCGCGGCTACTGCGCGCGAGACGCCAATGCCATAGGAGCCCATGGTGACAACTTGGGACTTGCCATCTTTGTCGAGCACCGTTAGATCTAACGCTTGCGCGTATTTGCGGCCAAGTTGAAAGATGTGGCCGATCTCGATGGCACGATCGATGATTACTGGAGTCGAACAGTTAGGACAGATATCACCGGCTCGAACTTCGGCAGCTTCAACAAACTTTTCAATTTTGAAATCGCGACCATGGGTGACAAAACGAACGTGCTTATCTTTTTCATTCGCGCCAGTAACCCAATGTGATCCAATAACAATTCTTGGATCAGCGAAAACTCTGATACCTAGTCTTTCGGCATCTTGAGGTCCGACATAACCCTTTACCAATCCTGGGTGCTTGGCGAAGTCGGCATCTTCGAAGAGGCGTAAATCTTGAACACCAGGCAAGTTAGCTTGCAAACGTTTTAGATCAACTTCGCGATCGCCTGGTACCAGGATGGAAATCGCTTCACCATCGGCGACTAAGAGTACATTCTTCAAAGTATCGCCCGCAGCAAAGTTGCCTTCAAATTTGCCATTGAGCAAATCAACTAAGGAATCGATAGTTGGCGTATTAGGCGAATCAAAAACTTCCATTGCTGGCGGCGTCGAACCACTGTATGCGGCAACTTTGGTAACCATAGCTTCCACATTTGCCGCGTAACCACATTTTTCGCAGAGAACATAAGTATCTTCACCGGTAGGACAAGGAGCGAGGAACTCTTCCGACTTTGAGCCACCCATGGCTCCAGCCATGGCAGCAACGATGTTGTACTTCATGTGAAGGCGATCAAAGGTTTTTACATAGGCGCTGCGGTGCTTCTGGTAAGAAACTTCAAGACCCGCATCATCTAAATCAAAAGAGTATGAATCCTTCATCACGAATTCGCGGCCGCGAATAATTCCGCTACGTGGCCTGGTCTCATCGCGAAACTTAGTTTGGATCTGGTA
>CAIQNN010000053.1 GCA_903873185.1 uncultured Actinomycetes bacterium
CACAGCCGTTGCCAGCGGTGTTATCCCAGTTCAGACCTCTGATGTTGCAACTCCTTACACCTTCAAGCCTTATTTAGCCGCTGACCTAGCAGCTTTGATTCCAGCTTATATTTCAAAGCTACCTCCTGCAGCTGAAGTGACTGCTTACTTGGTAACTGCAAAGGCAGGAACTACCCTTGCTAACCCACAAGTAATCGTTGGTCCTACCTCAGATGCGAAGTGCACCCCGGCAGGTATGTAACTTGATTCATCGAGTGGTGGCAGGGAATTCCCTGCCACCACTCTTTTTCTTTGTAGTGGTTGCTTTACTTGGTTTAGTTTTTGGCTCATTCAATACCGTTCTGATCGCTCGAATCCCAGATCTGCTTTCACTCAACGGCAGATCAAAGTGCCCTTCATGTGGCCAACAAATAAAAAGCCGCGACAATATTCCGGTTATCGGATTTTTGTTGTTACGCGGCAAGTGCCGAAGTTGCAAAAAGCAGATCTCGCCGCGCTATTTGATCGTCGAATTAATTACGGTGATCGCAGTATTCATCCCACTAATTAAATTTGATCGTTGGGCTTTAATCGCAGCGTGGGAAATCTTTGTAATTCTTGGGATTGCACTCTCTGCCATTGATTTTGAATTGCACCGGCTACCTGATGCGCTAACCGGGCCGATGTATTTATTAGTTCTTGTTTTTCTGACCATTGATGCGTTAACGAATCATCGAGCGCACTATTTGAATCACGCATTTTTGGCTTCGATTATTTTGGGCGCCTTTTATTGGATGGTTAATCGACTCTCCAAAGGCGGCATGGGTCTGGGAGATGCGAAGCTTGCCACGACGATTGGGTTGTTGACCGGCTACATCAGCGCTACATCCGTGTATGTAGCTTCGATGGCGGGTTTTGCGTTGGGAAGTTTGGTTGGCGTTGGACTAATGATCCTTAAAAAGGCTGGGCGCAAAAGCGCGCTCCCATTTGGACCATTTATGATTGCTGGTGCCATTGTGGCCCTTTGGATAACGCCGTGGGTCAATCACTTAGGGAGAGTTCATGATCTCACTGCGCTCGTTTACTTCGGCAGAATTTGATTTCGCCTGCAAACTAAAGGGCATTGAAGGCGAAGCGGCTCAAGCTAAATTTCGGCCGCGCTTTGATGGATCCGGTCGCTGGGAAGGACACTTTTACAACAGCGCTATTGATGTAGCCGGCGTTGCCGTAGGTGAGGCTCAGGCTCGCTATTGTGCGCAAGCAATGCCGCCAGGAACTGCTGAAGTTGGTATCGAGCTGGTGGCAGAGATGCGCGGCCAGGGGATTGGGACGCAAGTTCTCAACCTACTTAAGGCGGAGCTCTTCGATACCGGGTTTTATCGAATCTCCGGCTCAACTGATGTTATAAATATTCCGATGCAACGCGCCTTTGAAAAGGCAGGTTGGAAATTCGAAGGAATCTCTCGCCATTTAATGCCGGCCGGCGAAGATCTTCCTCACGATTATCGAGTTTATGCCATCACGAAATGGGATTAGTTGAATATTCAACTACTTTCAGTTAGGATTTAGTCATGACAACGAAGATGCCAGCCCTGTATATCGGCCATGGTGCGCCACCGCTATTGGAAGATGAACTCTGGAGCGGGGAACTCGCAAATTGGTCGAGCAAACTAGCCAAGCCCACAGCTATCTTGGTAATCAGTGCGCATTGGGAGTCAGCGCCACTTACGGTTGGCGCAACCGATCCAGGAGTGCCACTAATTTATGATTTCGGCGGATTTGCGCCTCACTATTATCAAATTCAATATCCAGCCCCTGGCGCACCGGAACTTGCGAAGCGCATCAAAGCGATGATGTCTGAACCCGTTACCGAGCAACCTAATCGCGGATTGGATCACGGCGCCTACATCCCGCTGATGAAGATGTATCCCGACGCTGATATTCCAGTTTTGCAAATGTCGATTCCAACTCATGATCCCGCCAAGTTATTTGACATCGGAAAAAAGTTGGCACCGCTTCGCGATGAAGGAGTCTTAATCATCGGAAGTGGCTTTCTAACTCATGGCTTGCCGTTCTTGAGAGAGTTTCGAATCGAAGCCACGCCACCAGGTTGGAGTACTGAATTCGATCTCTGGGCTAAAGAAGTTTTGGAACGTGGCGCCATCGATGAGTTAATGGATTACAAGCGGTTAGCACCTGGTATGCCTTATGCCCACCCAACGGTAGAACATTTTGCACCGATATTTATAACCTTAGGTGCCGCAACAAATTCTGAGGCTGCGCCGGAAACTCAAATTGATGGTTATTGGATGGGGTTAGCTAAGCGCTCGTTTCAAGTCGCTTGAGTAGAAACGTCCTAAGAAATCTTTCTTAAATTCGAAGAAGTCACCCTTTTCAATGGCTGCTCGCATTTGATCTACTAATCGCACGATAAATCTTTCATTGTGGATCGTTGCCAAAGTAGATGCAACCATTTCCTTCGCACGGAAGAGATGATTTATATAGGCGCTGGTGTAGTTGGCACATGTGTAACAATCGCAATTTTCATCAATGGGGGAGAAGGCGCGGCGATACGGTGCATTTGAAATATTGACTCGACCATTGACGGTAAAGACTGCGCTGGTACGAGCCTGGCGTGAGGGCGCAACACAATCGAAAGTGTCGGCACCATTTTCAACTCCCACAAAAAGATCATCGGGTTCACCGATTCCGAGCAGATGGCGCGGTTTATTGTCGGGCAGCTCTTCAGCGAGCCAACTGATGATCGTTCCCAATTTCTCTTTATCCAGTGCGCCACCTAAGCCAAAGCCATCAAATTCAACTTCAGTTTTATCAACTGCCATCTTCATGGCTGATAAATCTTGGGCACCTTTGCGACGGAGGTCTTCATACTGCGCACCTTGTAAAACTCCGAAGAGCGCTTGGTACGGGCGATGCGTGCGTTCTGTGGTCAATCGATGATGCTCTATCAAGCAACGCTGCGCCCAAAGTCTGGTTCGCTCTAAGGAACTCTCTTGGTATTTGCGAGTGTTGTGCAAAGTTGTGCACTCATCGAAGGCAAACATGATGTCGGCCCCCAGCTGATGTTGGATCTGCATTGAGACTTCTGGGGTGAAGCGGTGCATCGAGCCATCTAAATGCGATTTGAAAGTCACGCCATCATTGTCGACGTGGGCTAAGCGCTCCTTTTTAGGCGCGATTACTTCATCAGAACGAAAAGTCTCGGAATTCATAGCGATGACCTTTTTGAATCCGACGCCAAGTGATAGAACTTGAAAGCCGCCACTGTCTGTGAAAGTAGGACCGGGCCAATTCATAAACGAACCTAAGCCACCGGCCTCATCCACGATTTCTGGACCGGGCTGCAGATATAAATGGTAGGCATTAGCCAGCAGCGCCTGAGCGCCCAACTCTTTCATGCTCCCCGGAAGTACTGACTTAACGGTGGCTTTAGTACCAACCGGGATAAAGGCTGGGGTCTGAATATCGCCATGTGGCGTACGAATTGTGCCGGTTCGACCAAGCGCCTCTGAGGTGGATCCTTCGGCCAATCTCTTTCCGACGGCAAAGGAGAATTGGCTCATTTGCGAACTCTAATGCCACTGCTGTTGGCTCAAATACGGCACATTTAGGCAAGAATGAGAGGAACTTCATTGGCATTTTTGGTGAATTTTCGACTATCTTTACCTTTTGTACCAGTCAGTAATGAGCGTTTAAAGACAGGCGGAGACAATTGGCGCAAGCAATAGCAACTGAGGATGTGTTGGAGAACCAAATGGTTCTGCGCACGCCGCGCCAAATTTCTTGGATGCGCTTTAAGCGCAATAAGGCAGCCGTTATTTCTGGTTTAGTGGCGCTATTTTTTATTCTTTCTGCTTTTCTAGCACCGCTCATCACCAAACTAGTGGGCGTAAATCCAACGACAACTTACACAAAAGCGCTCACCCAATATGGAATGCCCGACGGGCCATGGGGTGGGATCAGCTTGGCTCATCCACTTGGCGTAGAGCCTGGGGCGGGTCGAGATCTACTTGCTCTTTTACTTTATGGTTCCAGAATTTCCTTTACCGTTGCGCTGATTACAAGCGTGGCCTCGATTGGACTTGGCATGTTGATCGGGATCACGGCTGGCTATTTCCGCGGCCGCGTTGATGCCGTCATCGGTCGCTTCTCGGACTTCATTCTGGCTTTTCCTTCGACATTTATGATCGTTGCGCTTTCGCTTCCATTAGTGCAGCGAGTAGAAGCCCTTCATGTGGCAAAAGATAACGGCGCTCGAATCGTCGTCCTTATTATCTTCTTTGTGGTCTTTGGTTGGCCCGGATTTGCTCGATTAGTGCGTTCGCAGGCCTTGAGTATGCGAGAGCGGGATTTTGTGATGGCAGCTCAGGCTCTGGGCGCCTCCAATTGGCGAATCATTACCAAGGAGATATTGCCAAACCTTTGGCCGACCGCAATCGTCTTTTTATCGCTCTCCCTACCTGGTTTCCTCAGCGCCGAAGCGACCTTCTCTTTCCTCGGCGTGGGCGTCCAAGCCCCTTCCGCCACCTGGGGCCTTGTCCTCTCGGATGCTGTGACGTACTGGCAGACCGACCCCGCATACCTAATTATTCCTAGCGCCATGTTGGTCATCATCGTTCTCGCACTCAACCTCATGGGTGATGGCGTGCGCGATGCCCTAGACCCCAAGGCTGATTCGCGTTAAATCTGGAATTTTGAGCGTGCTCAAATGTAAAGATTTGATTAAGAGTTTAGGAATAGCCCCCAAACGCAGAATTACCAATCTAAGATAGCCGTACTAAATGTCCGAATCGCGCACCGCGGTTTGGAACAGACTCAATAAGGAGGACTGATGTCCGATAAGAATATGGCAGGCACACGCCGTCGTATCATCGCAACAGCCGCCGCAGCTGCGCTCGCAGCAGGTGGTTTGCTTGTCGGTGGCGCAACTGGCGCAAGCGCTGCCGCAGCAAAATCTGGTGGCACGTTGTATATGGTTACCCACAACGGGCAATTCGCGCATGCTGACCCACAACGTAACTACACCGGTCAGGACATCGCATTCTTCAATACTTATGTATACCGAAACTTGGTTGTATACAAGCCAGCAGCTGGTCCATCAGGTTCTGGACTTGTAGCTGACCTTGCTACCAACACCGGTGTCCCAAGCAACAATGCTAAGACCTGGAAGTTCACCCTACGTCCAGGCGTCAAGTGGGAAGATGGCTCAGCCATTACCTGCGCCGACGTCAAGTACGGTGTTTCTCGTACCTATGCAACTGATGTAATCACAGATGGACCTGCATATGCGCTGTCCATGTTGAACATTCCAAATAACAAGGATGGTTCATCTCAGTATGCCGGTCCATACAAGAAGACTGGTCAGGCGCTATTCGACAAGGCTGTTACTTGCTCGAAGGATAACCGCACCATCACCTTCAACTTGGGTCACTCTGTTGCCGACTTCAACTATGCAGCTTCTTACCCAGCATTTGGTCCAGTAAAGGCATCTAAGGACACTGGCGACAAGTACGACCTAAAGCCAATGGCTTCTGGTCCATACAAGATTGCTAAGTACACCATCAACGGTGAAATGGACTTGGTACGTAACCCTAACTGGAGCAAGGCAACTGACATCGTTCGTCCTGCATACCCAGATAACGTAACAGTTCGCTTCGGTTTGGATTCCAACGTAATCGATCAGATTATGTTGACCGATTCCATTCCAAACACAGTAAACCTTGATGGTCTACAACCAGTCAACAACCAGAAGTTCTTTGCTGAAGCACAATATTCAGCACGTCGTATGAACGTGAACGATCCATACGTTCGCTACTACGGCTTGAACTCTTCTCCTGGCCACTTGGACTGCTTGCTCGTCCGCAAGGCCTTCTTCTTCGCCTGGGATACCCAAGCTCTGATCGACCTTTCCGGTGGATCACAGTTCTACGGTGCCATTGGCGATAACCCAATCAAGCCAGTTCTTGGTTTGGATTACGCACCAACAACCGGCAACACCCATGATTCAAACTTCAAGGCAGCCGGTAACCCAACCTATGCAAAGAGTTTGTTGGATCAGGCAAAGACTGTCTGCCCAGCAACCTACGCAAAGGTAACTGGCGATGTTGGTCTTTCAATTGACTTGCCAAATAACGCCACACAACAGAAGGCTTCAGTCTTAATGAAGGCTGCTCTTTCTCAAGCTGGCTTTAACGTTAAGTTCAACTTCATTCCTGGTGGCCAGTACTACCCAACAGTTCAAGACATCACCAAGCAAGGCGATGCTTCTCGTGCTGGCTGGGGTGCTGACTGGGCTAACGCATCAACCGTTATCCCACCGCTATACCTAAAGGATGGTGGCTTTGACCTTTCCGGTAACTGGCTAGATCCTGTCTACGCTGGCTTTGCTGCCAAGGTAACTGCTGCACTAGCAATGACCGATCGTCCAAAGCAGGCTGCCGAGTGGAAGTCACTCGCACAGTTCGCAATGGATCAATACTGGATCAGCGTTCCAATCTTCACAAAGCAACAGCTTGACTGGGGCTCAAAGGTTGGCGGCGTTGCATTCTGGGATCCACAAGGAACCTTCTTGTTCCCAGCCTTGTACGTCAAGTAATAAGGCATAGCAACAAAGATTCACTAAAGATGAAAGGTGGCTCAAACGGGCCACCTTTCATCTGTGAAGTTTAAGAAGTGCAATACCCGAAACATAAGAATGGACTGGTGGCTGGCAAGTGTTGAAATATGTGACCAAGCGATTGGCTTATACGCTCATAGTTTTGGTCTTGGTCAGTCTCACCGTCTTTATTATCTTCAACTTCCTTCCCATCGATCCAGCTCGTTTAACCTGCGGAAAATCTTGTTTCCCTGCGCTGATCGAAGCTAATCGCCACAGATTAGGTCTCGATGTTCCTTGGTGGGAGCAATGGATCCGATTTATGCATGGACTAGTCGCTGGGCGAAATTACGCCGAAGGTTCCGCCGCGTTGCATTGCGGTGCACCTTCCTTTGGGTACTCGTTCAACCAACACTCTTGCGTCACGACAATCATCGGGCAAGCTTTCCCAGTAACTTTCGGGTTAGCCATCGGTTCTTTCTTTCTCTGGATTGTTCTTGGTGTCACTCTAGGCGTCGTAGCCGCCCGATTTAAGGGCAGACTTGCTGACCGGTTAGCAACCGCCTTTGTTCTAATTGGTACTTCGCTTCCAACATTTATCTCCGGAATTTTGATTTTGCTCTTCGTCGCTCTGAAATTTAACCTGCTTAACCCGATCGAAATGGGAATGTGGCACTCACCATTTACCGATCCATTTGGATATTTCAAAGAATTCATTTTCCCTTGTATCACCTTGGCGTTGGCTTATGCTGCCTCGTATACAAGATTTACTCGATCAAACGTCATCGAAACATCGAGCGAAGATTTTATTCGCACGGCGAAGGCAAAAGGGTTGAGCAACAAGGTAATTTTGCGCAAGCACACACTGCGCGCCGCGTTATCCCCGATTATCACTATCGCCGGACTTGATTTTGCTGGACTTTTAGGTGGTGCCATCATTACCGAAGGTATTTTCAACCTACCTGGATTGGGCCGGTTATCACTGAAAGCAGTTTTGATTGATTACGACCTACCGGTAATTTTGGCAACGACGCTGTTAGCTGCAGCCTTCGTCGTAGTTGCGAATCTTTTAGTAGATATTGCCTATGCGTACATCGATCCGCGCGTGCGTGTGGGATAGGGATCATGACAACTCCATTCTTAGAAGTTAAAAACCTCAACGTCAGTTTTCCTACCGAAGATGGCGAAGTCATGGCTTCGCAAGATATCTCCTTCAACGTCGCGCTTGGTGAAACTCTGGCCATTGTCGGTGAATCTGGTTCGGGAAAATCAGTATCGAACCTGGCGGTTATGGGGCTTCACAATCGGGCTCGCACCAATATTTCTGGCGAGGCTTGGCTAAATCTTGCCAGCGGCCCCGTAGATGTTATTTCTGCGCCCGAGGAGACGGTTAGAAGACTTCGCGGAAAATCGATGGCGATGATCTTCCAAGATCCGATGTCGGCTCTTCATCCTTATTATTCGATCGGGGATCAGCTTTCTGAAGCTTGGCGCTTGTACAACGAAGGTTCAAAATCTGATGGCATCAAACGGGCTGCCCAGATGCTCGACCTGGTTGGAATTCCTGATGCGGCCAGGCGAGTCCAGGAATATCCTCATCAATTCTCCGGCGGTATGCGTCAGCGCGTGATGATCGCTATGGCACTTATTAATAACCCATCACTCTTAATTGCCGATGAGCCAACAACGGCGCTTGATGTAACGGTTCAATCGCAAATTTTGCAGTTGCTTCGAGATATGCAAAAAGAGTTCAATATGGCAGTCATTCTGATTACTCACGATCTGGGCGTTGTCGCCGAGGTCGCCGATCGCGTAAATGTTATGTACGCCGGAAAGATCGTGGAAAAAGCTGGTATTGATTCGATTTACTACAACTCGCTTCACCCATACACAATGGGCTTACTCTCATCCATTCCCCGCGTCGATCAATTGGGCGGCCATCGCTTAAAGACGATTCCGGGACAACCGCCCTCGCTTATTGGCTTGCCGGCTGGATGTTCATTCCGATCGCGCTGTGAGTTCGCCTCCAATGTAACTGGAAATCTTTGTGCTACTTCGGCACCACTGCTTGAAATTAAGGCACCGGAACATGCATCTCGCTGTCATCTGTCAGTTGAACAGTTGAATGAATTCAATCCATCAGATGTTAGGGGTACTCACAAGTGAGTGAGAGCGTATTAAAGCTAGAAGGGCTCAAGAAGCACTTTCCGACCACAACTGGTGGCGTATTCAGTCGTGTTAAAGGCGTTGTAAAAGCAGTAGATGGCGTCGATCTCGAGGTTGCACGCGGCGAGACTGTTGGCCTTGTGGGCGAATCCGGCTGTGGGAAAACGACGGTTGGTCGCACCGTATTGAAATTATATGAACCAACTGATGGAAAGATTTTCTTTGAAGGCGAAGATATTACAAAGTTAAGTCGCCATGAAATGAAGCCACTACGCTCTCAAATGCAGATGATCTTTCAAGATCCGTTCGCTTCACTAAACCCTCGCCATACTGTTGGCGCAATTGTTTCGGCCTCATTTGATATCCATGGGATTAAGCCCGAAGGCGGCGTGAAGAAATCGGTTCAAGATCTATTGGAACGAGTTGGACTTAACCCAGAGCATATAAATCGTTTTCCTCATGAATTCTCTGGCGGGCAACGACAGCGGATTGGTATCGCGCGCGCTCTTGCCTTGAAGCCCAAACTAATCGTGGCGGATGAACCGGTCTCGGCGCTGGATGTTTCAATCCAAGCTCAGGTAGTTAATCTTTTGGATGATCTTCAACAAGAGTTGGGGTTGGCTTATTTGTTTGTGGCCCATGATTTATCGGTCGTCCAACATATTTCTGATCGGGTTGTTGTTATGTACTTGGGCAAGGTGATGGAGATGGCAAATACCACTGAGCTTTTTGCCAATCCGCGACACCCATACACAAAGGCTTTGCTATCTGCGGTTCCAATTCCAGATCCTGAAATTGAGCGAAAGCGCGAACGCATTATTTTGCAAGGAGATTTGCCCAGCCCGGTCAATCCACCGGCTGGTTGCGTCTTCAATACTCGTTGCTGGAAAGTGCAAGATCGATGCCGGGTTGAAGTTCCACAAGTGCTCGAGATTTCACCAAAGCACACCCTGGCCTGCCACTTTCCCGAAGGAAATTAAAGAAGGCCCGAAGGAAATTAAACGAGGCTACCTGTCACCGTTGCGGTATCAGTTCCAAGTGTGATCGTCAGAGTTAATGGTTCCCCAACCTTGCCATCGCAACCTACGCCATAGTTGAAGTTGGCGTTAGCCTTTGGCGCGATTGGATCGCTAGGAGCTCCGTTAATTCCAGAGTCGCCATCTAGAACATCAACACAAGAATTTGCGCCAGAGCCAGCAGTGATCGAGACACTTGAAAGATCTAGGGGAGTGGTGCCGCCATTTTGAATTGTGATCGACAATTTGTTGTGCACCTGATTAGCAAAATAATTAGAGGCGAATGCGGTTGGTTTGAATGATGTTGGCGCGGCAACAGTGATCGAAACGCCACCACCAAGATCGATCGCCTTTCCGAAAGCCGAACTAGCGGCAGCCGGTGCAGTTGCGGCGGCGCTCTCAGTTGGTGAAGCGGTGGTCTTCGCAGAGCTTCCGCAACCGGCCAGGATCAAAGTGGCACCAAGGACTGGGAGAAGGGCAAGTTGTAACTTTTTCATCTCAAAAGTCTAACAGTGCTACCAGATTCGAACTCGCTGATCCGGTGAGAGGTAGAGCCCATCAGCCGGCTTTACATCAAAGGCTTCGTAGAACTCAGCGAGATTTCGGACCACTTGATTACAGCGGATTTCATCGGGCGAATGTGGATCTGTTGCGATCCGACGACGAACTTCTTCGCCCCGAAATTTTGCCCGCCACGATTGCGCCCAGCCGAAAAATAGCCGTTGCTGACCGGTAAAACCGCCCAAAATCGGGGCTGAGGCGCCGTTTAAGGCGATTTCGTAAGCCTTTAACGCAATTGTTAAGCCACCAAGATCTCCGATGTTCTCGCCGATTGTGAGCGCGCCATTCACGTGCAAATCTGGAGCCTCAACCGGACTTAATGAGTCATATTGCGCAATCAAAACTGCAGCGCGTTTTTCAAATTCGGCGCGGTCGGAATCCAACCACCAATTATTGAGGTTGCCATCGCCATCGTATTCCGAGCCCTGGTCATCAAAGCCGTGACCGATTTCATGGCCAATAACGGCGCCAATTCCACCGTAGTTTGCGGCGTCATCGCCATCCAAGGTGAAGAAGGGTGCTTGCAAAATGGCGGCGGGAAAGACGATCTCATTCATCCCGGCCATGTAATAAGCGTTGACGGTCTGGGGTGTCATTAGCCATTCCTCGCGGTCCACAGGAGCTCCGATTTTGGCATATTCATAATCTTGCTCAAATTTCGCAAGTCGACCTAAATTCGAAATCAGCTCGCCAGGAACAACCTCGAGTTTTTCGTAATTGCGCCATTTATCGGGGTAACCAATTTTGGTCCGGAACTTATTTAATTTATCGAAGGCCCGTTCTTTGGTTTCATCGCTCATCCAATTTAAAGCTGCAATATCAACACGGTAGGCAGCTAAGAGGTTGCCAACCAGTTCCAACATTCGTTCTTTAGCGGCTGGCGGGAAATGGCGTTGCACGTAGATCTCACCAACAGCTTCCCCAAGGGCGTTTTCGATTAATCCCACGCCACGTTTCCAGCGTTCCCGAAGAGTTGGGACTCCCGAAAGAGTGGTTGCATAAAAGGAGAAGTTTTGCTGGACGATCGCCGCGGTGAGGTAGGGCGCGGCACCTGAAATCAAATGCCAACCCAGCCAAGCGCTCCAACTCTCGGCATCGAAATTTTGGAGCATTTTTCCAACCCCGGTAAAAAATGAAGGTTGGCGCAATATCGATGTTGCTAAGAGTTTTTCTGGTGTCTTGGAGTTGCTCATCCATAGCGACCAATTTATTCCGGGGGAGAGAGCTTCAATTTCGGCGCGAGTGAACTTGTTGTAAGTAAGCAGGGCATCGCTATCTTTAACCTGGTCCCAGTGATGGCTAGCAATTTCAGTTTCCAAAGCCAGAATTAGTTTGGCTCGATTAGCAGCATCTGGAACATTGGCCAAAGCAAACATTTTTTCAATGTGAATCAGAAGCGCTTCGCGGATTGGTTGATATTCATCTTCGCGATAGTAAGCCTCATCGGGCAAACTCAGCCCCGATTGACCGAGGTAGGCGATATTGGTATTCGAATCCTTGTTATCTGTGGTGATGTACTCGTAAAAAAGGCCACCAACTCCCTTGGCTTCGAAGGCTCCTAAAACCGCATGGAAATCAGCCGCGGTTTTTACCGACAAAGCTAGATCCAGGTCAGTTTGGATGGGCGAAATCCCAAGCGCTTCGATTTTGGCCTCGTCCATAAAAGCGGCATAAAGATCACCGATTTTTTGGGCGTTGGATCCTGGCTTACGCCCACTGGCGGCTAACTCTTCGATGATTGCACGTACCTGCTTTTCGGCAGTTTGATACAACTCGTAACTGGCACCGTCGCCGGCTCGATCAGCGGGAATCTCAGCGCTATCCACCCAGTGGCCATTTACATGGCGGTAAAGGTTGTCCTGGGGGCGAACATTGGGATTTATGTGCTCGGTAAGTAATCCAGTTTTCATAGTTAGATCCTACCGAATCTCGCAATAACCTGACTTTCAACTGGTTGAACTTTCAAGTAATATTAAACCATGTCCACTAAGAAGATTGAACCCCGCTGGTTAAATCCGCGCGAGATGAAAGCTTGGCGCTCTTACATTATTGCTTCACGTCGGTTGCTTGAAGCGTTGGATGCCGACTTAGAAGGCCATGATCTTTCGATGTCCGACTATGAAGTTCTGGCTCAATTAAGCGATGCGCCAGGTCGGAAAATGCGCATGAGCGAACTTGCGGAGATTGCCATGATCTCTAAATCTCGACTTTCGCACCGAATGAAAGTGATGGAAGAGGCGGGCTGGGTCAAACGTGAAGAGTGTCTCGAGGATAAACGCGGTTACTTTGCAGTTATGACTGATCGCGGCTGGAAGGCCATTGTCAAAGCAGCGCCGGAACATGTCGCGAGCGTTCGCCACCGTTTTGTCGACCACCTAACCTCTAAAGATCAAGAAGATTTGGCGAAAATCTTTGATCGGGTTCAAGGTCAACTCCGTGATCAATTCCTTACGGAAGTGAAGCCAGCTTCAAAGGTGGCCAAGAAAAATTAGCTTTCTTATTTAGGACAATAAAAAACCCCGCTACTTTCGTAGCGGGGTTTTTTAGTAAAAGTGTTACTTTGCAGCAGGCTTCTTTGCAGCAGCCTTCTTGCGCTTTGGAGCAGCCTTCTTAGCAGCTGGCTTCTTAGCGGCAACCTTCTTGGCAGCAGGCTTCTTTGCAGCAGCCTTCTTGCGCTTTGGAGCGGCCTTCTTGGCAGCTGGCTTAGCAGCAGCCTTTTTGCGCTTTGGAGCGGCCTTCTTGGCAGCTGGCTTAGCAGCAGCCTTTTTGCGCTTTGGAGCAGCCTTCTTGGCAGCTGGCTTAGCAGCGGCCTTCTTTGCTACAGCCTTTTTGCGCTTTGGAGCGGCCTTCTTTGCTGGAGCAGCTGCCTTAGCAGCTACCTTCTTGCGACGCTTTGGAGCAACTGCCTTAGCAACTGCCTTCTTACGCTTTGGAGCAGATTTCTTAGCTGCAGCCACGTAGATCTCCTATCAGAATGGTTCGATCCGTCACCGAACCTGTTCAAGGAGAATCGTGACAGTAAAACGACCAACTTTCCACTAAATAGCGCAATAAAAAGAGTGCGTGTCGCGAACCGATTTTTTTATTTTTTTATGCATTGATGAAAAATATTTCGAGAATCGGACTCTTCTACTCGATGAAACATTTTCTTGATGACTCTGATTGGAGATTTCTATTTCTCCTCATCAGGTAGCACTTGCTTCAAAAGCCTTTGTTTAACTGCGAATTCGTTACTTCTGACATCGTACTTTCGAAATTTCGGAAGCAAGCTGCTCGCCAAAGTCACGAATCCGATGCAGAGCAACCCGCCACTGATCACCGAACTCCTCCGGGAAGTGAGGGCGGCGACCGAACCCGATCGAAGCTGCCCCCCTAGTGGTCCGACCGAATATGACAATAATTCGATTCCAGCGAGCCGACCACGGTATTCATCCGGGATCGATTGATTCCAAATTGCACTTCGGAAAAGGGCGCTGATCATGTCGGCGCCGCCGGCAACGGCCAAGAAAAAGATGATTAACCAGAGCGATTTCATGGCACCAGCGACTGAAATAGCGGCGCCCCAACCGATGGCAGCGAAAGTTATTGCCCGGCCGTGATGGGGATAGTGATTTATCCACTTACTAGTCAATGTAACGAGAATTGAACCTATGGTTCCAGCAGCATAAAAGAAGCCCAGCGCCCACCTGGCGTGGATTTCATCGGCCCAAAACGGAAATAGCGCAGTAGGCATGGCAAAAAACATTGCGGCCAAGTCGACTACGTAGGTTCCGAGCAAATCTTTTCTAGAAGCGGCATACCGGATGCCTTCAAAGAGGCTTTGCATAATTGGTGCGTCATTTTTTTCGCGGGGCGGGAAGGCACTGACGCGCCAGAGGAAAATCAGAGAGATCACGTAACTAGCAACATCGACGGCATAGCCAGCTTTTACACCGACTGTGGAAATTAGTATTCCAGCTAGTGCCGGGCCGGCAATAACACCGAATTGCGAGCGCAAACTCATAAGCGCACTGGCATTTGGCAGATCATCGTGGCTGACAATTCGAGGCAAAATGGCATCAGCACTTGGACGTTGCAGTCCATCCACTGCTGCAAAGGCTGCGCCACAAATGTAAAGCAGGATCAAATGCGGCTTAGGTAAGAGGGAATTTGCCAGCAGGAGGAAGGAGATAAAAAGGGCGCCGAATTCGGTGGCCCAAACCATCTTCTTTCGATCGACCGAGTCAGCCAGCACGCCACCATATAGTCCGAAAATTATGAGCGGAATAAGTTCCGCTGCCCCCATAAGTCCAACGGCGATAAAGGAGTTAGTGAGCAATTTGATTTGAAATGGCAGCGCGACATAAGTGAACATCGAACCTAAATACGAGACCAATCCAGAGGACCAAAGCAGGCGAAAATCGCGATATTTGCGCAACGGCGAAATATCAAGGGCGAATTTCTTGAACATTCGACAGAATCTATTGCATTACCTGGTCTCGCGGACCAGTAATAAATTAATGGAAACTTTGGCCCTCGGAAGGGAATTCACCGCTGGCAACATCGGCGGCCCATTCGGTCGCTGCTGCCACCATTTCGCTTCGAAGATTGCGATAGGCCTTTGCCAATTTAGGCGGCTGGGCGGTCATGCCCATCAGGTCAGTCCACACCAGAACTTGGGCATCGCATTGGTTACCGGCGCCGATTCCGATTACCGGAATTGTTAGCTCGCGGGCAATTTCAGCGGCAAGTTCGGCAGGAACCAGCTCCAAAACTATGGCAAAGACGCCGGCCGTTTGTAATGCAAGGGCATCGCTCTTTATCCGATCCCCCGCCTCGCCGCGACCTTGCACTTTAAAGCCACCAAGCGCGTTGACTGATTGCGGGGTTAAACCAAGATGTCCCATG
>CAIQNN010000054.1 GCA_903873185.1 uncultured Actinomycetes bacterium
ATCAGTAATCACCAGATTGCGTAAGTCGATCAACGCGGTTGGAAAGCCCTCATCCGAGTGCAGAACCAAATAGGGCGTGACGACGGGCTCCAGGGTTTTGCCTGCGATCGCCGCCATATCCTCGAAATCGAGCTCCGAATCCTCAAGTTCAACAATCGCTATCAAAGTTGGCAGGTAGATCTCCCGTGCCTGGTTCCAGGCCTCGATCGAAGCGGGCGTAAAGCCAGTAACCGCGCTAGCCACGATTACGAGCGCTTGTGCACGCTCGAGCGGGAGGGCTTCACACCCCAAAGCGAGGGCTAATTCAGGCGCAAGATGGCCCACTATCGAAATGGCTTTTGGCTCGCCGTTTTGCTGGGAAATTAGGTTGCTCACGGAGGTGAAGCCTACGATGGATTGGTGTTACAAAGTTCACTGCGGCGTCCAGTCACCTTGGTCATCACCCCATTGTGTCGTGGGCTGCTCGCCTTGGGTTTGAGTGCCAACATGGTTAGCGCATCTGGAGCGATCGGAACGGTAATTTCCGCGCTGTACTTCTACCCCAGGGGGAATTTTTTCTGGGGAACCTTGGTCCTCGTTCTATTTGTACTTTTCGATCTACTAGATGGAACCATGGCCAGGTTGTCTAAAAGCGGCTCAAGTACCTGGGGCGCACTTTTAGACTCAACCCTCGATCGAATCAGCGATGCCAGTATTTTGGCCGGAGTCCTTCTTTATTTGATAGACAGAAACGATCGCTTAGTTCCAGTCGTCCTGATCGCGCTAGTGGCAGGTGGCTTGGTCTCCTATATAAAAGCACGTGCGGAGTCTCTGGACATTCAATGCAATGGTGGTTTTGCCGAACGCACCGAGCGATTAATTATTGCGCTCCTGGCCATCGCACTCACTGGAGCGCACGTTCATTTTGTTTTAGCGATTGGAATGTGGTTCTTAGCAATAGCTAGTGTCTACACGATGTTGGAACGGCTTCGCATTGTGTACGTAGCAACGAAAAAGTTGTAAGGATGAAGAAGAGGGTTACCTACTGGGCCTATGCCCTTGCGTGGAAAATTACTCGAACCCTGCCCAAAAAATTTATCTATCGCAGCGCTGACCGCATCGCACTTAAGTTAGTGAAAAAGGGCGGCAAGTCCATAGCGCGAATTCGATCGAACTATTCCAGGATGCAGCCGTTGCTCGGATCCGCAGAATTGGATTCACTAGTCAATCAAGGAATGAAATCCTATTTACGGTATTGGGTTGATACCTTTCGGTTTCCAAATTGGAGCAAATCGGAAATCATTTCGAGCGTTGTAGTTGAAAACGAGAATTACTTAAGGGACCCAATTGCCCAAGGTCGCGGTTGCATCGTCTCTTTGCCTCACGCCGGCAATTGGGATCATGCGGGGGCTTATTTTTGTGCGACTGGCATTCCACTCACGACCGTCGCCGAACATTTAGAACCCGAGAAACTCTTCCGCAAATTTCTAACTCATCGGCAAAATATGGGAATGGAAGTTCTCGATTTGGATTCCAGGGTTATTGCAACCTTGGCACAGCGATTGCGGGCTGGGAAATTAGTGGCACTTGTCGCCGATCGCGATCTTTCTCGTTCTGGAATTGATGTTCAATTTGCCGGCGCTCCAGCTCGAATGCCCGGTGGACCAGCGATTCTCTCTATTCAAACAGGTGCCCCACTTATTACCGCCTTTGTAAAATATGAGGTTGAGGGGATCCGCATTATTTTCGGGGAAGAAGTTGCAATTCCCACGACTGGTACTCAAGCGGAAAAGATTGCGCTGATGACGCAAGAGTGCGCCAACCGCTTTGCCAGTGAAATCAAAAAGTCCACGGCCGATTGGCACATGCTCCAACGGATCTGGATCGATGGCGATTTTTCAGATCGTGAAGGCTCATGAGGAAGTTAAAGATCGGCGTTGTATGTCCCTACGGCTGGGACACTCCAGGTGGGGTGCAAATTCATATTAAGGAGTTGGCCGAGTATTTGATTGGCCTAGGTCACGAAGTCTCAGTGTTCGCTCCGGTTTCTGATGAAGCTGCCATTACCGAACCATGGTTGGTCTCAGCGGGTCGGCCAATTTCGATTCCGTATAACGGAGCAGTGGGTCGAATACTTTTCGGACCAGTAGCTTCTTCAAGAGTGCGCCAATGGATTGCCGCCGGACAATTTGATTTGCTGCATTTACACGAGCCGGCAATCCCTTCGCTCTCCTTATTGGCATGTTGGGCGGCAGATGGTCCGATGGTTGCCACCTTCCATGTCTCCACGACCAAGCAGCGCGCGATTGTGGCCGTGGGTCCAATTTTGGAACCTGTGCTCGAAAAACTAACGGCTCGGATTGCCGTCAGCGAAATGGCCAGGGCAACGCTGAAGGATCATTTTGAGACTGAGGCAGTAGTGATTCCAAACGGTATCAACACCGGAAAATTTGCTGATCCGACGTTCCGGCCAGAATGGCAAGGGGAGCAGACCATTGGCTTTATTGGTCGTTTCGATGAGCCTCGAAAGGGCTTACAGGTTCTGCTTGAATCCCTTCCAAAAATTTTAAAATCTTTTCCAAAGGCGAAGCTTTTGATTGCGGGACCCGGAAATGAAGCCGAGCTCATGAAGAAAGTTGAGCCAGCGCTCAGAAATCGAGTTCAATTTCTGGGACGACTCACTGAGGAAGAGAAGGTTGCGTTCTTCCACAGTATTGATTTGTATGTTGCCCCAAACACCGGGGGTGAGTCCTTTGGAATAATTCTGGCCGAGGCCATGGCTTCTAGCACCGCAATTGTTGCGAGTGACATTCCAGCTTTTGCACAACTGTTGAATTTCGGTGAGTTCGGTGCGCTCTTTTCTTCTGAAGATTCCAAAGATTTGGCTCGAGTTATAGTGGAGCTCTTGACTGATAAAGATCGACGGCGCAACCTGGCAGAGGCCGGTTTTTTGCAATCTAAAAAGTACGATTGGGCGACGGTTTCCGAACAGATTTTGGATGTTTACGAAATGGTTTTAGTTGGCAATGATGGAGTCACACTGGCTTCTGAGAACCGCGTCTGGAACAGGTGGCGATCAAATGACTAAAGGCGTCTTGACTCTGTTGATCGTGATCTTGCTACTTAGCTGGTATCTATCATTTTCAGCCTCGCGGTTGGATCGCCTTCATCATCGGGTGGAAACTTCCTGGGAGCATTTGGATGCCTTGCTACAGCGAAGAGCGGCGGTTGCCGTTGAAATTGCCCACAAATCCGAATTAGACCCAGCAACTTATCTCCTGCTTGCAAGCTCGGCATTCCAAGCTCGAGAAGCATCCATTGTTGAACGAAGCGAGGCGGAGAGTTCGCTCTCAGAATCGTTGAAGTTATTGCAAGGGGATTCAAACGATGAAGTCGATGTGATTGCGCCAGAATTGTTGACCGAACTTGGAACGATTACCGACAAAATAAAGATTGCTGTGAATATCCACTTGGAAGCGGTAAACGCAGTTCGACATTTACGAACTAAATTGGTCTTTCGAATTTTTAGGCTAGCCGGCCACGCGCCACTGCCGCTTCGCTATGCCTTCGAGGATGACATTCTGTGAAACGAATTTTCTTGGCTGGCATTTCCATACTAGGAGTCATCTCCTTAGCCGCCTGCGGATCTAGCGCATCCTCAACTAAGACTAGTTCTGTTCCAACTGTTGCACCGGTAAAACCAATTCTTAATTTTTTGACAGGTGCGCCTGGAAGTAACGGTCCGATACTTGCAGTGAAAGTGGACGACACTCAACAAGCTCATCCACAAATTGGTCTGCAATTTGCTGATGTGGTTTATGTAGAACAGGTTGAAGGTGGTTTAACTAGGATCGCGGCGATCTATTCGCAGAATCTTCCGGAAGAGGTTGGCCCAGTTCGATCAGCCAGAATTAGTGACATCGACATTTTGGCTCAGTATGGTCGCGTTGGCTTTGCCTTCAGCGGTGCGCAATCGAAATTTTATCCAGTGATCACCGCTGCAAATCTGGTCAACTTAAGTGCAGATCGAAATTCAGCAACGATCTACTATCGCGACAACACCCGATATGCACCAACGAATTTAATTCTCAAACCAAAATTGTTGATGGATAAGGCGTTAACGCAAGATCATTCCACGATCGACACTGTTAAATCGATCGGATTCACTTTTGGGGCCATGCCAACTGTTGGTACGACAATTACGTCAATGAAAGTTAAATGGCCAGCATCAGATTACGAAGCGGTCTGGTCAGCTTCAGAAGCTCGTTGGTTGCTTTCACAGGATGGAAAGCCAGATGTAGCTTCAACGGGGGAGAATTTGGGTTCCCCGACCATATTGATTCAAATAGTGAGCATCACTAATTCGATCTACCAGGACCGGCACGGTGGAATCACCCCATTTAGCAATACCGTGGGGACCGGAACCGGCTACCTACTTCGAGGCGGCAAGGCCATCCCGGTAACGTGGAATCGACCTTCGCCTACTTCTGGGACTACTTGGAACCTGCTGGATGGCAGCCCAGCCAACTTGGCGCCTGGCCAAATCTGGATCATGCTCACCGACCATCAGCCCGCTTTTGTGAGCCCGGTAGCCCCGAGCGCAGCAGCCTCGCCTTCAAAGTAGAGTTATCCTCTTAACGGAGCCTAAAGTTCCATGTCAATCGGGAGTTTAAATGTCTGAAGCAACCTCGCACGCTCTAGGTACCGCTCGCGTAAAACGCGGGATGGCGGAGATGCTTAAGGGTGGCGTCATCATGGATGTCGTCAATGTCGAGCAGGCGAAGATTGCTGAGGATGCCGGAGCTGTCGCAGTTATGGCGTTGGAACGTGTCCCAGCCGATATTCGCGCGCAAGGTGGCGTTTCACGAATGTCGGATCCAGACATGATCGAAAAGATTCAAGCTGCGGTTTCAATTCCGGTGATGGCAAAAGTGCGAATTGGTCATTTTGTTGAGGCGCAGGTTCTGCAAAGCCTAAGTGTTGATTACATCGATGAATCTGAAGTACTGACACCGGCAGATTACGAACACCATATCGATAAGTGGAAGTTCACAATTCCTTTCGTTTGTGGTGCGACCAATTTAGGCGAGGCGCTTCGTCGTATTAACGAGGGCGCTGCAATGATTCGCTCGAAGGGTGAGGCCGGAACCGGCGATGTTTCAAATGCCACCACCCATATGCGCAAAATCAGCCAAGAGATTCGCCGACTTAGTTCAATGCGCGAAGATGAAATTTATGTAGCGGCAAAGGAACTGCAAGCTCCTTATGCCTTGGTCAAAGAAGTTGCCGAAACCGGAAAACTTCCAGTCGTACTCTTCACCGCAGGAGGTATAGCAACACCTGCCGATGCCGCGATGATGATGCAACTTGGTGCCGACGGCGTATTTGTGGGTTCGGGAATTTTCAAGTCAGGAGATCCAGCGAAACGTGCAGCAGCTTGCGTAAAGGCGGTCACCTATTTCACTGATCCAAAAGTTATTGCTGACGTCTCTCGCGGTTTAGGAGATGCCATGGTTGGAATAAATGTGGCCGACATACCGGTGCCACATCGATTGGCCGACCGAGGCTGGTAACTATGAAAGTTGGAGTACTTGCGCTCCAGGGTGATTTCCGCGAACACATCGCCGCGCTTGCCAGTCTGGATATAGCAGCATATGAAGTGCGTAGCGCTGCGGAGATTTCCAGCGTTGATGCCTTGATATTGCCTGGCGGGGAGTCCACGACAATCGCAAAATTGGCGCGAAGCTTCGACCTCTTTGATTTAATCAAAGGTCGAATCGCTGCGGGTTTGCCCGTCTATGGCTCCTGTGCGGGAATGATTTTGCTCGCTGATCGGGTTTTGGATTCGGCGCTCGGACAAGAAACTTTCGGCGGTATCGATATGACCGTCCGGCGAAATGCTTTTGGCCGACAGGTAGATTCCTTTGAAACCGAACTGGAGATGCTCGGGATACCCGGACCAGCAATCAAAACCATTTTCATCCGAGCCCCTTGGGTGGAGCAGTACGGCGCCGTAGTGAGCGTACTGGCGAGCGTTGAAATTGGTGGTTTCTCCCATCCGGTTGCAGTCAGGCAGGGAAACTTGTTGGCAACGTCATTCCATCCCGAGATTTCAGGGGATAATCGGATCCATAAATTCTTTGTAGATGAGGTCTGCAGTGACCTCAGTTCCAGGACGTAAGGGGTAGTAAATGTCAGGCCATTCCAAGTGGGCAACCACCAAGCATAAAAAAGCGATCATCGATTCTCGTCGCGCCAAGAACTTTGCCAAACTCATCAAAGGCATTGAAGTTGCAGCACGTTCTGGTGGAATTGATATTTCGGGAAATCCAACTCTCTTTGATGCGATCGCAAAAGCCAAAAAAGCTTCGATGCCGGCTGACAATATTGAGCGCGCAGTAAAACGTGGTGGCGGACTCGAATCTGGCGGTGCGGAATATCAGACCATTATGTACGAGGGCTACGGACCAGCTGGCGTTGCATTGCTGATTGAATGTTTGACCGATAGCCGAAATCGCGCAGCTTCAGAAGTTCGAGTAGCTGTGACTCGTAACGGCGGCAACATGGCAGATCCTGGATCGGTCTCTTACATGTTCGACCGCAAAGGGGTAATCATCGTCGCGAAGAGCGATGCCTCGGTAACTGAAGATCGAATCCTTGAAAGTGTTCTCGAAGCAGGCGCCGAAGAGGTAAATGATCTTGGTGATTCATTTGAAGTTGTTTCTCAACCATCAGATTTAGTGGCGGTAAGAACCGCCCTTCAAACTGCGGGCATAGATTACGAATCAGCTGATACCTCTTTTCTTGCCTCAGTTTCAGTGCCGCTGGATGCGGAAGCCGCGACCAAGGTCTTCAATTTGATTGATGCGATTGAAGAACTTGATGACGTTCAAAATGTGTACGGAAACTTCGATGTTTCAGATGAGGTTATGGCGAGCCTGGGCTAACCGCTTTTTATAGATGGATAGGCTCGGATGGCGGTTTTAACTTCGATGTCAGCGAAAGGTTGGGGATGCGAGTTCTTGGTGTTGACCCAGGCCTAACTCGCTGCGGGCTGGGCGTAGTAGATAAAGCTGGTTCCCAAGCCTTGGTGATGGTTGGCGTAGGTGTAATCCGGACCTCACCTGATCTGCCGCTTGAACTTCGGCTATTGGAATTGGAAACTCAATTGCTTACTTGGGTGGAAAAGTTTGAGCCAGATGTGATCGCGGTTGAACGTGTCTTCTCCCAGCTAAATGTGAAGACGGCCATGGCTACGGGGCAAGCCGCAGGAGTTGCGCTATTGATTGCAGCGCGAGCTGGAATTCCAGTCGTGATGCATACGCCCAGTGAAGTTAAAGCTGCGGTTACCGGCTCTGGTCGGGCAGATAAGAAACAGATTGCCCAAATGGTTCAACGTTTACTCAATCTATCGGAGATCCCGAAACCGGTGGATAGCACCGATGCTTTGGCGCTTGCGATTTGCCATCATTGGCGCGGCGGCGGTAATTCGCGATTGGCGGCGGCGCTGGTCAAAGAGAAAGCCAGATTGAAGAAGACGGCGCTTCGATGATTGCGACCCTTAGCGGCCATGTAAAAATGGTCACCGCTAATTCTGCAGTGATCGAAGTTGGCGGCGTCGGTTTACTTGTCAATCTAACCCCGCAATTTGCCGCAACGTTGGATATCGGCGCACAGATAACCATTCACACCTCGCTGTTAGTTCGCGAAGACTCGCTCACGCTCTTCGGTTTTGAAAATTCCGAAGCCAAGGCGCTCTTTGAAATGCTGCAAACCGTTACTGGTATCGGACCCAAGGTTGCGCAATCAGCGCTTAGCACTTATGAAGTTCCAGAAATAGTTAGCGCGATTTTGTCCGAGAATCTCGGGCTACTTGAGAGAATTTCTGGACTTGGCAAGAAAGGCGCGGCGCGCTTAGTACTTGAACTTAAAGAGAAATTATCTAATTTCACGCCAAGCGCCGAAAAAATTGGAAGCAGCCGTGGCGCCTCATGGCGAGAGCAAGTTGAAGGAGCGCTTTTGAATTTGGGTTACACCCAGCGCGATGCGATTTCGACCTTAGATCAATTGAGCGCTGAAATAGCAGATGAAGGGCCCACTCCCGAGATCTCGGTGCTGTTGCGTAAAGCGTTGCAAATTCGAGGACGATCGTTATGACCCAAGAGAACGAGAAGATAGTTTCTGGTTTCGGCTTTGATGAGGAACTCTCACAAGAGTTAGCGCTTCGCCCCAAGACGCTCTCGGAATTTGTAGGTCAACCCAGAGTTGCCGCACAAATCGATCTTTTGCTCTCCGCTTCGCGTTCGCGAAATTCCCCAGCAGATCACATATTGCTTTCCGGTCCGCCCGGTTTGGGCAAGACCACTCTCGCCATGATCATCGCTGCGGAGATGAGCGCGCCCATTCGAATTACCAGCGGCCCAGCGATTCAACATGCAGGTGACTTGGCCTCGATACTCTCCTCATTGGTTGAAGGTGAGATTCTTTTCTTGGATGAGATTCATCGGATGTCGCGTCCGGCCGAGGAGTTGCTCTATTTAGCGATGGAAGATTTTCGAGTAGATGTAATTGTTGGCAAAGGAGCTGGTGCCACTGCGATTCCGCTTGAGTTGCCTCATTTCACTTTGGTGGGCGCAACAACAAGAGCCGGGTTACTTCCTAGCCCGCTTCGAGATCGTTTTGGATTTACCGCACAACTGGATTTCTATTCCGACGAAGACCTTGCGACCATCGTTCGTCGAAGCGCTGGGTTGCTGGGCGTTGAAATTGACACGAGTGCTGTTGAAGAGATCGGTTCCCGATCGCGCGGCACCCCACGGGTGGCCAATCGCCTGCTTCGACGGGTTCGGGATTACTCTCAAGTTCACGGCACTGGGGCGGTAACTCATGCCAATGCCATGAGCGCATTAGAGATGTACGAAGTTGATCAAATTGGACTAGATCGGCTGGATCGCGCCGTTTTGGCCGCCTTGGTGCATCGATTCAATGGCGGCCCGGTAGGTATTTCTACTTTGGCCATGGCCATTGGAGAAGAAGCCGAGACCCTCGAGTCGCTAGCCGAGCCTTTTCTAGTGCGAATGGGCTTTATTGCGCGAACTCCCAGGGGACGAGTGGCAACTTCAGCGGGCTGGCGCCATTTAGGAGCCACACCTCCTGCTAGCGGGGTTCCTGGGCTTTTCGACACACCGCCGATTGATGCCTAGACTTCGCTACCATGTCTGCAAATAATTCGAAATCAATTAAGGCGCCGTCCCACTCTGGACGAACTATCGCCATTCTTTTCCTGATCCTGATCGCCTTCTCCGCTCTGGCGGGTTTCACGGGCGCGACCAAGATCAAGCTCGGTCTAGATCTTCGAGGCGGTACCAGCGTGACGCTGCAGCCTCGGGTTTCAGCGGGCGGGAAAGTTACCTCGGCCGCGATCGACCAGGCGGTTTCAATTATTCGCCAGCGCGTTAACTCCCTTGGCGTCGCCGAGAGCGAAGTTTCAGCACAGGGAAGTGGTACCAATCGTCAGATCGTCATCTCCGTTCCTGGCGAGACCGGTCGTCGAGTAGTTGAACTAGTTGGTCAGACCGCAGAGCTGCGCTTCCGTCAGGTACTAGCTGAAGGTTCGGGCAATGCCACGACCACCGCTTCTGTTACCACCACAACCCCAGCCACGAAAACTGCGCCAGCAAAGACGGTCGCCACTCTTCCAACCGGGGTTACGAATGCAATGAACGCCAAATACGCGGCGCTGGATTGCAACAAGGCTGCCAGCCGACAAGGTGGTGGCGGGGATAACGCCGATGGCGTTCTAGTTTCCTGTAGTCGCGACGGCGTTACAAAATACATTCTTGCTCCGGCTGAAGTGCTGGGTCGCCAAGTTTCAAAGGCAACCGCAGCTATCGATCAGCAAGGTGCCAGCGGTTGGTATGTGCTCTTGAATTTTTCAGGTGAAGGCACAACAAAATTTGGGGCGCTAACTACTCGCGTTACTAAACTTACCGCGCCACAGAATCAGGTTGCGATTGTTCTTGATGGTTTAGTTGTGTCTGCACCAAGAATCAACGAAGCTATCAATACGGGTAATGCGCAGATCACCGGAAACTTCACGCAGACTGACGCCCAAGACTTGGCTAACGTGCTTAAGTACGGCGCACTGCCACTTGCTTTTGATCGAGGCGAAGTTCAACAGATCTCACCAACACTTGGCGCTGATCAACTGCATGCTGGATTACTTGCTGGTTTGATCGGTCTCGGCCTTGTACTTCTGTATTCGGTTCTTTACTACAAGGGTCTTGGCATCGTTTCCGTTGGTTCCCTCCTGACCGCTGGCGCAATTACCTTCCTGTCCTTCCTCCTTCTTGGAAAATGGATTGGCTTCACTCTTACGCTTGCGGGAATCGCAGGTGCGATCGTTTCAATCGGAATCACGGCTGACTCATTCATCGTCTACTTTGAACGGCTTCGAGATGAAGTCCGTGAAGGTCGCTCACTTCGCAGTGCGGTAGAAAGTGGCTGGGCCAGAGCGCGCAGAACGATCGTTGTCGCTGACTTCGTCTCGTTGATCGCCGCCGTTTTGCTCTACTTCTTCGCTGTGGGTGGCGTTCGAGGCTTTGCATTTACATTGGGTCTAACAACTTTGGTCGACTTGGTTGTTGTCTTCTTCTTCACTAAACCGCTGATAACAATCTTGGCGAGAACCACATTCTTCTCAAGCGGTAAGCCACTCTCTGGTTTGTCGGCAAAAAGCTTGGGCGTTGTAACAGGAAAGGAGGCGTAATCGTGAGCTCACTATCTGGCATCGGCGGTCGTCTTTACCGTGGCGAAACTTCAGTTGATTTCATTGGAAAACGTCATCGCTGGTATGCGATTTCAGGGTTATTGATTGCGATATCGGCAATCTCGCTATTTACCCAAGGGTTGCATCTGGGAATTGAATTCAAGGGTGGTTCGGCCTTCACGGTATCGGCACCTAATACAACGATCGCGCAAGCCCGCCAAGCGCTAACCGCTGCGCACATCACGGGTGAGAGCGTTATCCAAAAGATTGGATCTGGAAAGATTCGAGTTCAGACTGGCGCGTTAACTGGAGTCCAGTCCAATGCCGTTCAGGATGCGCTAGCGAAAGAATTTAATGTAAATGTAAATAACATTGATACCCAAAGCATTGGACCTTCATGGGGTAAGGAAATTACCCATAAAGCGCTATACGGACTCTTCGGGTTCATCTTTGTCGTAATGATCTACCTTGCTATGGCTTTTGAGCCAAAGATGGCGTTGGCTGCGATTGCAGCTGTTGTACACGACGTTTTCATCACGGTTGGCATTTACGCGTTGGTCGGTTTTGATGTAACTCCGGCTACGGTAATTGGGTTCCTAACCATTCTCGGTTACTCCCTCTATGACACCGTCGTGGTTTTCGACAAAGTACGTGAGAACACCAGAACAATCACCAGCACGGGCAAAACCACTTATTCGCAAGCCGTGAACTTGGCAGTCAATCAGACCTTGGTTCGTTCCTTCAATACTTCATTGATCGCCCTACTACCGGTTGCCTCAATTCTCTTCGTCGGCGCTGGACTATTGGGTGCCGGAACTCTCAAGGATCTTTCACTGGCGCTCTTCATCGGATTAGCTACTGGAACCTATTCTTCAATCTTCATCGCGTCACCAATCCTGGCTACCTTGCGTGAGCGCGAGCCGGCCATGCAGGCATTGGCAAAACGCGTTGCAGTTCGAAGCGCGGCTGCTAGTAACAATACAAAGGCTGGTTCCGAACCAACAATTGGTGAGTCTCGTTCCGATATCGATACTGGTGGCGGACATAAAGTAGTCACCGAGCGCGGCCCAAGGAATCAACCAAAACGTAAGCCTAGACGCCGATAATTGATTCGGATTTCGCATGGAGTCGATGATCGAACCGCTGGCTGCAAAGCTACGTTCGAGCCATCCCGACTTTGATCCAGAAGAGTTAGAACGCGCTTACTTAGCGGCTGCGGCCGCACACGAAGGACAGTTTCGTAAGTCCGGCGATGCCTACATAACGCACCCAATTGCGGTTGCCGAGATTTTGGCTGACCTGGGTTTGGATCCAGCCACGATTATTGCAGCGCTACTGCACGACACCGTTGAAGATACCAAAATCACCTTAACTAAAATTCGCAAGGATTTCGGTGATGAAGTTGGCAATTTGGTCGATGGCGTAACAAAGTTAGATAAATTAACTTACGGTCCTAACGCCGAAGCCGAAACGCTGCGCAAGATGGTAATTGCAATGTCGCGTGATATCCGAGTTCTGGTTATCAAACTTTCAGATCGCCTCCATAACGCTCGAACTTGGAGTTTCGTTGCCCCAGAGACGGCAGAACGCAAAGCGCAAGAGACTTTAGATATCTATGCCCCGCTTGCACATCGGCTGGGAATGAATGCCATTAAATGGGAGTTAGAGGACCTCTCCTTCCGAGTACTGGAGCCTAAGAAATACGATGAGATTGAACGGTTAGTTGCTGATCGTTCGCCATCGCGCTCTCGTCTCACTGAAGAGGTTGTGGAACTTGTAGAAAGCGATCTGAAGGCAGATGGAATTGCGGCAAAGGTACAGGGTCGTCAGAAGCACCTGTATAGCGTTTATCAAAAGATGGTCGTGCGCGGCCGTGATTTCAATGAGATTTATGACTTGGTCGGCATCCGAGTTCTAGTCGAAGATGTCCGAGATTGCTATGGCGTACTTGGCGCAATTCACGCCCGCTGGAGTCCGATCCCAGGCAGATTTAAAGATTACATTGCAATGCCAAAATTCAATCTTTACCAGTCGCTGCACACCACTGTAATTGGCCCCACAGGTAAAGCGGTAGAAATTCAAATTCGAACCTTCGATATGCACGCGCGAGCTGAATATGGAATTGCGGCGCACTGGAAGTACAAACTCAAGGGCGACAATGCCGCGCCTTCGGCAGCTTCGGGCTCTGACATGTTGTGGTTAAAGCAACTGCACGAGTGGCAGCAAGAGACCGAAGATGTGGGGGAGTTCCTCGACACTTTGAGGTATGACCTGCGC
This sequence comes from uncultured Actinomycetes bacterium, assembly GCA_903873185.1. GTDB lineage: Bacteria > Actinomycetota > Actinomycetes > Nanopelagicales > Nanopelagicaceae > CAIMZW01. Next base: position 13,025 of record CAIQNN010000054.1, read on the forward strand.
ACACCAGAAGTATTTGTCTTTACGCCAAAGGGGAGTGTTATTGCGTTGCCGGCCGGCTCAACGCCCGTGGATTTCGCTTACGCGGTGCACACTGAAGTGGGCAACCGCTGTGTAGGTGCGAAAGTCAATGGGAAATTGGCGCCACTCGAGTCGCCGCTGGGTAATGGTGATGTTGTAGAGGTCGTCACAAATAAGCATGATGACGCCGGTCCAAGTCGTGATTGGCTTAACTTTGTTAAATCACCACGGGCTCGCTCCAAAATTAAAGCCTGGTTCTCGAAAGAGCGACGCGAGGAAGCGATTGATGCTGGCCGGGAATCTATTGGCCGGCAGATGCGAAAAGCTGGCCTGCCGCTCCAGAAGATTTTTGCCGGTCAAGCCATTCTTCAATTAAGCCACGATTTGCGTTACCCCGATATCGAAGCTTTGTATGCCGCCGTAGGAAATGGCTATATATCCGCACAATTCGTTGTTGAAAAACTGACGGCTGCAATGGGTGATGAGGATGTTCACGCAGAATCTAGCGTTGACCATCTACTTAGTCCTGCAACCTTTCAATCAAGCAGAAAAGGGTCTTCTGGCGTCGAAGTAGAAGGGGCCGCCGACTTACTGGTGAAATTGGCTAGATGTTGTGCTCCGGTCCCCGGCGATGAGATTGTTGGTTTTGTTACCAGAGGAAGCGGAGTTTCGGTTCACCGAATAGATTGCATAAATATTGCGGATTTAAAGATGCATCAAGGTGATCGAATCGTCAATGTTAAATGGAATCTAAGTGCTAAAACCTTATTCTTGGTAAACATCCAACTTGAGGCACTTGACCGAAATCGGTTGCTCTCGGACGTGACCAGAATGCTCTCGGATCAACACGTTAATATTTTGAATGCTGCGGTCAATACCTCGAAAGATCGTACGGCGGTATTGCGCTTTACCTTTGAAATGGCAGATGCCTCGCATCTAGATGCGGTCTTATCTGCCGTTCGCAGCGTCGAAGGTGTTTACGATGTTTATCGCGTCACCAATAACTAGGCCTTCTTAAACTCCGTCAGGCCCTTTTGAGCTTCCGCTAACCAAATCTTGCGAGCTTCAGCAGCTTCTTTGGCAACCATAGCTTTTGCAGCATTACCGGCAGCTTCTGCCTTCTTTGCTTGATTCTCGTAATTTTCAATCGCAGCAATTAGGCCCTGGACAACTTCGTTCGCACGAGCGATTGCAGTTGGGTCAGTACGGCGATAGTGCTCTTGTTCAACGGTATCAAGGGCATCTTCAACTTTTGCTAACCGAGCATCAAGCGCTGCTCGCTTGGAGCGCTCGGTCATTCCGATCTTCTGCCATTGATCCATCAAATCGCGGAAGGCGCGCTTGCCGGAGTTGACATCAGAAAAGGGAACTAGCGCTTCGAACTTAACAATTAGCTCTTCACGCTTAATAAGATTGGCGCTCATACTCTCTTGGCGCTTTCCTAGATCTTCGTTCTTAGCCGCGAAGAATTGATCTTGTGCGGCCTTAAAACGAGACCACATCTTGGTATCGACCGAAGGCTTGCCCCGACCGGACTCTTTCCAAGCATCCATCAATTCCTTAAAGCGGCGAGCAGTGGGAAGCCATTCGCGTGAAGTAGCTAGGGCTTCAGCTTCCTTAACGATTGCTTCCTTCTTTTCCTGTACTTGAGATTGGGTTGCTTCAAGTGCGGCGAAGTGGGTTCGGCGTCGCTTATCAAATTTATTTCGTGATGAGGAGAAGCGCTTCCAGAAGTCAGCATCAGTCTTCTTATCAAGTCTTGGAGCGGCTTTCCACTCATCGAGCAAAACTTTCAACCGCTCGCCGGTGACTTTCCAGTTCTCGGAAGCCGCAAGCTCTTCAGCTTCGGCCACTAACTTCTCTTTTGCTTCAACTGCTTGCGCACGTTTAGCTTCCTTGACAGCATTTTCAATTTCTTTACGCTCTTGATAGGCGGCGCGATGATCTTCAATTAGTGAAGGAATCTGTTCGACGGAGGCAGCCAACAGCGCGAGATCGCCGACGCCATTTAAATTTACAACTTGTTCCCGAAGTTTTGTGACTGCGGCTGCGGCATCAGATGGCACCATCGCACCACTTTTGATTCGCGCGGCTAGTAGGGCAACTTCGGAGGCCAGGGCTTCGAACTTACGGACGAAGTAGGCGAGCGCCTCTTCGGCAGATTTGCCGGGATAGGAGCCAACGGCTCGCTCACCATCGGAGCTCTTAACATAAACAATTCCATCATCGCCGACCCGACCAAACTGAGAAGGGTCGCCAACTAAGGCGGAGGCGGCACTTAGAGGGGCTGGTGAACTTTCGGCAATTGCAGATAGTTCTGTGGCTAGGTCAGTTGGGGTAATTTCCATAGTTGAGCTCCTCAGGTTGCGCGTCGCTTGCGGGTGCAAGCTTCCGTTATAGGTTGCGTCGCGTGTTGGTGGAATTGGAT
>CAIQNN010000055.1 GCA_903873185.1 uncultured Actinomycetes bacterium
CCCTGTAGATGGGGAGATGAAATCAATCAAAAGTGATCCGAGTAACTGCCCGCCCACGCTAAACAGGGTGAAGGTTAGAACGCCAAGGTGTTGAACCACGGTTGATGCAAAAGCGATGTAGATAACTCCAGTTATTCCGCCCGTGTAAATCCACCACGGTCCGTGCGGAAAAGGATAAATCCGCTCATGCTTTACGAGCGTTATGAATAATAAAGTAAGAGCTAAAACCGACGTTCCCATTATGAAATTCATTAGTGTTGTTGCAAAACTCTGGTGAGAATGTGAATTGATTTGACCATTAAATGCGCGCTGTACCCCAATCAAGGATCCGGCAATAATGGTTACGGCTACCGCCACAAGGGCAAAATGCGTTAGCGAAAGTTGGTCCCAGACCGATACCAAGACCGCAATGATTGTTACAAGAGCAGCCAGGATGCGACGACCTGAAATATGTTGTTTGGCTCCACCAGTCAATCCCAAGCGGTCCACGATTAAAGAGACTCCGGTTTGACCAGATATCGAGGCAACCGAGTAAATAGCTACGCCTAATAGCGGAACGACGTGAGTCTGAATTCCAATCGCGCAGCCGCCTAGCGCCCCGGCAATTAATGGCCATTTGGGCAGGGATTTAGTTTTTAGTGCAGTCCGAATTTGATGCAGTCCGGCGCGCATTGGTTTTGAAAAAAGTGCAATGACCAAAATGATAACTAGACCAGAGCTAAAGGAGATGAGTGCTGCTTCAATACTATTCTTCACTTCGTGCGAAAGTTGACCATTCGATCGTGCTTGGATCGCAATCAAAATTCCAGTTAGCGCTGCGAGGAATTCCAACTTGGCGTGAGAGATTTTTGAACTAATTTGAAATCTCCTCTAGCGCAGTGGTGGCCGTGAGCCAGTCTTCTTCTAGCTCGGCGATCCGAGCATGAATCGCCGCCAACTCTTTCATAACCTGCACAAGCTTTTCATGATCGGCGCCAACTTCAATTTGGGCGGAACGAAGGTCAGCTTCATCCGCCGTGGCTCTTGCCATCTGCTTTTCTAGACGGGCTACATCTTTCTTAAGCAACCGAGACTGCGCAGCATTTGAAGTACTGCCCGTTGAATTGGCGCTGCTAGCCGGGGACTTTGAAGCAATGCGAAGTTCTAGATATTGCTCAATCCCCCGTGGCAGATCAAGCAGCTTTCCATCTCCTAAAAGTCCAACGAATTTGTCGCAGACGCGCTCGAGAAAGTAACGATCGTGCGAGATAACCAGCAAGGTGCCGCCAAAGGAGTCAAGCAAATCCTCAAGCGCAGTAAGGGTTTCGACGTCAAAATCGTTGGTCGGCTCATCAAGCAACAACACATTTGGGCTATCCATCAAAAGCCTGGTTAATTGCAGCCTTCGCCGTTCCCCGCCCGAAAGATCACCAACCGGAGTCCATTGTGAATCAGTGTTAAAACCCAATTTTTCGCAGAGCTGGCTGGCGGACATCTCTTTTCCGTTGCCAAGTTGTACATGATTAGCTACATGTTCAACTGCTTCCAAAACTCGCCATTCTGGATCTAACTCTTCCAAATGCTGCGACAGAAAGGCGGCTTTCGCTGTTACACCCGTGACGATCTTTCCAGCAGTAGGTTTTATGTGGCCAAGAAGAGCCCGAATCAAAGTTGTTTTGCCGGAGCCGTTTACGCCAACAATTCCGATTCGATCGCCAGGTCCAACGTTCCAATTGAGATCAGCAAGAATCGGTTTCTCCCCCGCACGAATTGCGGCTTTATGTGTTTCATAAACCGTGTTTCCCAAACGGTTTGAAGCAAAGTTAAGCAACTCAGTCTGATTTCGAGGTGGCGGTTCATTCGCAATTAAAGTATTTGCCGCTTCGATTCTAAATTTCGGCTTGGCAGTTCTGGCGGGAGCGCCGCGGCGCAGCCACGCCAACTCTTTTCGAATCAGCATATTTCGCTTGCCATCTTCAACGCTCTGCTGCCTGGAGCGCTCGGCTTTAGAGAGCACATAAGCGGAGTAGCCGCCCTCGTAAGTTAAGACATCGCCATCAACAACTTCCCAGATCTGATCCGAGACCTCATCCAAAAACCAACGATCGTGGGTAATCACGACGATCGATAATTTGGTGCGCGATTTCAAGTGAGCGGCCAGCCACGAGACGCCTTCAACGTCCAGATGGTTGGTTGGTTCATCCAGCAAAATCAAATCCAGGTCATCAACTAGTAACCGTGCCAGGTTTACACGCCGACGCTCACCGCCAGAAAGTGAGGCAAATGGGCGTTCCAGAAGTTCATCGGTAAAGCCGCCAAAGAGCCCAATAAAAATCTCTCGAATTGCGGCATCGCTCGCCCAAACATGCTTCTCGGTATCGCCTAGGACCACATCGCGAATGAGCGCCCCCGGCTTGGCATTATCAACCTGAGAAAGAATCCCAATTCGAACTGAGCCAGCTTTGGCAACTCGCCCCGAATCAACCGGTTCCAGCCCGACCATGACCTTTAGGAGTGTGCTTTTGCCGCCGCCATTTCGACCGACAATTCCGATCCGTTCGCCTTCATTAATTCCCAACGAAACATTGGTCAATAACGGCTTTATATCAAAGGCCTTTGAGACCGATTCAAGATTTAAAAGATTCTTCACGGCCATGGGCCTAGCGTATTTCACTATTGCTAGAGTGGGTTAATGACCGTTACCGAACGCGAATTTGCACTGAATCTCGATGCCGAAGACCCATTGGCTCGATACAAGGACCAGTTCGTTAATACCGACCCAAATATGTGTTATTTGGATGGAAATTCTTTAGGCCGACTTCCCAAGAAGACTGTTGAAGTTGTAAATAACTATCTCTTGAACGAATGGGGAGCTGAAGTTGTCGGCGGATGGGGACACTGGATCGACGAGGCGCAAGCCACCGGTGATCTAATTGGAAGAGCGGTTCTTGGCGCTGGCGCCGGACAGGTATTAGCTTGCGACACAACTTCGGTCAATTTCTATCAGCTTGTTGGAGCTGCAATTGCGGCCCGCCCCGGACGTAAAACCATAATCACCGATGCCGCTAACTTTCCAACGGATCGTTACATCTTGCAAGGCGTTGCCGATCGCATGGGTTTGAATCTAATAATTATTGACAATGAATCTCCAGGTAGCGCTGAATGTGAGCGAATTACTCCTGAGATTTTGGAACCATATCTATCAACTGATGTTGCCTTTGTTACCTTTGAAGTAATTCAGTATCGATCTGGTGCCAGAACCGACATTAAGGCGATCACTGAGCTGGTTCGTAAATACGGTGGCCTAACAATTTGGGATGCCAGCCATGCCGCAGGCGCCATCGAATTAAATTTCGACGACAATGGTGTGGACCTGGCTGTGGGTTGCACCTACAAGTATGGAAACTCCGGTCCTGGTTCCCCCGCTTGGTTATATGTAAATAAGAAGGTACAGAATTCGCTTCAGGTTTCAATTCAGGGTTGGTTCGCTCAGGCCGACCAATTTGAGATGGGACCCACCTTTGAAAAAGATAATTCGATTCGCGGTTTTCAAATCGCCAGTCCTTCAATTGTTGGTCTGCGCTGCATTAATACCGCCTTCGGAATGATTGAAGAGGCAACGATCAGTGCCATAGCCAAAAAGTGTGCAACGGGAACTCAAATGATGATCGGACTTTATGATGCCTGGTTGGCAGAACTTGGTTTTACCTTAAATACTTCGCGCGAAGTTTTGGAGCGCGGGGGGCATATTTCATTGGTGCATCCAGATGCAAAACGAATCGCAGTTGCCCTACGAGAGTTCGCTAATGTAATTCCGGATTACCGAACTCCCAATTCAATTCGATTGGCGATCTCACCACTGACAAATAGCTACGTGGAAATTTGGGATGGCTTTCAGCGATTGAGGGATCTGGTCGCTACAAGACAGTACGAGAAAGTCACAACGGAGGGCTCTCGAGTCACATGAGCCCATTCAACGTCTCGAAAGGAAGCTAAATGAACCGAGCAGAACTCAACGCAAAATATGAGGCTGGTACCCATGCGGTCATCGAGGCGTTAGGCGACTATAAGCATCGAGATTTGGATTCTAAACACCCTGAGGGATGGAGCCCGCGCCAGACGATTCACCACTTAGCGGACAGCGAAACTAATTCCTATATCCGGTTGCGCCGTTTAGTTGGCGAACCTGAAGGAACGTTGCTTACTGGTTATGACGAAGGTGCTTGGGCGAAAAGTCCTACTTTGGGCTATGAAGTTCTGCCTATTGAGCACTCGCTTGCGCTTTTCATCGCCGTAAGGCGAGCATCGCTTGATGTTCTAAAGAGGTTGACTGAATCTGATTTACAAAAGACTGGGATTCACTCAGAAGTTGGAAAATACACCTTTGATAAATGGTATTCCGATTACACCGCACATCCGTTCGATCATGCGCAACAAATTGCACGAGCATTCGAAGGTCAACTTTAATTTTTTACAAATTTTCTTAAACCACATGTTATGAAATTGTTACAAAGTTAAAGTCCCGCGCTATTCCTACGGTCTGACGGTTTAGGTACATTTTGCGCGGGACGCGAGCCACCCCCCGAGCTCGGACCAAATCAACAAGGTAAGGTCACATGAAAAAAACCATGAAACTTACGGTTGTCGCGAGCCTCGTTGCCATAACAGCAACGTTGTTCACCGCCACAACTGCGAAGGCCTGGGACTGCGCGGGTTTTGACGCGTACAAGGGTCATTCAGGCACTTCTGTAAACGTCTTTGCCGGTATCCGCGATCCTGAAGCTACTGTGATGCAAAAGATTTTCGCTCACTTCACTGCTTGCACAGGCATCACGATCAACTACGAAGGTACCGATCAGTTCGAGACTCTCCTCCCAGTTCGCGTTAAGGGTGGAAATGCTCCAGATATCGCGATCATCCCTCAGCCAGGACTTGTTGCAACAATGGTTGCAACCGGCAAGGCAGTTCCTGTTACACCAGCAGTGCTGGCAAATATTGATAAGTACTACAACCCAGCATGGAAGACCTTCACCACTGTTAGCGGTCAGGTCTACGGCGCACCATTTGGTGCTTCATCAAAGTCTTTGGTCTGGTATTCACCAGCACTATTTACAAAGTTGAAGTTAACGATTCCAACAACTTGGGCACAGATGGATGCCGTTGCAAAGAAGATTGCAGCAGCAAAAGTCACCCCATGGTGTGCTGGTATTGAATCCGGTGCTGCAACTGGTTGGCCAGCAACAGACTGGATCGAAGAGCGCGTACTTCGCGATCTCGGCCCAGATGCTTATAACCAATGGTGGCAAGGCAAGCTCAAGTTCTCTTCACCACAGATCCTCGGTGAGTTGAACGCTGTCGCATCATGGCTAGGCACCAAGGGACAGGTTGGCGATCTTAAGTCTGTCGCTACCCGCAAGTTCCAAGATGCTGGCGTTCCAGGATTGAAGAAGCAGACCTGCGGAATGTTGCAGCAAGCTTCCTTCTACTCCTCAATGTTCCCAGCAGGAACCACTTTTGGTCCTAAGGGCGATGCAAACGCTTTCTACCTTCCACCTACCAACACCAAGTTTGGTAAGCCAATCGAAGGTGCTGGCGAATTCCCAGTTGCATTCAGCACTGCTCCAGAAGTTGGCTTAGTTCAGGCTTACTTCTCATCTCCACTATATGGAACTGAGCGAGCCAAAGAAGGCGGATGGACCTCTGCTAATAACGGAGTTCCATTGGATTCATACACCGATCCAGTCCTTAAGGTCGTTGCGAAATCCCTTCAAGCCAAGTCCGGCGCTATCGTCTTCGATGCTTCTGACTTGATGCCTACTGCAGTAAACGGTGCTTTCTGGAAGGAAATCACAAAGTTCTACGCAGAAGGTAAGTCAATGAAGGCTGTTGCTGCGGCTATCGACGCTAACTGGTAACTAACAGCTAGTTTCGCAGGTTCAAATGCATGGGGCTCGCCGTTCGGTGGGCCCCATGTTCAAATCTAAAGGAAGTGAGAAAAAACCTTGTCCGTTACTTGGTCTAGTTTGTTCCACAGTTCGTGGCCAAAGATTTGGCAAATTACCCAAGTCCTTGTGGTCTTTTTCGGGATTTACTACGCCGCATTTGCAGCCGGTGCAAGGATAAAAGGTAAGAAACAATCGCGCGTTGCGCTATTTGTATTTCTCGTTCCAGCTTTAATTTTGGTAATGACGGGCCTTGGCGTCCCCGCAATCCAGACAATTATGGAATCTTTTAAAAATGCCGATTCCTCACACTGGGTGGGCCTTCGAAACTACCGAGTCGCATTTTCTGATTCCGAAGTTCGACTAGCTTTATTCAATACCGTTCAGTGGATTGTGATTTGTCCAATCGTCGTCACATCCCTCGGATTAACGCTCTCGGTAATGCTCAATAAGATGAAGCGCGAAGCTTTCGCCAAAGCCCTGATCTTCATGCCAATGGCGATCTCTTTCGTTGGTGGATCACTCATCTGGAATTTAATGTACGCCTATCAAGATCCAGGACAACCTCAGACTGGCTTGGTAGCTCAACTTTTGACTTGGGTTCACATCACGCCGCCTCATTTACTTTTAACTTACCCACTTAATAACTTTCTGATTATGGCTGTCTACATTTGGGGCTTTACTGGATTCGCCATGGTCATTCTTTCGGCGGCTATTAAAGCGATCCCGACCGAAATTGAAGAAGCCGCCCAGCTGGATGGCGTGGTCGGATTCAAAATGTTCCGGCTAATTACCATTCCGATGGTTCGCACCACGATAATCGTGGTCTTAACTACCGCCATGGTCGGTACGTTAAAACTCTTCGATGTTATTCATACGATGACCGGCGGAAACTTCAAGACCGACGTTTTATCGAATCGAATGTTCGACGAAAACTTCGTC
>CAIQNN010000056.1 GCA_903873185.1 uncultured Actinomycetes bacterium
ACTAAAACTAAAGTGATGGAACGTTCTTTGGCGATCCGAATTAGAGCTGCGGCAATTTCGCGAACTTGAGTAACTCCGCCAGGGGAACCTTCGACCGCACTGCTGGTAATTGTTTGGATGGAATCAATGACGAGTAACTGTGGTTGCACAGCATCGATGTGGGCAATGACGGCACCAAGGTCATTTTCAGAAGCCAACCAGAGTTGTGGATCTATGGCATTTAAACGTTGGGCGCGAAGGCGAACTTGAGATGCTGATTCTTCACCGCTGATGTAAAGGGCGACTAAATTTTTGCGAGCACTTTCGGCGGCGACGCTCAACAACAACGTTGATTTTCCAACTCCTGGCTCGCCGGCCAAAAGAATTGCCGCGCCGGGAACTAGCCCACCACCGAGAACTCGATCTAGTTCACTGACGCCGCTGGAGCGCGCTTTTGCGCTTTCTAGGTTTACTTCCCCGATTGGCAGTGCAGCGCTAGTTACGGAACCTGCTACTAGCGATAGTTTCTTAGGAGCGGATACTTCCTCGACCGTTCCCCACGCCTGACATTCACCGCATCGGCCCACCCATTTATTGGCGGTCCAGCCGCATTCGGTACAGCGGAAGGGGTCTTTTGCCGGGGAGGGAGATTTAACCACGACGAAAGGTTAGCGGTTGGGAGTGTCAAAGCTCCCAGTTGAAATCTCACCCTGTTGACAGTCTATGGACAGCCTGTTAATTTTCGGTGGTCCTACCACGGAACCAATGACGGCTCCGCCATAATTTATGGACACAAGAAAGTAAGGAGAATAATGATAAAAGAGAAGCTTCTTCCCCATCGATCGTATGGAACCGCAGCGCTTTCTATCCTCGCTGCTAGTTCAGTACTCGTTACGATGCTCACGCCAATCTCAGCGCACGCTGCCTCGAATGCCTCGGCACTGGCTGCCTCAAGCTACAGCAGCAAGATATGCACCCCCAAGGATCCAGCCGCCGTGGCAAAGATTCCGGGTTCCGTTGCCGGATTCACGGGATATGTAAGCGCACCAGGGAATTGGTTAGCTCTGCCTAAGACATCTCCCCTTACTGGAAAGCGCATTGCGCTTACTGTGATGGGTCTGGGCCAACCGTTCTTCTTAGCGGTTGCGAATCATTGGAAAGATTTGGCAAAGAAGTACAAATTCACGTTAAAAATTTATGACGGAAAATTCGACGCGGGAACGGTCCAGCAAAATGTGGACAACATCATCGCCGATAAGCCTGATGCAATTGCTTTTGCACCGCTAGATAGTGACGCATCAGTTCCTCAAATCCAGAAATTTTTAGCAGCCAAAATCCCTGTTGTAACGTACAACGTACAACCAAGAAAAGTTCTGACCCCTAGAGTCTTTGCAAATGACTTTCTAGGTAGTCGTTCGACTGGTTGCAACGCAGGCGCCTACTTCAACGCTAAATTTCCTGGGGTTGCGGCCAAAATCGGAATAGTTGACCTTCCAAATCTCCCACAAGTAGCAGATCGCAAGAACGGATTCCTCTACGGATTCCTTTCCCAAGTCCCTGGTGCTGTGGTAGTTCAATCGGTCAACGGTGGTGGAGTAATCGACAAGGCTCTACCTGCAGCTTCCGATTTGCTTCAAGCTCATCCTGAAGTAAACGTCATTTTTGGAATCAATGATGACTCTTCTCTAGGAACAGTTGCTGCCCTAAAGGCTATTGGTAAGTACAACGCTGATTGGGGCGTGCTCGCCGCGGTCGATGGTTCAGGTCCAGGCATGGCTGATATGGGAGATGTGAATTCTCCTTATAAGGCCGAATCAGGATATCCACCAGGGGATTTTGCTTTCGCAGCATTTAACCTTCTAGGTGCCACTGTCCAAAAGAAGACTACAAAGTCCACTCAGATTGCATTGGGGTATCCTCCAATCAATCCTTCGCCTGCGGGTATCAGCGCTTGGCTCAAGGCTCAATACCCAACGAAGTAAAGGAATAACGAAATGGTTGCATCGGCAAAGTTGGTCTCTTCGCCTATGCAACCATTTCTTCAAGTTGTTGAAATTTCGAAGATGTTTCCAGGTGTTCAAGCCCTAGATGCGGTAAACGTCGATATTTTTCCAGGCGAAGTTCATTGTTGGATCGGTGAAAATGGTGCCGGTAAGTCCACTTTGGTAAAAATTCTGGCCGGCAGCATGACCCCAAGTTCGGGGCAAATCCGTATCTCGGATGAAATTCAAGATATCTCCAGTCCGCATCATGCCCAACAATTAGGGCTTAGTTTTATTTTTCAAGAATTGAGTGTTGTTAATGGATTGTCCGTAGCTGACAACATTCTGCTAGGTAATGAATTGTCTCGCGGTCCGTTAGTTCTACCTAAAGCAAGTTTTGTTCGTGCGAAAGAATTACTAATGAGAATTGGATTTGGCTCTTTGGATCCAAATCGAAAAGTTGGTCAACTTTCAACCGCCGAGAAACAAGCAGTTATGGTGGCGCGAGCCTTGAATATTGATGCAAAGGTGATATTTATGGATGAAACCACCTCAACCTTGGATCGCGATGAAGTTGAGAATCTATTTTCAGTTATTAGAACCTTAAAATCCGAAGGTAGAAGTATTGTTTTCATCTCACATCGACTGAACGAAGTTGAAAAGATTGCCGATCGTATAACGATCTTCAAAGATGGGGGCATTGTCGGAACGTACAATTCCGGTGAATTGTCGATCAATGGGATGATTCGAAAGATGGTTGGGCGGGATATAGAACACACCTTTCCCACAAAGAATCGTACTTTCGGGAAATCTGTTTTGGAAGTTAAAAATATATCTACTGCCAAAATATCAAATGTGAATTTGGCTTTTCAATCCGGCAAAATCACTGGGATTGCCGGGCTGGTGGGTTCTGGCAGAACTGAATTAATGAGTGCCCTCTTCGGGCTTGATCGCCTGACGGCAGGATCAATATCGATGGGAGGAGAATTACAACGATTCCGCAATTGTCGAGATGCCATTCGCGCCGGAATAGGACTCGTGCCGGAAGATCGGCGAGGTCAAGGAATCATTGGGCTACGTTCAGTGGAAGAGAACATTTCAATTACATGGGCGATTGGAAAGCCTTTAAGAAGTTGGAAGCGAGATTCTGTCGTTTTGGCAAAAAAATTCATATCTGGACTTAGCATCAAAACTCCAAGTATGGGAAAACAAGTGGGCCAACTATCTGGAGGCAATCAACAGAAATGTGTTGTCGCACGTTGGTTAGCGGTGGCTCCGGGGATCCTATTATTGGATGAACCAACACGGGGAATCGATGTGGGAGCAAAAGCGGAGATGTATCAAATTATTGATCAACTTGCGCGCGAGGGTATGGCAGTAGTCATTGTTTCTTCTGATTTACCCGAACTTCTAGGACTTGCAGACGAAATTGCAGTGATGAGAGAAGGGCTTTTTATGGGCATGCTCGGAGGAGATTCCTCAGAAGAAGAAGTAATGAGCCTTGCAATGGGAGAAGTAAAGTGAAAAGGACAAACATGCTAAGTATTGTTTTTCGCAAATTGCGTTCGTGGGGCCGCGTCATGCGAGGCAATCAGCTGATGGCCTCCTTATTCATTCTATTTGTTCTCATGCTGTTTTTCACAATGACAAGTTCGCGATTCCTAACTTGGGATAATATGCAAAATGTAACTCGATCAACTTCATCGGTTGTGATAGTTGGCAGCGCCGTTACGTTGGTGATGATCGCTCGAGGACTCGATTTATCCGTTGGAAGCCTCCTCGCCGCATCGGGCGTATTAGCAGCATCTATCGCCTCGCATGGAACTAATCTTTGGCTCTCCTATTTAGCAGCGATAGCATTAGGTGCACTTTTTGGTGCTTTAAATGGCACCTTGGTAGTTGGCTTTAAAGTAACTCCAATTATCGCCACCTTGGGTACCCTAAATATCGCCCGCGGTATGGCTTATTTGGTGACACCAAGTGCAATTCTGGTTGGCCTTCCCTCCAACTGGAGTGATTTAGGTACAGGAAGCTTTTTTCAGATTCCCTACCCAGTAATAATTGCAGTTGTTATTGCCTTATTCTTCGGCTGGCTCCTCGGGCGAACCGTTTTTGGCCGCCACGTATATGCAATCGGAGGCAATGAAGAGACAGCGCGACTTTCAGGCGTCAACATTCGAAAGGTCATCTTCCTTTTATATTTAATGAGCGGGCTTGCCACCGGCATCGCAGCTGTAGTTCTAACGTCACGCCTTGGCAGTGGCGACCCAAATATTGGAGTCGGATTTGAATTTCAGGTAATTGTGGCTGTAATTCTCGGCGGCACTTCGCTCGCGGGAGGCGAAGGACGAATTGCAGGAACGATCGTTGGGGCACTCATTGTTGGGTTCTTGGGAAATGGACTAAATTTGATTGGCGTCGAACCTTTTTGGCAGTATGTCGCCCAGGGTGTGGCTCTAATAGCGGCCGTAATTTTGGATCGTTTTACCAGGCGCGAAAGATCTGAAGCCAGTGTTAGAAGAGAAGTTAATTCGAAAGACAACTTCGACAAGACTGAGGATCCAAAATCAATTGGCAATAGTGCATCCCATCAAGGGGAGATCTCATGAGCAGAACTGTTGCCGAGGGTTTAGATCATCCCGAGTGTGTCGTCTGGGATCCAAAGGGGTTCCTACTTGCCGGAGGTGAAGCGGGTCAGTTGTACCGAATTGATCTTTCAGATGGCAGTCACCGAATTATTGCCGATACCAAAGGTTGGATTTTAGGGATTGCGTTAGACGGCGATGGGAATGCCTACCTCTGCGATCCGACAAACCGGTGCCTATTTAAGGCGACCCCCGAAGGGGAGTTGTCTAAGCTTTCCGAAGGCACAACAGAATTGCCAATGACCACTCCCAATTATTCAGTTTTCGACGCCCAAGGCAATCTGTATGTCTCTGATTCTGGCGATTGGTTAGGTGCGACGGGGCGCATTTACCGAATTTCACCGAAGGGTGAGACCATAATTTGGTCTCACGACGTGCCACATTTTGCGAATGGTTTAGCTTTGAATTCTTCTGAAACCTATCTCTACGTGGTCGAATCCACTTTGCCAGGAATCACCAGGATTCCGATTCTTAGCGATGGAAGTGCTGGGGAAGCGGAGCTGGTTGTAAAAATGCCTTTGACGGTTCCGGACGGAATTGCGTTTGATGAAATTGGCAATTTATATATCGGCTGCTATCGACCAGATCGAATTTATAAGTTCGACATTACAGACGGATTGACTATTATTGCGGATGATTTTCAAGGTACATCAATCGGTGCGCCGACGAATGTTGCATTTGGCGGATCCGATTTACGTACTCTTTTTATTGCGAGTCTGGCCAGGTGGCATATCGGTGCAATTGAGGTCGACGTGCCGGGTCAACCACTTAACCGTCCTGCACCAATAGCAGTCAAGGAATAGGTGATACTTCATGGCTGATGAACCAGACCTCTTTGCACAGGTGGTTACCGTTGGAACTGTCGGAGTAATAATGGCTCAAATTCAAGAAATAATTATTGAACGCCACCTGCTCCCCGGCGACAAGTTGCCTCCCGAAAGAGACTTGGCGCTCACCATGTCTGTGGGCCGAAATGTGCTTAGAGAAGCGATCGGTAGATTGTGTCAAAAAGGTTTGTTGGTCACTAGGTCTGGAAGGGGAACCTTTGTGGCCGAGCCTTCTCTGGAAGGCTTGAAAGAATCATTGGAATTATTGCTACGAATGAATCAAATTAATCTAATCGAACTGTGTGATGTCCGTCTTCTTATCGAGCCGAAACAAGCCTCTCTCGCAGCGAAAAATGCCAATAAATTAAATACGGCTCCTCTAATGTCTGCGTTCAAGATGCTTCGCACGGCCGCACATGATGCTAACGAACACGTTCTCGCTGACCTAGCTTTCCACAACGCAATAGCGGATCTAGCCCACCATTCTTTGTTTAAAGCGATCGTCGCTGTAGTTCAAGAGCCAGTCACTCGAGGTATGGTCGTAGGTACTAAAGTGCCAAGAGCAATAGATGCCTCCGACGAGCAGCATGAAAAAATTCTGAAAGCCATTTTGGCTGGTCATGTGACAAAAGCCGAAGCCGCAATGCGGGAACATATCGGGTTTGTACGCGAATATTTGAGTCTCCATGGCGGAATTCGGACGCAATTAAACGACCGCTCATCATGACAACTAAGCAGGTCCTTCCATATTCCTCAGAGTTAGTTTGCCTCTCTAGTAGCGGATTAGAAGTTTTGATTAATCCGGAACGAGGCGGGGATATTCTTTCGATTCTTCATAAAGAATCCAGCCAAAATATTTTGTGGAATTCTAGGAAAGCCAAAAAGCAGCGCCCATCACCCGGTCTTATGAACCTTTCGCCAGATTCTTTTTACGATGAATATCCAGGAGGAATTCAAGAACTCTTTCCTAATACTGCAGAAAGCACGCTCATTATGGGCGCCGAACTACCCTTTCACGGTGAAGCCTGTCGAGTTTCCTGGAACTTGGACGAGTTAGATAGAGAAGAAAATAATGAACTTAAATTGAGTACTGTCCTTCAAAGATCTCCAATACAAATGATGAAAACAATTTCTGTCGAAAAGGAGGATTCTTCTTTAACCCTTAGATCTAAAGTAAAGAATTTGTCTCTTGCGTCCCTTCCCTATTCTTGGGGGTTTCATCCTGCATTTGGAGAAGCACTGAGCTCGGGAGGATGCACGGTTTATCTACCTTGCGAAGAAATGTTCGTTCACCCTGAAAGTTTCTCAAGCCATCAGAAATATGAACCGCGATCAAAACACTCTTTGAAAATGGTTGGTTCAGTGGGTGAGTATTCAGCAAGAACTGACAAAGATTTTGGCGCAGATCTTCTCTATTTTCGTTGTACCGAAGGCTGGATGATCGCGCGTAACCATATTTCCGGATTGACAATTACGCTCACCTGGGACATCGAAAGAATGCCATTCGTTTGGTTTTGGCAGGAATTTTATGACCCAACTGGATACCCATGGTGGGGGCTTGAGAGCATCATCGGATTAGAAGTTCATTCAAGCGCACCTGCTCAAGAGTTAAAGTCCCTTGCAGATAAGGGGGAAGCTTCAATTCTTGGCCCACATCAAACTCTTGAGGCTCACCTAACTTTAGGAATCACTTTTACTGACATTTCTAAAAGACCTGTTGGCGTAAATGCTAAGGGCTTTCCAATTCTCGAGGGAGACGATTATGAATAACGTACGTCGATTCGAAAATCTAACGGCGATCGTGACCGGTGCGGGTTCGGGTATCGGCCAAGCGACTGCCATACGCCTGGCAGGCGAAGGGGCTAAAGTCGCGATTTTCGATGTAGATGAAAAAAGTGCTGCTCAAGTCAGAGATGAGATTGTGGAAAAAGGTGGAACTGCGTTCTCTTTCAAAGTTGATGTGAGCGCGCCCGATCAAGTTCGCACCGCCGTGCAAGAAGTTCAAGAAAGCATTGGAATTCCTCAAGTTTTAGTAAACAACGCCGGCATCCTGCGAGTCGCCGCCATGGAGGACACCACTGATGAGCTTTTCGAAAACATACTTCGCACTAATTTGTTCAGTGTTTTTTATATGACTCGTGAAGTTGCAAAAATACTTCTAGAAAATGAATTACGTGGGAGTGTAGTAAACGTGTCTTCCATTCACGCAGTTGTATCAGAGCCAAACGGTGGCGCTTACACTGCCGCAAAAGGGGGCATCGAGAGTATGTCTCGAACAATGGCTTCCGAATGGGCTCGTCGAAATATTCGAGTGAATTGCGTGCGACCCGGAGCCACGCATACTTCTTTAAGCAAACCCCTTTACACACCTGAAGTCGTTAGAGCGCTCTCAATCAGAGTTCCGATGGGCACAATCGCATACCCTCACCAGATCGCTTCTGGAATCTGTTTTCTCGCCTCTGCAGAAGCCGACTACATAACGGGAACAACCTTGGATATTGATGGTGGGTACATCATGGACGGCAGCTTGCCAGGTCTCGCGTATGAAGAGTGATGTCATCGAGTAGGCGACCATATTTTCATGAGTGTTCAATCAAATGGAAGTGAGTATCAAAATGGATGATAAAGAAAGAGTCGCTGTTATAACTGGCGGTGGACGCGGGATAGGTGCTGCAGCGGGCCTTCGATTTATTAAAGCTGGCTTCCACGTGTATTTTGCGGATTTGAACTTTATACGTGCTCAGCAATTTGTCGAATCCCTAAAAAGTTTTCAATCGCACGCTCATCCCCTTTCTTTGGACGTCACCTCCGACGATTCGGTTATGGAGGCGATTGATATCGTCGGGAAAAAGCATGGTCACATCAACGTTCTTATCAACAATGCGGGTATTACAAATCAGCAGCCGACGGTCGAAACATCAGTATCGGATTGGCAAATGATGATCGACACGCACCTCACTGGTGCATTCCGTTGCTCAAAGGCAGCATTTCCCTTTTTAAAGGGGGCAACAGATGCGTCAATAATCAACGTCTCCTCAATTGCAGGAGCTATGGGGATGCCTATTCGGGCATCGTATTGCGCAGCCAAAGCTGGTCTTGAAGGACTTACTCGTTCGTTGGCCACCGAGTGGTCTAAAGATGGAATTCGAGTAAATGCGGTTGCTCCTGGTTGGGTATTGACTGATTTAATTCAGAAGGATTTGGATAGCGGATTGGTCTCGGAGGAGTTACTTAGTTCTCGGATTAGCTTAAAGCGACTTGGAAAGCCAGATGAAATTGGAGAGGTGATGTTCTTTCTTGCCTCAAATGCTTCTTCTTACATGACTGGGCAAGTACTCAGAGTCGATGGAGGACTCTCGATCGACCTAAATCCCGGGAACGTAAATGCGGTACGCACTAATTCCTAAATTGTTATCGCAATATTTAAAAGTACTATAGATAGAGAAAATGTTTTAACGACCGGCTTGCACGGTGGCGGGATGGATAACAAAGAGTGGAAGTTCATTCTTGCGCCTTGCCTTAGCTAATTCAGCGATGGCAGCCATGCGGTTATCGCAATGAATCTTAAGTTCGGCATATGCCGCCTCGCCCATCAATTTAGTAAGTTCGACCTGGTTGGATACATAGACCGGCTCGCGGCCAACATGAGCCTCGGTATTGCTGGTGCAATACCAATTGAACTCGGCACCGCCATCGCCCCAAGCTAGTCGCTCATACTCTCCGATTACGGTAACGGAAATTTCTCGGTCTCCAACTTCGCGCTTTTCAAAACTGCGACGAATCGGCAATTGCCAACAAACATCGGGTTTGGTGTCTACGAAGTGAATCTCTTCTTTCTGAGCGAGATGATGCAGCACGCAACCGAATGAGCCAGTGAAGCCTTCGGCTTCAAAACCTTTTCGATTCAAGAAAATGCACGAGTCATCAATTTTGCGGGTTTTGCGATCCCCATCTAGCCCGAGCTCAGAGACCTTTAATTTTCCACCGACTCGTTTTGGTTGGGCCTGCTCGTGGAATTGCCACATCTCGGGTGTCAAACGTTTGGCAACTTCCAATGTCCGAAGCTCATCATCTTCGTCCGAGTAATAGGCGCCATCGGAACAGCAGCCATCATTGGGTTTATCTAGATCAATGCCACAACAACCAGCGCCGTAAATACAGCTCCAATAAGAGGTTAGCCATGTGATATCGCATTTAAAAATATCAGCGGCAATAGTTGGGTCAGCGAACTCCACCCAATCACGAGCAAAGTTTGGATCTACCTCAGGCATAGTTGGAGAGCCTAAGGCTTTAAGTACTAAACCGCACATTCACAGCGAGATTTAATGAGCCTCGGAAGCCACGAAGGTAGACTTTTACTATGACAACCACGAAGGCTATAACTGAGTTGAAAGTCGGGATCTTTGGCGTTGGGATTATGGGTAAAGCGCTCTTGGCAGGACTCATATCTGCTGGGGTAACACCAGCCCAGATTTCCTTCGTCGAAAAGCGTGATGAACGGGCCGCTGAGATTTCGCAAAAGTATGGCGCCCATCGCTCATCACTAGAGGCCGTTGCGAGTCAGAGTGATTTACTTCTTTTGGTAGTAAAGCCGCAAGATTTAGCGGAGTTAGTTGCAGAACTGGATCTGCACTTAAATGCAGCGGCGTTATTGGTCTCTTTTGCGGCCGGCAAAAGCACTCACTTCATTGAATCTCGGTTAGCTACTCCTGCGGCCGTAATTCGAGTTATGCCTAATACGCCGGTCTTAATTGGGGCCGGCGCTTCAGTCCTTTCTGCTGGTGCAAATGTCACTTCAAGCCATGTTGACCTAGTTACGCAATTGCTTTCTTCTAGTGGCTTGGTTCTCACGATCGATGAGTCACTCCAAGATGCCGTTACGGCCACTAGTGGTTCCGGACCTGCCTACTTCTTTGCATTTGTCGAAGCGATGGTCGAAGGTTCAGTGGCGCTTGGGATGCCACTTGAAGTTGCAACAGCCCTGACCGTTCAAACGATTGTTGGTGCGGCGGGAATGCTTACCCAAACCGGTAAGAGCGCCACCACGCTTCGGGAAAATGTAACTAGCCCTAATGGAACCACTGCAGCAGCACTTCACGCTTTCAATGATGGTGAGCTAAAGGCACTAGTTGCAAAGGCAATGAGGGCAGCGCGCGATCGATCGCAGGAGCTGGCTTGAAAGTTAGAGCAATCGCGCTTGCACTTGTTAGTTGTGTGCTGATTGGAAACAGTTCGGTTGCTAGCGCTGCAACAAAGCCGGTAAAAGTTATTGCAATAAAGCCGCTAAAGATTGGCACGCTTTCAGGTGCGACTGGCGATGATATTTCGTCGGCTCTGCTTACGAATGCTGCGGTGGTGTTGGTGGGAACTGCCGAAGGAAATGGCGGTGGTTGGATTACTTCGCCCGCCTTGGGCGGCACCGATGGTTTCATTACGGAATTAGATTTTTCCGGGACGCACCTTTGGGATCTTCGGTTGGGCAATTCCGGTGATGAGATTGCTACCGATGTTGCAAAAGATTCACTGGGTTCGCTTTGGGTAGTAGGGGCAGTTAATTCTTTATCCGCTCCCAGTGCCAGCCCAACCCCGTCAACAACACCGCTTAACCCTGATGGCGTGAGCGTTGATCCGGCGCCCGCGGCAAACCTTGGCTTAACGCAATTGACAGTTTGGAAGGTAAGTCGCGCCGGCCAGTTATTGGCCACTTATTCGTTGCTTGCTCCTGCAGTAATCAACCCGCAACATATTCGCTTCGATGGCTCTGCCAATTTCATGATTACTGGCCAAATCGCCGCCGGGGCTTCGGCTAAGAATTTCAGCGTCTCATTAGATGCTTCAGGCAGTTTCGGGGTTATTGTTCAAAACAAACTAGTAGTCGCAAAGCCGCTTGCCACGCTTATAGTCCCAGCTGGCATCAATAATTGGCGAATCTTCACCTCAAGCTCTGCGATTGCTGGGATACCGAGCTGGGCGCCAAAGAAGGCCACCTTGGTGGCGATCTCTTATTCAAAGGCTGGCCGCGTCTTGGCCGCCAACTCCATGACCGGAAAACTTCGTTTTGCGCTCTGGGCGCGGACTCCGGGCTTAGTTCTGATTACCGAGCAAAGCACTGGCTTCGGATTGACTATTGTTACTCCTCTGGCGGGTTAACACTTAGCCTTCAGTACGACCAAAAGGAGCACTATGGGTTCAGTAATTAAGAAGCGACGCAAGCGCATGGCCAAGAAGAAGCATAAAAAACTTTTGAAGAAGACTCGAATTCAGCGTCGTAACGCTAAATAAGTTTAAAGAGCGAAAGAGTTCCGCCGATACCGACGAGGGCATATCTTGCGCCGTTAAAAGTTATCCATTGAGAACGGATCGAATCCTTAAAGTTTCCACCCGAAACTAATTTAATGGTTTGGTCCGTTTTGCTTATGGCGCAAAGTCGATTAGAGCAACCAAAGAGAATTTTTTGCGAATCAATTGCCAGCGGTCCGGCGGGAATACCGTAGAAATCGCTATTCGTCGAAATAATTGGTGCGCTTGTAGTTAGATCGCGCCAACGAATTTGATCGGCTACTGGCACGGTAATTCCGGATGCTGCCAACCAAGTTGCATAAACACTCTTACCGTTTTGGGATAGGGCAACTGCGTAACCTGCCACAGAGGTAGCACCACCCGTTGCATCCAAAGTTCCATAAATCCAGTCCTCGGGATAGGCCGAACTTCGGAGTGCCGATCTGATTTCACCCTTTATAGGCAAGTGATCTTGATTCAGTGCTAACACCGAGTCGTAGACGAGATAAACCTTGGTGCCTACTGCGAGAGCACTAATGTGAAAACCGACATCGCCAGTTGTGCGTCCATCAGTCGCGCGATCGCCATCGATTAATTCATATCGCCATTTGGTGCCATCCCGGACTGCGCCGAGCAATATTCCTTGACTTTCATCGCGATAGAAAACTTGCAGACCCGCTGGAGTTGAAACGCAGGCACTACTGACGCTCACATCGCTAGCGGTTCGGACTCGGGCCGTTTCTTGGTACGGCTGCACCTTGGGACCGTTGCCATCGACAACTTCAAAATGCCATTTACCAGAAAGGTAGGAGGCATAACGCAAATCTTTATCAGTTTGATCACCATAGAAAATATTTAGTTGTTCAGTTTTTCCCGTGCCGCTGGAGCACATCGAGATATAACCTGCCACGCTATTTTTGGTTCGGCCACCGACAGTTGAGTTACCGTCAATAATTGTGCGAATCCAATCTTTTCCATTCCAGGTAGCCATCTTTAGGTCACCTCGTCCGCTATCGGAGTAAATCACGATCGGCTTCTTGGCAAAGGTCCCGGTTACCAAATATTTTGCATCCGCTGATGGGTCAAGAACCGTGCGCGACCAAGAGGCCTGTGGAATAACGGCATTGGTGGTTACTGGATCAGAATTTCCTAAATCATTTTTAGCCATAACTGAGAATGAATATGCAATGCCATTTGTTAAATTCGGAATTACCGCTGGACTTGAAGTCACTATGGTTTCGGCACCGTTGATATTTACCCGGATCGAATAAGAATTTACTTGAGCGGTGCGGGCATTAGTAGGTGGATCGAAGGTCACGATCGCTGATTTATTGCCGATCAGCGCCTTTACATTCCGAGGTACAGATGGAATGCCAGAAGCAATTCCGGCGGGAGGTTTTAACTTCATATCAGCCAACATTGCAATTAATATTGGTCCTGGATTGTGGAAGACCTCACCAGCTGCAAGGTTTGGCGTCATCACGGCATCAGCGCCAGATTTAGAGAAAGTTGCTTCATCTAGGTGGCTGACAGATGAACCCTGTTCATATGTGGTGGGGGTGTAGAGAATCGGCTTAATTCCGTTGTTGGCTTTGACTCCGTTTGGTCCGGACCAAACCAAAGTATTGGTAAGGGCTTTTCCGAGCTCTAGTGATGGCGAAGGCACATCCATGAGCCGGCGACCGTCGGGTAGTTGCGTATATGCATCGAATGGAGTCGGTTGGTCAATAGTGCCGTAGCCAAAAAATGGATCAAAACTATTGTTGGATAAAAATCCTAAGCCGTGCCCCATCTCATGGAGGATTATGGATTCCAAATCGTATTGACCGCTGGGACAATTTCCATCAGTGCCTAAATAAAGCGATGAGGCAACGGTTGAGTTAACTTTGATAGAAATTTCGGGCGAACTCGGATCTAAATCTTTTCCAGCAAGCGCATTTGCTAGAACAGATGGGTACCAAAGTGAGTTGTCGGGAGCCCCCGCAAAGCCAGTGAAATATCGTCCGGGTGTTGCAGATGCCAATATCCCGGCAGATGATTGGCGACCCCAAGTCGCATTTACTGTTATTGGAACGGAAGAAGAAAAGTTAACCGACCACACATCAACCGCAGCTTGGATAGCAATCTTCACACTATCCGGAACGGCTACATAATTAATAACGAAGGTGCTGGTCTTATCTAGATGAGCGCCAGTTGGCGTATTGGAACTCTTTGTTAAGTTTTGGGTTGACTTTGGCGCTGGCGCCGTTGATTTATAAATATTTACCCAACCTGCGGGAACCGAGCGAAGCGTCAGCGCTTGCGCGGGGGCAGGGGAGACTAAGGTTGAAGTGGCCAGCACCACGGAGATGAGTAAAGATTTACCTCGCACAGCGGAAAACGCTAGCAGTCTGAGAGGATAGGTGTATGCCATCTGATGCCCCAAAGCCAAGATTTTCGGCAACCACCCAGGAAAGTTTTAATCGAGCAAAACGCGAACGCCCTTCGATTGGGCTGCTCTCCGATAAAGAGCCCGAGCCAACCCTTGATGAGGCCCGAGAAGATCTAGCAAAGTCAATCTCTCGAATGGCTCACACCCTTTTTGCCGATCGATTTGGTCCGTTGGTTGGAACTATTACCGAAACTACTATCACGGCTTCACTTAAGAGTTTTGAGACCACTCTGGCACGCAGCAAAGGCGATGCCACCTTGGTCTTGCAGGAGCTGACCGATCGTATTTTTTCGGCGAAGACAGCGAAAACAAGGAAGCCGAAGTGATTGAAGTCTTGGTTTATTCCAGAACTGGCTGCCATTTGTGTGAGGTGGCAATGGCTACTCTTAAAGAGCTACAACAAGAGATGGAATTTTCTTTGGAGCTTCGATTAATCGATGGTGACCCCGAGCTAGAAACTAAATATGGCGAACAGATTCCGGTCACCCTAATAAATGGCGAAACTCACGACTTTTGGCGAGTCAGCCCAGAGCGATTTAGGGCTGCAATCGCTCAGCTTTGAAGAATTTCATCAGCGTCAATAATTCGATAGGCATATCCCTGTTCAGCCAGGAAGCGTTGGCGATTTTGGGCAAAGTCTTGATCCACGGTATCTCTGGCAACGAGCGAATAAAAGCGGGCGCTTCGGCCATCAGCTTTGGGACGAAGGATTCGACCTAAGCGTTGTGCCTCTTCCTGCCTGGAACCAAATGTTCCAGAGACTTGAATTGCAATGGTGGCTTCTGGCAGGTCGATGGAAAAGTTAGCAACTTTTGAAACGACCAAACATTTCACCTCACCGATTCGGTAAAGATTAAATAGTCGTTCCCGCTCTTTTACGGGGGTATCACCTTTAATGACCGGCACACCGAGTTCTTCGCCAAGTAAATCTAATTGATCAAGATATTGACCAATAATTAAAACTTGCTCGCCCTCATGTTTTTTGGCTAATGCCACTGCAACTTTTCGCTTTGTTGAAGTAGTTGCACAGAAGCGGTAGCGATCTTCAGGTTCAGCAGTTGCATAGTTAAGACGTTCATCGTCGGTAAGTGTGATTCGAACTTCGACACAATCGGCCGGCGCAATATAGCCTTGCGATTCAATTTCCTTCCAAGGCACATCAAATCGCTTGGGACCAATTAATGAGAAGACTTCACCTTCCATGCCATCTTCGCGAACTAGGGTTGCAGTGAGGCCCAATCGGCGGCGCGATTGAATATCTGCGGTAAATCGAAAAATCGGCGCCGGAAGCAAGTGCACTTCATCGTAAATTATTAAACCCCAGTCAATGGCATCGAAAAGATCCAGGTGCGAATAGACCCCGTTCTTTCGAGTGGTCATAACTTGGTAGGTGGCAATCGTTACGGGGCGAATTTCTTTTTTTGCGCCCGAGTACTCACCAATGTCATCTTCGTGAAGCGTAGTTTTGCGTAGTAGTTCATCGCGCCACTGTCGTGCGGCTACGGTATTAGTTACCAAAATTAGAGTTGTTGCTTTCGCGTGCGCCATGGCTGCCGCGCCAACAATGGTCTTTCCAGCACCACACGGAAGTACGACCACACCAGAACCACCATGCCAAAAACCTTCTGCGGCCAGTTCTTGATACTTGCGGATGCTCCAACCCTCTTGTTTTAGGGCTATTTCATGATGTTCGCCATCAACGTAACCAGCAAAATCCTCGGCTGGCCAACCCAATTTAAGAAGCGCTTGTTTTAGAAAACCGCGCTGGCCTGGGTGTACGACAATGGTCTCTTCATCGAGTTGTAGCCCTAGCATCGGGGCCACTTTTTTTCCACGAGTAACTTCGCGCAGTACTGCCGGATCATTTGAAACTAGCGTCAACCCGTGAACTGGGTGAGCTTCCAATCGCAGACGACCATAACGAGACATGGTGTCTGCAATATCAACCAACAAGGCATGAGGAACGGCATAACGAGAATATTTAAGAAGCGTATCAACTACTAATTCTGCATCATGGCCCGCGGCTCTGGCATTCCATAAGCCAAGCGGAGTTAATCGATAAGTGTGAATATGCTCCGGCGACTTTTCGAGTTCTGCAAAAGAAGCAATAGCTCTGCGACATTCGGCTGAAAGTGGATGATCAATATCTAATAACAGGGTTTTATCGCTTTGAACAATTAACGGGCCATCAGTCACGAATGAGTTCCTTAATAAATGCGGCTAGGAGCGAGATTCGATCTTGAATCGACGATAGTAAAACATGCTCATGCGGGGCGTGAGCACCAGAACCAACGGCGCCTAAGCCATCGAGGGTTTGAGCGCCGGCAGCAGCAGCGAAGTTGCCATCGCTTGCGCCACCGACTGCGGCATGGCCAATTGGTGCCATATCCAGTGATTGTGCAACCAGCTCTAATTTTTTATAAAGGGCTTCTGTTGCTTTCAACTCCATGGGCGGCCGATTTATTCCACCGGTTATCGTTACTACTGCTTCGGGATGTTGCGTCGTTAATTGGCGCACCGCAGCATCGACGCGCATGAGTTCAGCGCTTGAAAAGGATCGGATATCAACATCGAGGGTCGCTAGGGCTGGAACCGTGTTAGTCGTAGTTCCAGATTTAATAACCGTGGGCACAACGGTAGTTCCATGTTCGGTATCAGCAAGATCAGCAAGAGTTAGGACGATATGAGAGATTTCAATCGAGGCGTTGATTCCCTTTTCTGGCTCAAGCCCGGCATGTGATGCTCGACCAGCGACGCTGATTTGATACATCGAAGTACCTTTGCGCCCAGTCTTAACTTTTCCATCCAATGAGGCTTCAAGAACCAAAACGGCATCAGCTTGCCTTGCGAGCTCCTTGATTAATTCGCGCGAAGTTTGGCTACCGAGCTCCTCATCTGTAGTTGCAACTAGCGCCACTTTAGAAGCTGCATCTGGAATTTCAATGAGCGCATAAAGTGCTTGTAGGAAACCGGCCTTCATATCGAATACGCCTGGGCCCTTAATAACATCGCCGGAAATTTCCCATACTGGATTGAATGAGCCGATCGGCCAAACCGTATCAAGATGGGCCAAAAGCAAAATCTTTGGCGAATCAGCGCCCCACCAAAACACGGGGCGACCACCAATTTCTTTAATCTGTGCCGACGGCTTCAACCTTTGGTTGGCGATTCCTTGCGCAACTTCGACCGCGCGCCGACAGGCAGCTAAGTCCTCGCTGGGAGATTCGCACTCCACTAGCGATTGGAGGTCGGTTAAAAAGGTCATTAGCGAAGTCTGCCGTACTTTAGAGCGCCGAGGGCGCTGGGCTTACGCCCGTTATTCGAGGAATTCTGAAGTGGGCTAGCTCGCCGGTAGCGTGATCTTTGGCCAAGAGCGTGCCCAAAGAGATTGAAATTGGGTCGATTAGGCGATTTGAGACCCCACCGTTGGTATCGGCATAACCGATAGTGAGGGTGGCTTGCTCTTCAATATATTGATGAAGTAAATCTAGAGTTTCATTTGCGGTAGTTCGTGGAATCTCGCGTGGCTTGTGGGCGGTAACTTTTTCGCCAGTGCGTAAAACTCGGACGGCCGACTGAATAATGATCTCGCTTGGTTTCCCAATTTCGCTAAGTACTCGCGGTGGTCGTGGCCGAGATTTCGCCCTTTTGATGGTTGGTTGAGAAACCAAAATACCGGTGGCATTTTCAATAGCTGGCAGGTAGCCAGCTTCGCGCAACCCAAGAAGTACTTCATTGATATCAAGCTCAGAAATAATTACCTGAGGCGCCAATTTTCGAAGGCGTAAATCTTCAGTACGTTTATCGTGCAAGATCTGTTGGATTAAACCTTCATCTTCACAGCGAAGATAACAAGCCGAATGTCCAACTCGTAATCGTCCGTGACGCTTTGCAACGTCGTTAATTAAATATTCCAACGGTTGTGGCATCGGCGTTTTAGATGTGCGTTTTAAGAAATCCTTTATTTGATCGCCGGTTTGGCCATGATCTAATCCGCGCCGAATCGAGGCTTCGCTAAAACGATAGACCGTGGCGCCGCCGCGACTTTCGATATCAGCAATCGTTCCAATCGAATTTGCAAGTTCAATAGTTAGTGGTCCTGGAGCGATCGCGCTGTTGTCGGCTTGGATCAAGATGTGATCGACCGGTTTTGGCAGTGCCGCTTCAATTCCTAAACTTTCGGCGCCAGTGAAATATGAGATTCCAAAACTAGAGATCGCACCTTGCCCAGTTAGACCCAACCACTCTGCTTCGCGCAGGGTCCATTCGATATATTCGCCGTTGAAGCGTTGCGGATTAAGCCATTGGGCATGGCTACTAATACTTGTTAATTCGGGATCAATTTCCCGATTTGCGTTGAGAATATTAAGTAATGATTTCCGAAGCGGGGCAATACCAGTACGGTCCATCTCTGGTCCAAGCGGTGCAATATTCTTGCTTTCGCTTTTTCCGATCAAGCCGCTGACTCTGGAAGTTTCCAGCCAAAGCGCGCACAGACCCTCCCAACGCTCCTCAGAAGATTTGGTCATCCAAAGATCGAAGGCATGAGTTGGCAAGATTTGATCATCGGTATCGATTACAACCAGCCCGGCGAGGTAAAGAACTTCAGCGACGAAACCAGCGCAAATTTCCGTGACGCCAAGGTGTTCGGCGGATCGCTTCAAGTCGCGTACGCCTAGGCCACCGGAGCGAAGTGCAACGGGAGCTTCATCTGACCAGTTGTGCGCCAGTTCTTCAATCCATCGAAGAAAGGTGGAGATGTTTGCAATTGCGGCGCGATCTACATCTTTTTGTTTGCGGGTTGAACCGGCGATGGCAGGTGCAACATTATTGATCTCACGCAGGATCTTGCCGCCTCGAAGGTGAATCGCTACTTCGCGGGGCAAAAGCACGGTGGTGCTATCAAATGGAATCAGAAGTTTATTTTCAAGTAGCCAACCAATTGCTGGTCCCGGTTTTTTAACTGAAGCAATCTGACCTCGAGGTGGTCCCCAAACCAATCGGGCCAGCACATCTAATGAGGCTTTAGGCGCTTCCTTCAAAGGGCTTAAATCAACTGGGATGGGCGAATTTGGCCCGAGCCCCATGGGCTCATCTCCCAACATCGCGCGAATATTGCTGGGCATTCGATAGTTCTTGCCATCTTTGTAAAGCAAGGCGCGGCTCCATAATTCGCCAATCGCAAATTCAGCGGATTCGTGAGTCAGCGCAACCAGCTCTTTTGCGGAAAATGGTTCGGCGATCGCACTGGCGGCGATCAGCAGATCATGCTGCCACTTGTTTAGCGATTCAAGAGCCCGAATCAGACTGGGAACGGAATTGGCGCGGGCAGCGAGCGCGGAAAGATCAGTTGGTACCGGCGTCAGCAAATCTGGCCGGAGCGCGAATAGTTCTGAGATCGCGGCATCGTCGCGGGCGCGAAGCTCGTCGGCAAAGGAAGTAGTGGACATAACTGGTCTACATTACCGATGAATCAGTGGGGGCGCCGACCACCGCTACGAGGAGAGAAGAAAGCTGCGACTGCGCCAAGGCGTCCAACTATTGGACCCATAGATCGGGAGAGCCAACGAGCGCGCCGAAAATCGTGGATTGGCCAATTGTCGCGAATCGCACGAATTTGAAGCAAGGTGTCGGGATTTATCGCCCGGGGATGGCCAACCGCCGTTAAGAGTGGAATGTCGTGATGGCTATCGGAGTAAGCAAAGGATTCACTCAGGTCAATATTTTTCTCGGCCGCTAGCTCCCGAATCGCGATCGCCTTCTCTTTGCCATGCAGAAGATTGCCGATCATCTTGCCGGTGTACTTGCCATCGCAGACTTCGGCTTTAGTGCCAAGGGCGCCGGTGAATCCCAAGCGTTTTGCAATTAAGTTGGCCATATCGATAGGTGTGGCTGTGACCAGCCAAACCTCCTCGCCGGCGCTGAGGTGATCATTGGCAATTTCGATTGTTCCTTGCCAGAGCGCAGGGGAGACGAACTCATCGTAAATTTCTAACCCAATGGTCTCGATCTCTTTCACATTATGGCCACCAATAAACTCACAGGCAGCGCTCTGAATCTTGGCAATCTCCTCTTTATTCTCCTTGCCAGTCATTCGATATCGAAGGTTTGCCAAGACGAAAGCGGAGATTTCACGCTTGCTGAAGAAGCCCCTCTGATACATCCCTCGACCCAAGAAGAAGAGGCTTGAGCCTCGAAGGATCGTGTTATCGACATCAAAGAAGGCCACCCGTTTTTGGTCTGGCGCCATATCTCAACCTTAGCGAAGCCCAATGGTCGCGGCTCCTTTATGCTTGCCACTATGGGGGCCACTATTCATTTCCTTCGCCACGGCGAGGTCGAAAATCCAGAGAAGATCCTGTACGGCCGCCAGGCTGGCTGGCGCCTCTCTGAGCGCGGCCAAGAGATGGCCCAAACCGTAGCCGAGTGGTCAAAACCGCTTTCGCTAGGCGCCCTGCTTGTCTCCCCGCTCCAACGTGCTCAGGAGACCGCCGCCCCGCTGGCAGCCGCCCACAACCTGCCGATCACAACCGAGGATCGTTTAATCGAAGCGGCCAATATCTTCGAAGGTCAGAAATTTGAGCTAGGCAGCGGCGTCCTGAAGCACCCGCGCTCCTGGCGCTACCTATACAACCCGTGGAAACCCTCTTGGGGAGAGCCATACGAAGAGCAGATCGCCAGAATGCTCGCCGCCCTCTTTGCTGCCCGCGATGCGGCTGCCGGTAAAGATGCCTTGTGCGTCTCTCACCAACTACCCATCTGGATCTTGCGATCTGCGGTTGAAGGTCGGCACATGCTTCACGACCCCCGCAAGCGCGAATGCACTTTGGCCTCGGTCACCAGTTTTGTTTTGGATGATGAGGGCATGATTCAAGATACTTATTACACCGAACCTGCAAAGCATCTGCTGCCGCACAAATGAAATTACTTCCTGCGGCGCTCGCCTCATTATTGCTTCTGACCGCCTGCGGTGGTGGCGGTCTCTCTAAGCAAAATGAAAATGCCTTCGTTTCTGGATCTGGCGTTGCTGTCTATGTAAAGGCGGCCGATCGGAAATTGGCACCAGCCATTTCCGGGATGACGCTAACCGGAAAAACAGAAGCGCTAACTTTGAAAAAGGTAACGGTACTTAATGTCTGGGCATCATGGTGCTCGCCATGTCGAGCTGAAGCTCCACTACTTCAAGATTTTTCCCAGAAATATCCGGATGTGCAATTTGCGGGAATTCTGACGCGCGATAATTTAACAGCAGCAAAATCCTTTGTTGATCGCTTCAAATTGACCTATCCAACTTTCACCGATGATGCGGTGCTAACAAGCTTCCGTGGCTCATTACTGCCAAATGCCATTCCTACAACCTTGGTTATCGATGCTTCAGGCTACGTTGCTGCCAGAGTTAGCGGCGCAGTAACTGTCGGCCTTTTAACAGATTTAATCACTAAAGTTTTAAAGGATCCACATCATGCATAACTTTCTGGTGAATCAAATTTTCGATGGCAATGTGCTTTCGGCAATTTTTGTCGCGCTAATAGCCGGGTTAATTTCGTTCTTTTCACCCTGCGTCATCCCATTGGTTCCTGGTTACCTTTCATATGCCGCCGGCATGACTGAAGTTCGTACCAAAGGTCGAGTCGCGCTTGGTTCACTACTTTTCGTTCTGGGATTCTCTGCGCTCTTTATCTCTTATGGCGCGCTCTTCGGAAGCTTAGGTTCCACGATCAGTTCTCACTCACGTTGGATCTCAACAATCCTTGGTTTAATGACCATCGCTATGGGCATCGTTTTTCTCTTTAATCAACGCTTCTACCGCTCCTTCAAACCTACTTGGAAAATTCGCGCCGGCTTAGTTGGCGCACCTGTTCTGGGATTTCTTTTCGGAATTGGCTGGACCCCATGCATTGGCCCAACCCTTGGCGCCGTACAAGCACTCTCGTTCCAAAGTTCCAGCGCGCTCAGAGGCGCAATTCTTAGCGTTGCATACTGCATTGGCCTTGGCGTCCCCTTCATACTGGTTGGAATTTTCTTTGATCAATCACAGAAATTGCGGCGCTACATTTCGCGTCACGGAAATATCATGACTCGAGTCGGCGGTATCTTTTTGATTTTCATCGGTCTTTTGCAAGTAACTGGCGCATGGGATCACGTTATGAATACCGTTCGTGACTTAATCTCCGGCTTCATTCCGGTGGTTTAAATGAGTATCACCCCAGAACTTGGCGCGGTTGGATTTCTTCGTTGGATTTGGCGTCAACTCACAAGCATGCGAATTGCACTAATTCTCCTGTTACTTCTTGGCGTCGCCGCAATTCCTGGTTCGATATTTCCACAGCGTTCTCAAAACCCCATGAAAGTACAAGAGTTCTTTACCAACAATCCGCAATTGGCCCGTTGGTTAGACCGAGTAAAGATCTTTGACGTTTACAGTTCACCATGGTTTAGCGCTATCTATTTATTGCTATTTATCTCATTGGTCGGCTGCGTACTACCCAGAACTCTGGAGCATCTCAAAGCAATTGGCGCCAAGCCCCCGTTGACCCCAAAGTTTCTAGATCGAATGGAGTTCCACAACGACCTCGATCAGAACCCTTCCTCGTTGGATGTGGCGGAGAAGTGGTTAAAGAAAAATCATTTCCGAGTTCGGCGCGAAGCGAATTCAATCTCGGCCGAGAAAGGCTATTTGCGCGAAACTGGAAATCTTCTCTTTCATCTCTCTTTACTCTTAATCTTGGTAGCTGTTGGAGTGGGTTCGCTCTACGGTTCAAAGGGCGAGGCAATCCTTAATGTCGGTGAACGTTTTATCAACACTCCAACTTCATATGACAACATCACCTTTGGAAAATTTCAACGTGAAGGATCGCTAATTCCGTTTTCACTCAACATTACAAACTTTGTGGCCACTTACGACCCTGCAACAAATGCGCCGACGGATTACAAATTAACGGTTCAATCAGCCAACCCAATTGGCAGTAAACCAATTACTCGAATTATTAAAGTTAACTCGCCGTTGACTTTCGCCAGCACCAAAATCTATTTGCAAGCCAATGGTTATTCACCAGTTGTAACTGTCAGACATAAAAGCGGCAAAGTAGTTTTTAGCGGACCCGTCGTTTTCTTGCCACAAGATGGAAATTTAACTTCTGTTGGGGCGATCAAGGTTCCGGATATGAAACCACAAATTGGTTTCGTCGCCACCTTCCTTCCCACAGCGGATCGGTCTGCAGCGCGTGGTGCTTTCTCTTCTTATCCAGAAGTACTCGACCCGCGGTTGTTGCTTTCAGTCTGGGCCGGCAATCTTGGTTTGGATTCGGGTGTCCCGCAGTCGGTATATCGAATCAATACTTCGAAGATGACACGAATCGGCCTTAAGGCGCTTGCCTTGAATCAAAGTTATGACTTTGGTGAGGGCTCCATCACATTCGATGGTTGGAAATCTTGGGTGAACCTGCAGATTGTCGATGATCCAGGAAAGATGTACGCCCTGGCTGGTGGTCTGCTCGCGGTCCTTGGCTTGCTAATCTCACTCTTTACTCGACAGCGAAGAATCTGGGTCAAAATCTCAGATCGTGTTGAAGTAGCCGGCTTAGCAAAGAACGGTGTTCCAGGTTTGAAAGAAGAAGTTGAAGCGCTCGTGAAAGTTCTGAAGGGATAATTTTGAGCTCTCGAAGTTATGCGTACTTATCGAATTACGCGATCTATTCCGCAATGGCGGTTTACACGATCGCATTCTTTGCGCACGCAATAGAAGTCGCGTTTTCGGTTCGCAACAATGCCGAGAATGATCAAACTAAATTTGATTTCTCGCGAACTGAACGCAGTGGTCGAATTGGTTCGGCAATGATGACGCTGGCCTTTATCCTGCTCTTTGCTGGCGTTATTTTCCGCGGCTTATCGGCACACCGTGTGCCGTGGGGAAATATGTACGAATTTTCTATTACCGGTGCGTTAGCTTTTTCTGGCGCTTATCTCTTCGCGCTAAAGAAATATAAATTGCGTTGGCTTGGGCTTCCAGTTTCTATTGCAGTTCTACTGACTTTGGGCACTGCTGTAACTCTTCTCTATCGACCAAGCGCGCCACTGGTTCCAGCGCTGAAATCTACTTGGCTGGCAATTCATGTTTCAGCAGCCATTGTCTCGGGCGGCGTCTTTCTGTTAGCTAATGCTGTTGCTGCAACGTATTTGATTTTAGATCGAATCGAAGAGAAGGGGCCACGTCCTGCTTGGGCGCTTCGGCTTCCGTCATTAGAAGTTCTAGATCAACTTTCATATCGTTTGGTGGCATTTGTCTTTCCACTGTGGACCTTTGCTGTTATCGCTGGGGCAATTTGGGCAGAATCTGCATGGGGTCGATATTGGGGTTGGGATCCAAAGGAAACTTGGGCGTTTATTACTTGGGTGGCCTATGCCGCTTATCTTCATGCCCGCGTGACTATCGGCTGGCGTGGCCGAAGAGCTGCT
The DNA here is from genome assembly GCA_903873185.1 of uncultured Actinomycetes bacterium. GTDB lineage: Bacteria > Actinomycetota > Actinomycetes > Nanopelagicales > Nanopelagicaceae > CAIMZW01. The sequence goes on from CAIQNN010000056.1 coordinate 24,599, forward strand.
TGGCTCTGCCTCTTTGCCGGCTCAACATTCTTATTCAACTATGTCTATGTAAATATTTGGGGAACTGGAAGACATACCTATTCTGGCTTGTAGTGACGCTCAGAGATTCTTCAAGAAATCCGGATCATCATCTGGCGGCACAATGCGGCCACGACGTGGACCATAACCTGGTGACTTCTTTGGTCGACCCGCAATAAACCAGCCGATTGAACCCAAGGTGGCAAAGAGAATAATGATTACTAGCCAACCCCATTTGGGAATATTGCGAACCGCTTCTTGGGGCGTGCTGGCGCAGTCAAAGAGCGCATAGATAGTGATTGCTAAGGGGATGATGTAGATCAATACGCGCATGGGTTCAGTTTAGCCCGAAGTTGGCAACGGTGAGTTAGTAAAGCAGTGCCACCGCGAGCGTTGTGGATAATAAGAGTTGTAATCGAGCAACCTTGCCCAGCAGTGGGATCAAATCTCGACCGGAAGCCCCACCAATAATCTTGGCGCTAATCTGGATTGTTAGCGGAATGAGCGCGACGCTGATCAATACCCAGCCTGAAATGGTTACCGCCAGGAGAACTGCGACATGCGCCAAGACAAGCAAGCCGATAAAAAAATAGCGGGCTTTTAAATCACCAAGGCGAACTGCGAGCGTCAACTTTCCAACTTCAGCATCTTTGGGCAGATCTCTCAAATTATTAATGGCCAGCAATGCGCAGGAGAGCGCACCAACTGGGATGGCAACAAGAAAACTGGACCAAGTTACTTCTTCTGCTTGGGCAAAGTAGCTACCCATCGTCGCGACAAGGCCGAAAAATACGAAGACCGAGATTTCACCAAAACCTTGGTAGCCATAGGGATTCTCCCCGCCGGTGTACTTCCAAGCGGCGAGAATCGAAATCGCGCCAACGCCGATTAACCAGAGTGAAGTTCGGACCGCTAACAGCGAGCCCAATAAAGCTGCGAAGAAAAAGGTTAGGTAGGCCGCTCGCTTAACGCTGGCTGCGGCTGCCATCCCGCTTGCCACTAAGCGAGTAGGTCCGACTCGAACTTCATCGGTGCCACGAACTCCATCGGAATAATCATTTGCATAGTTCACGCCAATTTGAAGCAGCAAACTGACTCCCAATGCGAGAGCGGCATTGAACCAATTAATACCGTGATGCGTTGTGCGAATCAGTGAAGTTCCCACCAATACCGGCGTAATTGCGGCCGGCAAGGTCCGCGGACGAGCGCCAAGGATCCATTTGTTCATTCGTGGCTCCCATCGCTGTCTGGTACGGAAAAAAGTTCTATCAACCGGGCTCGATCCGGTTTACCGATCCCTTTTACGGGGAGTGGGTCAACCACGTGAAATTCTTTAGGTACTGCGTAGCCGCCGAATTTACTCCGGATCGCCGAATTAATCTCGGCAATCGAGATCTCGCGATCTGAGGCGAGTGCAAGTCGTTGCCCCCATTCCAGATCGGGCAGCGCGAAGGCGACGAACTCTTGATTTGGGGAACATGACCTCGCGACCTTTTCTATGGCGCTTATGGAGATCTTTATCCCGCCAGAAATAATCTGATCGTCGTTGCGACCAAGAACGACGAGCTTGCCATCGACTATTTCGCCAAGGTCGCTCGTAGTAAACCAACCATCTGAAGTGAGTGAATTCCAAAGTTCGGAAGCATTTAAATAGCCCTCGGCCATCGAGCTTCCTTTTAGTTGAATCGTGCCGCTCGCTAAAATTCGAAATTCGGTATTTTCCAACGGCTCGCCGTTATAGATACACCCGCCGCACATCTCGGTCATTCCGTAAGTTGTCACAACATTGATTCCGTTTAAAGCCGCAGTTGTAATTAGTTCGCTATTGGTAGCGGCGCCACCGACCAATACCGCTTTGGCACCCTGCAAATGTTGAAGAAGTGGGTGATCGCCATTTAAGGCGCGGTGAAGTTGAGTTGGAACGATCGATACAAATTCAGCCGGCTTAAACGAGTCAGCTTCGCGATTATCGATTGCAGTTCCACCAAGTTCTAGGGCTCGGACTAAAACATTCACCGCCGCAATATGTTCGATTGGCAGTAATAGCGACCAACGATCGCCCGGCTTCGCGCCGAGGTATTCATTAGCTGACCTTGCTGATGCCAAAAGAGCGCTGCCGGAAATCGCCACCTGCTTGGGGCTGCCCGTGGATCCCGAGGTCGTGATAACCAATGCGATGTGGGCGGCAACTTTTGAACGGTCGGATAGCCCAAACGCCAGGGCGGGACCTGCCTCATAAAGGCTGGCTTGTAGTGCGCCGGATAGTTGCGAAAGGGGCCACTCAGGGCTGACTTGAAGCAGCGGACGGTGTGCCGAAATATCCATGGTCACCGTAGGCTATCTATATCTTTTTATAGGGGGAAATGTGAGCAAGCCATTTAAGCGCGAACCAGGTAGCCGAGTGATTCCAGCATGGCAGACCGGGGCCGGTTCCGAAGCCTTTTCTGACATTACTTATCAGGTGGCCGAGGGTATGGCCAAAGTTACGATCAATCGGCCGGAAGTTCGCAACGCCTTTCGTCCCCAAACCCTCTTTGAATTACAAGAAGCTTTCTCTTTAGCCCGAGACGATGAACGAGTCGGCGTAATCATCTTTACCGGAGCCGGCAGTGAAGCGTTCTGCTCTGGTGGGGATATCAACGTTCGGGGCGACGATGGTTACTTGGGTGCAGATGCGCTGGCTAAAAAGGGAATCGGGCGACTTAATGTTTTGGATTTACAGATTCAAATTCGTCGATTACCTAAACCGGTTGTAGCGATGGTCGCTGGTTGGGCTGTTGGGGGTGGCCATGTTTTGCACGTGGTCTGCGATCTAACAATTGCCGCCGACAATGCGAAGTTTGGTCAGACCGGCCCGATGGTTGGTTCTTTCGATGGCGGTTATGGAGCTGGGCTGTTGGCGGCACACATCGGTCAAAAGAAGGCGCGCGAAATTTGGTTTCTCTGCCGTCAATACGATGCCGCGGAAGCGCTCGAAATGGGATTGGTAAATACCGTAGTTCCCGTCGCTGAGTTAGAAGCAGAAACCGTTTCGTGGTGTCGTGAGATGCTGCGACATTCCCCAATGGCCCTGCGGCTGTTAAAAGCTGGCCTCAATGCTGCCGATGATGGCTTGGCGGGAATTCAACAACTCGCTGGCGATGCCACATTGCTCTTTTACATGTCTGAAGAGGGCCAAGAAGGTCGCAACGCCTATAAAGAACGACGCGAACCAAATTTCGATCAATTCCCGAAACGTCCGTAGTCTAAAAAACTTCGCTGATGTCTTCTAAATTTGAACTGCCGAAAATCTTCGCCGATTTCACGGTGGTCTCAATTCCAACGCGAACGAATTTTCGTGGCATAAATTTTCGCGAAGCAGCACTTTTTCAAGGTCCCGAAGGTTGGAGCGAATTCTCACCATTTTTAGAATACGGTCCAACGGAATCAAAGACTTGGCTAACGGCAGCCATAGAAGGTGCGTATCGACCATGGCCGGCTGCGGTTCGAGCCGAAATTGAAGTTAATGCCACACTTCCAAGAGTTAGTGCCGATCAAGTGGCGCAGCTACTGAATCGCTTTCCTGGATGCAAAACGGTAAAGATAAAGGTTAATGACTTTGTCACTGATTCAGATTTGATTGAAGCAACACTGGATCACATACCGGATGCCAAGATTCGTTTAGATGTAAATGGTGGATGGACGCTGCAGGAGGCTTTGCTTAATCTCCACGACTACCATTTGCGATTTGGAAAAGTATTCGAATATGTGGAACAACCGTGTTTAGATTTATCAGATCTAAAGAAACTTAAAGCTGAGATCCCAATCAAAATTGCAGTTGATGAATCGATTCGCAAATATTTGAATTCCGATATGGGGGAACTTCGAGATTGCGCCGATATCGCAATTATTAAATGGGCACCTTCTGGTGGGATAGCTGCCGCTAAGGAACTAATCACGCAAATTGGGCTGCCAACCGTTGTCTCTAGTGCGTTGGACACTGGAATAGGAATTTCACACAACGTTGCCTTGGCCAGCTCGCTAACCGAACTTCCATATGCGTGCGGCTTGGGAACGGTGGCGCTTCTGGTCGATGACATAGTTTCGCCGGCTCTGATTCCGCACGAGGGAAAGTTGCGGCGAGAGCGAGTGGTTCCTGATAGTGCGCTACTTCATAAGTATCGAGCAACCGAAGATCGCCAAATCTGGTGGCAAGATAGAGTCTTAGAAATTTGGAATAGTGGGCTTTCCGACGAAGTTGCAGAGATGGGGTGGATCTAGTGACCTCAGCAACCCATTTAGCTCGGGCCTTTGTCCGCCAACTGATGGAGCTTGGCGTAACTGATTTCGTACTCTCTCCTGGGTCTCGCAATGCTCCGCTTTCCATTGCCCTCAATCAGGCTGCTGAAGCTGGGCTGATCGAACTCCACGTTCGAATCGATGAACGCGGTGCCGCTTTTTTTGCGTTGGGAATCTCAAAGGCAAGCAATAACCACGTTGCAGTTATCTGCACTAGCGGAACTGCTGCGGCCAACTTTCACCCGGCGGCGCTTGAAGCTCATCACAATCGAAATAAACTGATATTGATCACCGCTGATCGCCCCGCGTCGTTACGTAAGAGTGGGGCGAATCAAACGACAGAGCAGTTTGGTCTCTTTCCCAATATTGAATCGCACGACCTCGCCAACGTTATCGATTTGGCGCCGCTACTTAGAGAAGGCCCACTTCATTTAAATATCCAATTTGAAGAACCATTGCTTCCACTTGATCAACTTGATTGGCTTGCGGGATTTTCGCTGCGGGCTGTTGCTGCCGAGCAGCCTAATCAGCCGACCATCGAACTTCCCGAAGCTGGGGTATTAATTGTTGGGCATGATCGTGCTGGTTATAGCGTCGACGAAATATTGCAATTTGCAAACGAGCTGGGTTGGCCCTTGATTGCAGAGGATCCAATCTCATTTCCTACGGCAATCGCCCATGCTGCAGTATTTCTGGCCGATGAAAACACCAGAGCACTGGTCACTCCGGGCACAGTTGTAGTAATTGGTCGCACAACTCTTTCTCGAAGTATTAACACCTACATTCAAAGTGCTGCGGAGACTATTGCTATCGATCCGAGAATGGCAGATGTAGATACTGCCAGGCAAGCAGACCGGGTTCTTTACTCGCTGCCAGCGTTATCAAAGCACGCTCCAGAGCCGACACAGTGGTTGGCGCTTTGGCACGATATTGCGAAACGATGTTCACAAACCATTTCAAAGAACTTGGAATGGTCGGAGCAGAGTGCGATCAGAACGATCGTCTCTGAGCTGCCTGATGGGTGTGCACTCTTCGTGGGCTCTTCTCGCCCGATTCGAGACATCGAAGGCTTCGCGACTCCCAGAAGTGGAATCGACGTTTATGCCAATCGCGGGCTTGCTGGCATAGATGGCAACATTTCAACTGCTATGGGAGTCGCTACTCGATACCAGCGCACTTACGCGATTATGGGAGATTTAACTTTCCTTCATGATGTCTCGGCTCTTGTAAATTTGCCAAACGTAAATCTCACGATCTTTGTTATTGATAATAATGGTGGTGGAATTTTTTCTACGCTTCCTCAAGATGGTGTTCCTGGATTTGAACGAATCTTCGGTACGCCACACAATAACGATGTTGGGCGCATTGCTCGTGGATTCGGTTTACCTGCAGAGAAAGTTAAAGGCGCGAGCGATCTAAAGACGATCATCGCTCACCAGAGCAACGGAATTGAAGTTGTAGTAGTTGAAGTTCCGGATCGTGCAAGCAATGCTGCGAAATTAAAGGAAACGAGTCAGATGGTTTCTAGCGCGTTGCGCATCGGCAACAATTTAGATTGGCTTTCTGCTAACTCTTGAATTGGATCTGAACCAGCAACAATTCCACATCCGGCGAATAATCTAATCTCCTTCTTATCTGCTGAAATTTCGCCACATCGAAGTGCGATTCCCATTTCACCATCACCGCGCGCATCGATCCACCCCACGGGGCCGGCGTAGCGAGAACGATCCATGCCTTCAATTTCAACGATGAGAGCTTCTGCAGTTTTAGTTGGGGTGCCGCACACAGCAGCCGATGGGTGCAAGTTCGCCATAATCGTGAAGATATCTACTGGAACTGCCGATTCATTTACAACGCCTGTCACATCAGTTGCAAGGTGCATGACATTTGATAGGTGAAGCACGAAAGGTGAATCGGGCACGTTAATAGAAGAGCAGAAAGGGGAGAGTACATCGGCAACTGAGCGAACGGCATACTCATGTTCTTCTAGATCCTTGGATGATTTCGCCAATGAGGCTGCTAACGCGAAGTCCTTCTGTTCGTCGTGGGTTTTGCGAATCGTTCCAGCGAGAACTCTGGAAGTTACAAGCGATTTACTCAGGCGCACTAAGAGCTCTGGCGTTGCACCTAATAGGTTTGCTACGAGGAAGATCCAAGTCGATGGGTATTCCGCTTCTAGTCTTTGAATAAGCGCTCGACGTGAAAGTTCGGTGGTGCTCGCAGCATTTATATCGCGCGCTAAAACAACTTTATCTAGATCGCCATTCTTGATTCGAGCAACCGCATCTGCTACCCGATGTTGCCAATCATCATTTGAGATTGAACCATCGCTCCATGAAATAGTTCCAGTGGATTTTTCAGCGATTAGCTGACTAATACCAGGCTGTGGTCGATCTCCAACCCAAGTAATCCAGGACTTGCCATTCTTTTGCCCGACGATTATTTCTGGAATTATTAATTCCGATTTTCCATCTTCTAAGAATGAAAAAGAACCAAATAGAATTGGTCCGGTTCCACTTCCGTGAACATTGTTCTTAATTGAAAATTTTGCTAACTCTTCGCGCCACCAATTACGAGCATCGAGAAATCTATTTTTCCCAGTAACTGTGGTGCTGGCGTAATTACCAAAACCTACTAAGCCGTCGCCGCCACGAATCCAAGAAGTTGATAGTTCGGCATCGCTAATAATTTGTGAAAGTTTCGGCGGCGCACCAAGAATTTCCGTTGTTATTGTGATTGGCATAAGAGAAGGTTTAGTTGTTAATTCTTGGGAACAAATCGCCACACTGTTGGTAACGCAGTGCTGGCAATTGCAATCTTCAAAAGTTCGCCGATCACAAAAGGTGTGAGCCCGTTTTTAAAAGTCCAGCTCCAACTCTGCGCGGTGGCATGGTGCAACCAGGTGAGCCCTAAGGCAAAAATTACTAAATCACCCAAAATCATCGTCGGGATCACTGTGAGAATCTTCTGATCCCATTTTCTACCAGCGAGCGCTCCGGTCAATGCAGTGGCCACGAGCATTCCGGCTAAATAACCGCCTGTTGGTCCAACAAAACGAGTCAGTCCATGTGAACCGCCAGCGAAAATTGGGGCTCCGACAACACCCATCAAGATATAAAAGGAGAAAGTGGCAAATCCGAGGTTAGCGCCGTAGGCAGTTCCCAAAAGCAGAACGGCAAGGGTTTGACCTGTGACCGGAATTGGCGAGCCAGGGACTGGGATTGCGATCTGGGCCATTGCTGCCAAAAAGAAGGTGCCACCCAAAATCAAACCAAGCTGCGTAACCACAGAGGTTCGGGGGACAAGAGCTGAACGCAAAGTGGCAATCTGAGACATCGCGCGCGAATCCTTACTCTAATTCGGCAATCGCCGGTGCTGAAGTTGTGGACAGAGCCTACTCCAGCGAGAATATCCGCGTGAGTAGAGCAGGCCTAAATAAAGATCCGGACGATGTCTCGGCTATGTTCGATGGCGTGGCAAAACGCTACGACCTTTTGAATGATTTATTGAGTCTGGGCCGAACCAAGGCTTGGCGCAAGGTCGTTACCGCCACCATCGCCCCAACTGCCGGGATGAAAATCTTGGATATTGCTGCCGGAACCGGCTCCTCTAGCCGGCCATTGGCCGACGCTGGTGCTGAGGTAATCCCACTGGACTTTTCCGAAGGAATGTTGGCTGCTGGGCGCAAACGCCACCCTGATTTGCCCTTCACCCATGGCGATGCCCTCCATTTACCCTTTAATGCCGACCATTTTGACCTGACGACCATCTCATTTGGCCTGCGAAATACCTCTGATACCGCCGCCGCGCTCAAAGATGCCCTTCGCGTGACAAAGCCGGGTGGGCGAATTGTTATTGCTGAATTCTCACAGCCCACGAATCTGATTTTTCGGACCATCTACTTGAAATATCTCATGCGAGCCTTGCCGGCAATCGCGGAAAAGTTGGCCTCTAATCCGGCCGCCTACATCTACCTGGCGGAGTCAATCAGAGCTTGGCCAAATCAAAAGGGGTTAGCCGAGATCATGAGTGAGGCTGGATATGAACGCGTTGGCTGGCAAAACCTCACATTTGGGATTGTCGCAGTTCACACTGGTTATAAGCCTAAGACCGCACCAACCACATAGCGACTAGCCCCTAGACTTCAGAACCGTGAACCCATACGTACCGATTCTGGTCATTGGCGCCATAGGTTTTGGCTTTGCCGCCATCTCCGTTGTAGCTGCCGCGATAACTGGACCAAAGCGCTACAACCGCGCTAAATCTGATGCCTACGAATGTGGCATTGAGCCATCACCGCAAGCTGCAGGTGGCGGCCGCTTCCCGGTCAAATATTTCTTAACGGCGATGCTTTTTATTGTTTTTGATATTGAAATTGTCTTTCTTTATCCATGGGCGGTTACCTTCGACAAGCTCGGGCTCTTTGGCCTAGTCGAAATGATGATTTTTATTCTGACGGTATTCATTGCTTACGCCTACGTCTGGCGCCGTGGCGGATTGGAATGGGATTAACCAAATGGGTCTCGAAGAAAAATTACCTAGCGGATTTGCGCTTACCTCTGTTGAAAAACTTGCCGGTTATATGCGTAAGAATTCGCTTTGGCCAGCCACCTTCGGCTTAGCTTGTTGCGCTATTGAAATGATGGCGGCAGGCGCTGGCCGTTATGACTTGGCACGTTTTGGAATGGAAGTCTTTCGCGCATCGCCAAGGCAAGCCGACTTAATGATTGTGGCAGGTCGCGTTTCAAACAAGATGGCTCCAGTACTTCGTCAAATTTACGATCAAATGCCTGGCCCTAAATGGGTTATTGCAATGGGCGCTTGCGCCTCATCTGGCGGAATGTTCAATAACTACGCCATCGTTCAAGGCGTTGATCACGTAGTACCTGTTGATATTTATCTTCCTGGCTGCCCACCTCGCCCGGAAATGTTGATGGATGCGATCTTGAAACTTCATGACCATATCGGCCACGAAAAATTGGGCGTAAATCGCGCTCAAGTAATTCGCGAAGTAGAAGCAGCTGCGCTCGCTGCAAAACCAACTCACCAACTGAATGGGTTACTACGTTGAGCACTGATAATTCCACTGACAACGAGCAAGGAATGTTTGGCGCCACCGGTTCAGGCGACACCTCAGGTTTCGGCGGACTAGTCAGAGCCCAGGCCACCGCAGGTTCCAGCGAACGCCCATATGGCAGTTACTTCGATGATCTTGCTGATGATCTTGAACGCGCCTACCCAGATTTTGCTGATGCCATCGAGCGGGTACTTGTGGATCGTGGCGAACTCACCCTCTTTATTAAGCGCGCTCGCCTTGAAGAAGTAGCACGAATTCTTCGCGACACACCTTCACTTCGCTTCGAAATGTGTCTCGGTGTTAACGGTGTGCATTACCCGGATGAGGTTGGTCGCGAACTTCATGCGGTCTATCCATTGCTTTCAATCACCAATAACCGCCGGGTTCGACTAGAAGTTGCGATGCCCGATTCGGATCCACATCTGCCATCACTGGTTGAAGTTTGGGCTGGAAACAATTGGCACGAGCGCGAGACGTATGACATGTTCGGAATTATTTTTGATGGTCACCCAGGTTTAACCAGAATTTTAATGCCCGATGATTGGCCCGGACATCCGCAACGTAAGGATTACCCACTTGGTGGAATTCCGATTGAGTACAAGGGCGCAACAGTTCCAGCACCATCAGAGAGAAGGACCTATCGATGAGTACCACCGATTCGTACGCTTCATCTCGCGAGACCACTGAAGGCCGCGTCTACTCTGTTACTGGTGGCGATTGGGATTCACTAGTCACTGAGATTGGCGCCACCAAAGAAGAGCGCGTGGTTGTAAATATGGGACCACAACACCCGTCGACTCACGGTGTACTTCGTTTGGTTCTAGAGCTAGAAGGCGAAACTGTTACTGAAGCTCGATCTGGCATTGGGTACCTGCACACAGGTATTGAAAAGAATGCGGAGTATCGAACCTGGACCCAAGGCGTCACTTTTGTCACGCGCATGGATTACCTGGCGCCACTTTTTAATGAAGCTGCTTATTGCTTAGGTGTTGAAAAGCTTTTGGGAATAACTAATGATGTGCCAGAGCGAGCCAGTGTCATTCGCGTAATGATGATGGAGTTCAACCGGATCTCATCTCACATGGTTGCACTTGGTACTGGCGCACTTGAACTAGGCGCGTTGTCGCCAATGATTTTTGCTTTCCGTGAGCGCGAAAAAGTTTTAGATATCTTCGAAATGATTTCTGGTTTGCGCATGAACATGGCCTACATCCGACCAGGTGGCGTCGCACAAGATCTTCCGGTTGGCGCAGTCACTCGGATTCGCGAAACGGTAAAAGATTTGCGCGAAAGTTTCAAAGATAACGCCAAGATGTTGATTGGTAACACCATCTGGATGAAGCGCACCCAGGGCATTGGCTACCTAGATCTCGCTGGTTGCACGACCTTGGGAGTAACCGGTCCGGTGCTTCGTTCTGCTGGTCTGCCATGGGACCTTCGCAAAGTTCAACCATATTCGGGTTATGAGAATTACAACTTCGATGTCATCACAACTGATACCTGCGATGTCTATGGTCGATTCTTAATCAAGATGCTCGAACTTGAAGAATCACTGCGAATCATTGAACAAGCTTGCGACAAGCTCGATTCCCTCGAAGGTGCGCCAGTTATGGTGGCCGACAAGAAGATCGCTTGGCCGTCACAACTTTCAGTTGGCTCCGACGGCATGGGTAACTCGCTGGATCACATCCGCGAAATTATGGGAAGCTCGATGGAATCTTTGATCCACCACTTCAAATTAGTTACCGAAGGTTTCCGAGTTCCAGTCGGTCAGGTCTACACCGCAGTCGAATCACCTCGCGGTGAAACTGGCGTTCACTTGATCTCCGATGGTGGCACCAGGCCTTATCGAGTTCACTTTCGCGAACCATCATTTAATAATCTGCAATCCTTATCTGCAATGTGCGAAGGCAGTTTTATCGCCGACGTTGTTGCAGCCGTCGCTTCTATTGACCCTGTGATGGGTGGTGTTGATCGATAATGGCATTCACGACTGAACAACTAACGATTATGGATTCCATAATTGCGCGTTATCCAAAATCTAGATCAGCGATCATGCCTTTGCTGCACTATGTGCAATCAATCGATGGCTATGTCACCTCAACTGGTATTGAAATTATTGCCGAAAAACTGGAACTTGCCACGGCTGAAGTAACCGCAGTCTCAACCTTTTACACGCAATACAAGCCAGAACCAGTTGGCGAGTATCACGTCGGAGTCTGCACCAATACCCTCTGTGCCGTGATGGGTGGCGACGCAATCTTCGCTGCTGTTAAGGAACACCTGGGGATTGAAAATGATGGCGTGACTGCCGATGGCAAAGTTTCATTGGAGCATATCGAGTGCAACGCTGCCTGCGACTATGCACCAGTTGTTATGGTCAACTGGGAGTTCTACGACAACCAGACCGTTGAGAGTGTAAAGAGTTTGGTTGATGGCGCCCGCAATGGAAATCCACCAGCTCCAACTCGTGGTCCAAAGACACTGCGCACCTGGAAAGAGAATTCCGCTGTTCTTGCTGGATTATCTGATGGTCTTGCAGGTGAGGGTGTTTCTGCTGGTGAGCCATCAAAGCTTGGTCTCAAGATTTCGCGGGGGAATTAATGACAAAACTGACGCCGGTACTTTCTGCTCATTGGGATGAGGCTGACTCTTTCACTATCGGCGCTTACAAACGCCACGGTGGTTACGGCGCTGTTGTAAAAGCCCTCGAGATGGAACCAGATGCGGTTATTCAATTGGTAAAAGATTCTGGTCTTCGCGGTCGCGGTGGCGCTGGCTTTCCAACGGGCATGAAGTGGGGATTTATTCCTCAGGGCGATAACAAAGATCACTACTTAGTTGTTAATGCTGATGAATCCGAACCCGGCACTTGCAAAGATATGCCGCTTTTAATGGCCAACCCCCATGTCTTGATTGAAGGCATCATCATCGCCTCCTATGCAATTCGTGCTGGTTATGCCTTTATCTATATTCGCGGCGAAGTCACCCACGTTGTTCGTCGTTTACAAGCTGCCATCGCCGAGGCTTACGCCGCTGGTCATCTTGGTAAAAATATTCAAGGCAAAGGTTACGACCTCGAGCTCGTTCTTCATGTTGGTGCGGGTGCTTACATTTGCGGTGAAGAGACTGCGCTACTTGATTCACTCGAAGGCTTCCGTGGCCAACCACGACTTCGGCCACCATTCCCCGCTATTGCTGGCCTTTATGCCAAGCCAACTGTGGTTAACAACGTCGAATCAATCTCCTCTGTTCCCTCGATTATTAATAATGGTGCCGAATGGTTCTCGGCAATGGGTACTGAAAAGAGCAAGGGCTACACCCTTTATTCACTCTCAGGCCATGTGGCTAACCCGGGACAATTTGAAGCGCCATTGGGAATTACGTTGCGCGAACTTCTAGAACTGGCTGGTGGAATTCGCCCTGGTCATCAACTGAAGTTCTGGACCCCTGGTGGTTCCTCAACTCCAATCTTCACCGCCGAACATTTAGATGTTGCGCTCGACTATGAAGGCGTATCTGCAGCCGGTTCGATGCTCGGCACTAAGGCGCTCCAAGTCTTTGATGAAACGACTTGTATCGTCCGCGCCGTACTTCGTTGGACTGAGTTCTACAAACATGAATCTTGTGGAAAATGCACCCCATGCCGCGAAGGCACATGGTGGTTAGTACAAATCTTGCGCGATCTTGAGGCCGGTATTGGAACTGCCGCTGACCTAGATAAGTTGCTTGATGTTGTCGACAACATTATGGGACGCTCCTTCTGTGCTTTGGCCGATGGTGCTGCTAGCCCAATCATCTCTTCGCTCAAATACTTCCGTGAGGAATATATGCAACATCTAACTACCGGTGGCTGTCCCTTCGATCCCGTTGCCTCAACAGTATTTGCGACAGCAGGTTCCCGATGACGCCAGAAGCTTTAACTGAGGTCGAAATGATCACCGTCGTTATTGACGGCTTTGAAGTGACGGTTCCAAAGGGCACGCTTATTATTCGGGCGGCGGAAAAACTTGGAATTCAGATTCCGCGCTTTTGCGATCATCCACTCCTTGCGCCAGCTGGCGCCTGTCGTCAATGTTTAGTCGATGTCGAAATCAATGGCCGAGCCTTCCCAAAGCCACAAGCATCGTGCACCATTCCGGTTGAAAACAACATGATCGTAAAGACACAACTGACTTCACCTGTTGCGGAAAAAGCCCAAAAAGGCATCATGGAATTTCTACTTATCAATCACCCTCTTGATTGCCCAGTCTGCGACAAAGGCGGGGAGTGCCCGCTGCAGAATCAGGCGATGAGTACTGGTCGCGGCGAATCGCGATACGAAGGTGTTAAACGAACTTTCGAAAAACCGGTGGCGATTTCTACTCAGGTATTGCTTGATCGCGAACGTTGCGTGCTTTGCGCCCGCTGTACTCGCTTCTCTGATCAAATTGCTGGCGATCCATTCATTACTTTGAACGAGCGCGGTGCGCTACAACAAGTAGGCATCTATGAGAAGGATCCATTCGAGTCCTACTACTCCGGAAATACCGTTCAGATCTGCCCAGTCGGCGCTCTGACTGGTGCTTCCTATCGATTCCGTTCCCGGCCTTTCGACCTGGTTTCTACGCCATCAGCATGTGAGCATTGCGCCTCCGGCTGTGCCATCCGAACCGATGTTCGTCGCGGCAAGACCCTTCGCCGCCTTGCTGGTGAAGATGCTTCGGTTAATGAAGAATGGAATTGCGACAAGGGTCGCTGGGCATTCAAATACCTTTCGAGCAAAGAGCGAATCGCTACTCCACTTCTACGAGGTGCCGATGGCGAACTTCATGAAGCATCATGGCCAGAAGCGCTTGCAGCTGCTGCCACTGCACTCAAAGGTAAGCGCGTTGGCGTACTTGTCGGTGGCCGAGCCACAGTGGAAGATGCCTATGCCTACAGCAAATTTGCCCGCGTAACTTTGGGAACTAATGACATTGATTTCCGCGCCCGAAGCCACAGCGATGAAGAAGCCAGTTTCTTGGCAACGGCCGCCCTTAACGCCAAGACAACTTATTTTGATATCGATAAGGCCGACAAAGTTGTTCTTCTTGGTTTTGAACCAGAAGATGAATCGCCAATTGTTTTCCTTCGAATTTTCAAGCAGGTAAAAAAACGTGCGCTTTCAGTTGTAACGGTCGCCGCCTTCGCAAGTCGGGGCAGTCAAAAATTAAAAGCAACTTTGATTCCCGTTGTTGCAGGTAATGAAGCAGCAGCTATTTCAGCGCTCGAAGGTTTAACTGAAAAGTCGGTTGTTCTTGTTGGCGAGCGACTAAATGAAAGTGCTGGTGCTCTTTCTGCAGTTGTTGAATTGTTGGCAAAAAGCAACGCCAAACTTGGTTGGATTCCGCGTCGCTCCGGCGAACGCGGCGCACTGCAATCTGGTGCAATCGCTAATTTACTTCCTGGTGGCCGACCTGTATCTGACCCTGCTGCCCGAGTAGATGTTGCTGCGGCTTGGGGCGTTGAAAGTTTGCCTACAACTGCCGGAAAATCAACCGCTGAAATCTTGGCTGCTGCTTCCGCAAAGGAGCTGGACGCCGTGGTTGTCGCTGGTGTTGACCCGCTAGACATTTCAGCCGAGGCGCTAACACAATTGCTAAATACTTATGTGCTCTCGTTCGAGATTGCCCACAGCGCAGTAACGGCAATCGCTGATGTAGTACTACCGGTTGCTGCAATTACCGAAAAGTCGGGCAGCTTCCTTGATTGGGAAGGTCGACCACGCGCCTTCACTAAAGCAATCGAAGAATCTTTAACTCGTAGCGATCTTCGCATTCTTTCAATGTTGGCTTATGAAATGGGTACTCCTATTAATCTCCCATCAGTTGCCGCAACTGCTCGTGAAATCGCGGCCCTTGGTAATTGGGATGGCGCAAAAGCTAGCTTCACGCCGGCCAAGTCCAATAAATCCCTAAAACTTGCCGCCGGTGAAGCAGTTCTCTCCTCATGGCGGTTATTGCTTGACCTTGGAACCTTGCAAGCTGGTGAACCCAATTTGGCTGGTACTGCCAGGCCAGCAACGGCAAATATTTCCCAAAGTCGCGCCGATTCGCTCGGTGTCGCAGAAGGTGAAGCGATCACGGTGAGTACTGCTCGCGGTTCAATTACTTTGCCAGCCCACATCACCGCCATGGCGGATGGTTCGGTCTGGCTAGCGCGTAATTCAGATGGATCCCAAACAATTGCCACTCTGGGAATTGTTGGCGGCGAAGTTGTATCGGTGGTGAAAGCATGACAGCAACCCAGCAACTACTCGGAACCGATCCCGGTTGGATCATTCTGGTAAAGGGTCTAATCATTTTTGTGATCTGCGTGGTCGCAACTCTGCTCTGCGTTTGGGGGGAGCGTCGCATTGTGGCTTTTATGCAGATGCGCGTTGGCCCTAACCGCGTTGGAAAGTTCGGCTTACTTCAATCATTAGCCGATGGCGTAAAACTTGCTCTTAAAGAAGATCTGATTCCTAAAACCGCAGATCGAATCGTCTTTGTAATTGCACCAATCATTAGTGCGACTACCTGCTTCATGTCCTTTGCCGTTATTCCGCTAACTGGCACCGTGCAATTCTTCGGGCACAAAACCATCTTGCAATTAACTGATCTTCCAGTCGGCGTTCTTTACGTTTTGGCTGTCGCTTCAGTGGGCGTCTACGGAATTGTCCTGGCTGGTTGGTCTTCTGGATCGACTTACCCATTGCTTGGTGGTCTTCGCTCCAGCGCTCAAGTTATTTCATACGAAGTTGCCATGGGACTTTCGCTCGTTGCCGTCTTTATCTATGCCGGGTCAATGTCTACTTCGGATATCGTCGCCGCCCAGAATCACTGGTGGTTCTCGGTAGTCCTATTCCCATCCTTTGTAATCTATGCAATTTCGATGGTTGGCGAAACCAACCGAGCTCCGTTCGATTTAGCCGAAGCCGAAGGTGAGCTTGTCGGCGGTTTCCACACGGAATATTCCTCACTTAAATTCGCACTCTTCTTCTTGGCCGAATATGTAAACATCGTTGCCGTTTCTTCACTTGCAACTACCTTGTTTATGGGCGGTTATCACGCACTTCCCGGTCTTGGCTTCACTGAAACCTGGCTAGGCGGCTGGTTCACGATGGTTTGGTTCTTGGCCAAAGTCGTCGCCTTCTTCTTCCTCTTTGTTTGGCTTCGTGGCACATTGCCTCGGATGCGCTACGACCAATTTATGCAATTTGGCTGGAAGGTACTGATTCCAATCAGCCTCGTCTGGATCATGGTCGTTTCGACGCTGCGGGTCATGTCGCAACGAAATGTTGGTCGAATGGCAACCGGCGGGTTCACCCTTGGCGTGGTAATTCTGATCATTGCTGCGAGCTCTCTTTTAGATTCAAATAAACGACGCAAGGCGCGAGAAGATGAGTTGGGCGAGCAATTGCCTCCTTCCTTCCCAGTGCCTGAAATCCCAGCGCCACGAGCGGAGCAATTAAATGGCTGAAAATCCACTAGTACCAACCTCGGGTGAATTTGGCCTTGAAAAAGCTGCTGCCGAAAGCGCCATGATCCCTAATGAGCCACCTGCAAGTTTTGCAAAACAACTTCAGGGCTTTTGGGTCACCTTGCGCGCGATGTTCAAGAAGCCAAATACCGTTCAATATCCAGAGGTAAAGGCACCAACCGAAGCTCGCTTCCACGGCCGCCATCAACTCAATCGCCATGAAGATGGGCTTGAGAAATGTATTGGCTGCGAACTATGTGCTTGGGCCTGCCCAGCTGATGCAATTTTGGTGGAAGGCGCTAACAACACTGAAGGCGCACAATTCTCACCAGGTGAACGTTATGGCGCGGTTTACCAAATCAATTACCTGCGTTGCATTTTCTGCGGCTTATGTATCGAAGCTTGCCCAACCAGAGCGCTGACAATGACCAACGAATATGAGCTTGCCGATAATGATCGCGGCAAATTAATTTTTGAGAAGGAAGATCTTCTCGCTCCACTGCGTCAAGGAATGTTGATGCCACCACACCCAATGTATCCGGGGTCTGATGACGGTAGTTATTACCGCGGTGAAGTTACTGGTTCTCACCCATCACAGGAGCCAACCCATCATGCTTAATCTCGCACTCCATGTAGGAGCAACCAAAACCCCAGAAGCAGTCCTTTTCTGGTTCTTGGCGCCACTCGCCGTGATCGCTGCTTTGGGTATGTTGATGGCGAAGAAGGCGGTTCACTCGGCACTGTTATTGGCGTGGGTCATGATCACACTCGCAATTTTTTATATTGCACAAGATGCGCTCTTCTTGGGAATTGTTCAGATCGTTGTCTACACCGGCGCGGTAATGATGCTCTTCCTATTTATCTTGATGCTCGTCGGCGTTGATAGTTCTGACTCGCTGGTAGAAAACATCAAAGGTCAACGTCCGGCTTCAATTGCAGCAGCGATCGGCATGGGCGGCTTAATGGTCACATTGATTGGCCGAGCATCGCTCGGTCGTTCTGCGGTCGGATTAGTCGCAGCAAATACCAATGGCAACGTCCAAGGACTTGCCGAACAACTCTTTACTAAATATGTCTGGGCTTTTGAAGTAATTTCTGCCCTGCTAATTACCGCTGCGCTCGGCGCGATGGTTTTGGCACATAGCCAAAAGGTTCGCTCTCGCACTGGCCAACGTGATCTTTCAATCGCGCGCTTTCGTGGCGATTCACTTGCTAGCGCCGCTGGACTTCCAAGCTCTGGCGTCTTTGCTCGCCATAACGCCGTTGATGTTCCTGCGCTTCTGCCAGATGGCAGTGCGGCCCCAACCTCTATTTCTAGCGTTTTGAAAGCCCGTGGCGACATGATCGAGTCCGCCATCTTTGAATTACAACCAAAGGAAGAGGAGGAGAACTAAATGGATATCAGTAATTACCTTTATCTATCTGCGCTTCTCTTCACGATCGGTGCCGTGGGCGTTGTAGTTCGCCGGAACGCCATCGTTGTCTTTATGTGCATCGAACTGATGCTAAATGCAGCGAACTTAGCTTTTGTCACATTCTCTCGAATCAATGGAAACCTAGATGGCCAAGTCGCCTCCTTCTTTACGATGGTAGTAGCAGCTTGCGAAGTTGTTGTTGGCCTAGCGATCATCGTCACGATCTATCGCTCCCGTCGATCGGCATCAGTTGATGATGCCAGTTTGTTGAAACGGTAATCATGACAACTAGCTCGAATTTGGTTTATTTAATCGCACTGCCGCTCGTAAGTTCCGCGCTGCTGATTCTGCTCGGTCGCAAAGCGGATAAGTGGGGTCACCTTTTGGCCACGTTAGTTTCCGCAACCGCCTTCGGTATTGGCGTCATGGAATTTTTGGCCATGCACACTCGAACTGGGGCTGCTCGTGCTGCCACCCAACACCTCTTTAGTTGGATTTCAGTCGGAAGCTTCAATGTTGATGCCTCGCTTTTGTTAGATCAGCTCTCGATCTGTTTCGTCTTGTTGATTACCGGCGTTGGTACCCTGATTCATATTTATTCGATCGCATATATGTCGCACGATCGCGATCGTCGTCGTTTCTTTGCTTACCTAAATCTATTTATCGCCGCCATGTTGTTATTGGTGCTAGGCGATTCTTACCTCAATCTTTATGTAGGTTGGGAAGGCGTCGGCCTAGCTTCCTACTTGTTGATTGGGTTCTGGAATCAGAAGCCAACATATGCAACTGCTGCCAAGAAAGCTTTTGTTGCCAACCGCGTTGGTGACGTTGGTCTTTCGTTAGCAATCATGATCGCTTTCGCTCAATTCGGAACCGTTACATTTGAAGGCGTAAAAGCGGGAGTGCCACATGCATCTGGCGCGGCAATAACTGCGATCGGTGCGATGCTATTGCTGGCCGCGGCTGGTAAATCAGCCCAGTTCCCATTGCAATCATGGCTTGGCGATGCCATGGCTGGTCCAACTCCAGTTTCGGCTTTGATTCACGCCGCAACCATGGTTACTGCCGGCGTCTACTTAATTACTCGCTCTAACTACATCTTTGATGCCTCATCGACCGCCCGCCTGCTGGTGGTAATCGTTGGCGGCATTACTTTGATCTTTGGTGCCTTGATAGGTACCGCCAAGGATGACATCAAGAAAGCGCTGGCCGCATCCACGATGTCGCAGATCGGTTACATGATCTTGGCTTCAGGGCTTGGCCCAGTCGGTTACGCCATCGCCATCATGCACCTTCTAACCCACGGCTTCTTCAAAGCTGGCATGTTCTTGGGCGCCGGTTCCGTTATGCACGGCATGGATGATGAAGTAAATATGCGCCGCTTTGGTGGCATCGGAAAGTTAATGCCAATCACTTTCGCTACCTTCGGTTTAGGTTACCTGGCCATCATCGGGGTACCACCGTTCGCTGGTTTCTACTCTAAAGATAAAATTATTGAAATTGCTTTCAATGCTGGTGGCACCAAAGGCTGGATCCTGGGTGGTGCCACACTTCTTGGTGCGGCAATTACCGCGTTCTATATGACTCGACTGGTTGTAATGACCTTTACTGGTTCAAAGCGTTGGGATGAAAAAGCCCATCCACACGAGAGCCCAATATTGATGTGGCTACCAATGGCGGTACTTGCTATCGGCTCGGTTGCCTCTGGATTCTTCTTTAACTCCGGAAACTCTTTGGTTAACTGGCTAGCGCCAGTTCTAAATTCCCGCGGCGTTGAAGGCGGAGCGGAGCTCATGAAGCCGATCGTAGTTTCGGGCTTAGCGTTGGCCGCTGTTGTTATTGGCGTTGGAATTGCCTTAACCAAGTACCGCAGCAACGTTCCGATTGAAGCGCCCGAAGATGTAACGATCTTCACCAAGCTTGCTCGTAAGGATCTGCTCCAAGACTCCTTTAATGAGGCAGTCTTGATGCGCCCTGGTCAGAAACTGACGGCAGGGTTGGTTAAGACGGACACCAACGTTATTGACGGCTTGGTACGTCTGGTCGGTGCAATCTTTATCGGTTCTGCAACTGCACTTCGCAGGATTCAAAATGGCTATGTTCGAAGCTATGCGTTGATTATGGTTCTAGGCGCACTCGCTCTGATTGCAATGATTTGGGTGGTGACGCTGTGAGTATCGTGACGACACTTGAACTGCTTCCATTATTGGGTGCACTTCTTCTGGCTGTAATTCCAAAACAGAACGCGCTCCTTGCAAAGCGAGTTGCACTGGCTACTTCAGTGGTGGTTCTCGCCGTCGCTGGATTGATGGCCTATCGCTTCGATAACTCCAATCCTGCAATGCAGTTCGTCGAAAGCCGCAAATGGATTGCAAGTTTTGGGGTTAATTACGCTGTAGGTATTGATGGCATTGCCCTTGTTCTAATTCTGATGTCTGCCTTCCTGGTGCCAGTAGTGATTCTGGCTGGCTGGCATGAATCCGAAAATGGCAAGTGGAGCGCCAAGACTTTTTACATTTTGATCTTGACGCTCGAAACGATGATGATCGGCGTCTTCGCTGCCACTGATGTCTTCCTCTTTTATGTGATCTTCGAAGCGATGTTGATTCCGGTTTACTTCTTAATTGGTGGCTATGGCCGCGGTGAGCGCGCTGCAGCAGCTATGAAGTTCTTGCTGTACAGCCTATTTGGCGGACTATTGATGCTGGCTGCGATTATTGGTATCTACGTAATTGCCGGCAATCAGATTGGCCACACCTTCGACATCGCACAACTATCGACGCTTCATATTGATTCTTGGACGCAAGACTTCCTATTCCTAGGCTTCTTCATCGCCTTTGCGATTAAAGCTCCACTCTGGCCCTTTCACACCTGGCTACCAACTGCCGCTAAATCTGCCACCCCCGGAACCTCAATATTGCTTCTAGGCGTTCTGGACAAAGTTGGAACTTACGGAATGATCCGATTCTGCATCACCCTCTTTCCGCAGGCTTCAAAGACTTTCACGCCAATCATTATTGTCCTGGCGCTAATCTCCATTCTTTACGGTGCCTTCTTGGCCATCGGCCAACGTGAGATCAACGGTTTAATTGCATTTACTTCGATCTCGCACTTTGGTTTCATAACTCTTGGAATCTTTGCGATGACTTCCCAAGGACTTTCAGGCGCGACGCTTTATATGGTTAACCACGGCTTCTCTACCGGCGCGCTCTTCTTGGCCGCTGGCTGGATGGTTTCACGTCGCGGCTCCTCAAAGATTGAAGATTTTGGTGGCCTGCAACGCGTCACGCCAGTTCTGGCTTGGACCTTCTTCTTGGCTGGGATGTCAGCTTTAGCTCTGCCTGGTCTTTCTAGCTTCGTTAGCGAATTCTTAGTTCTGGTTGGAACCTTCACTCGCTATCCAGTCGCCGCGATTGTCGGAACAACTGGAATCGTTCTAGCCGCACTTTATGTTCTGATCGTGGTTCAAAAATCCCTTCATGGTCCAACTACTGAAGGAAATGAATCCCTCAAGGATTTGAACTTGCGTGAAAAGATTGCCATGGCTCCGGTCATTGCAATCCTTGTTATCTTCGGCTTCTTCCCAAAGCCATTGCTCGATACCATTAACCCAGCGTCACAACAAGTGATGAGTCATGCCGGGGTTACCGATCCAGCTCCAAAGGCAGGTAAGTAATGCTGACCGCACCAGTACTTAACTATTCACTTTTGGCACCGATCCTGGTGGTACTTGGTGGCGCCCTGCTTGGCGTACTAGTCGAAGCTTTCTTGAGTAAGGCAGTTCGACCTGCGGCGCAATTGGCTATCGCCCTTGGAACTTTAGTTCTTTCCTTTGCGCAGATTATTCGAGTTCGAAATCTGACCTCGCTAACTGCTGCCGTCAATTCGGTGACAATTGATGGTGCTGGCGTCTTTATACAAGGAACGATATTAGTTTTAGCTTTTATCGCACTCTTATTAATCGCTGACCAAGATAACTTCGCAGCTCAAGCTTCCGCCGTTCCTGGCTCCGAAGAAGAGCGTTCTGCAATTGCCACCGGCAAGATTCAGACTGAAATCTTCCCGCTCACTCTTTTTGCGGTGGCCGGAATGATGCTCTTCCCATTGGCCAGTGATCTAATCACACTCTTTGTTGCCCTTGAAGTTTTATCATTGCCGCTTTATTTGATGGCCGGCCTATCTCGCCGTCGCCGATTGCTCTCTCAGGAAGCTGCTCTTAAGTACTTCCTATTAGGTGCTTACTCATCCGCCTTCTTTCTCTTCGGTGCTGCCTTCCTTTATGGCTTCTCTGGCTCGCTTTCACTCAACGGAATTGCCGCGGCAATCACCGGCGGCCAAGGGAACGATGTTTTTCTTTTGATCGGTATCGCCTTCCTTAGCGTGGGCTTACTCTTCAAAGTTGGTGCCGTTCCGTTCCATTCATGGACTCCGGATGTGTATCAAGGTGCACCAACTCCGATTACCGCCTTCATGGCTGCCTGTACCAAGGTTGCGGCATTCGGTGCAACACTTCGAATTTTCTATGTCGGCTTAAGCGCTGCGCAATGGGAGTGGAAGCCGATCATCACTGTGGTGGCGATTTTGACTATGGCGGTCGGCGCGATTGCTGCTATCGCTCAACGCGATGTTAAGCGCGCTTTGGCGTTCTCCTCAATTGCTCATGCTGGCTTTTTACTGACTGGCGTTCTGGCATTAAACAAGTCAGGACTTTCGGCATCCCTGTTCTATATAGTCGCTTATGGCTTCACCACAATTGGCGCCTTCGGAATTGTTACCTTGGTTCGCGACTCAGCCGGTGAAGTTACCGACTTAAATCGTTGGATTGGCCTGGGCAAGAAATCACCATTTATCTCTGGCATGTTTGTTCTCTTCTTGCTGAGCTTTGCTGGCATTCCGCTGACCAGTGGTTTCATCGGAAAGTTTTCGCTCTTCAATGCGGCATATGAAACTGGAAATATCACCGTCGTTGTCGTTGGTGTTTTAGCCAGCGCCGTCGCCGCATTCTTCTATCTCCGAATTGTCGTGATGCTTTTCTTTACCGAACCAACTAATGATTCTGTGACGGTTGTAATCCCATCGATCATGACTCGATTTGCCATCACCTTCTGCGCCCTGGTTACCGTCGTTCTTGGCGTTTATCCATCGCTCTTGCTTAACACCACACAGACCTTCGCGAATTTCCTTAAGTAATGTCGGCACTTGGAATCACCGGGCTGGATCCGGCGCTAGAAGCATCGCTCCTTTCCGACATGGTTCGGGTGGAGGAGCTACTTCGTTCCCACATAAAAGGTGATTACCCACTCTTGGTTGAGACCTCCAGGCATTTAGTTGAGGCTGGCGGCAAGCGCCTTCGTCCACTTTTGGTATTGCTGGCGGCGCAGTTTGGTGACCCATCAAAATTTGCGGCGATTCAAGCAGCAGTTGTTGTTGAGCTCACCCACTTGGCAACGCTTTATCACGATGATGTAATGGATGAGGCGCCGCTGCGCCGGGGAGTAGTCAGTGCTAATAATCGATGGGGCAATACGGTCGCGATTTTGACCGGCGATTACCTCTTTGCAAAATCATCTGCCCTACTGGCGGACTTGGGACCTGAAGCTGTTCGCCTACAAGCAAGCACTTTTGAACGCTTAGTGATTGGCCAGATCAGCGAAACCCAAGGCTTCACAACTGGTTTAACGCCGCTTGAGCACTACCTAAAAGTTGTTGCTGATAAGACCGGCTCTCTGATCGCTGCCAGCGCTCGTTATGGAGCAATGGTTACCGGCGCTGATCCTCAAGTAATGGAGACACTGACGAAGTTCGGTGAAGCTATCGGAGTAACCTTCCAATTGGCCGATGATGTTATTGATATTGCAAGCACCACCAACGAATCGGGCAAGACCCCTGGAACTGACCTGCGTGAAGGGGTGCCAACTTTGGTAACGCTCTTCGTCTTGGAATCGCAAGATCCAAGAGATGCCGAACTTCGCGAAATACTTTCCGCACCAATCACTGATGAGGCAGTTGTGGCTTCAACTTTGATAGCGCTGCGCGAGCATGATGCAATGTTAAAATCTCGAGCACTTCTTGAAAGTTATGCAGAAGATTCCCGAAAACTTTTGGCGACCTTGCCGGCTGGAGCCGCAAAAGAAGCTCTAATCTCCTTGTGCGAAACGGTCATCAACCGAACTGCTTGATTTAACTAAGTCAACTCCCAGGGCAATCAGTGCAACCCAAATAACTAGGAAACCTACCCAGCGGCCAACTGACATCGCCTCATGCTTCACCCAAACTCCCAAAACAAAGTTAATCGTTGGAGTGATAAATTGAAGTAAGCCAATAATGCTAAATGGCAACCTAACTGTGGCGCCGTTAAATAACAAAAGTGGTACCGCAGTTACAGCGCCAGCGCAAATAAGCAGCAAGGTAATACTCCACCCGTGGCCAAACTGACCTTTGCCGTGGGAGCCCAACCAAATAACGTAAAAACTATATGGGATTAACGAGATTAAAGTTTCAATCGTCAAACTTTCAAGCGAACCCAATCCCAATTTTTTCTTTACAAATCCATAACTGCCCCAGGAGATTGCAATTGTCAGCGAGATCCAAGGGAGGCGGCCATAATCGATCGTCAGCACACCAACTCCAACAACTGCCACCAGAACCGAAACCCATTGCAATTTACGAAGTTTTTCGTGGAGGAAGATGGTTCCGTAGCCAATCATTACCAGCGGATTAATGTAGTAACCCAAAGCCGAGTCGACGATATGTCCGTGGTTCACAGCCCAGATGTAAGTCAGCCAGTTCACTGAAACCAGCGCTGAGGCGAAAGCTAACTTCCAGACGATATGCGGAACTTTTAAAACGGCGAAAGTAGTACGCAGTTGTTTGGTGATGGCCAAAGCGATCAAACAAAAGAGCAAGGACCAGATGGCGCGGTGGGAAACGATCTCTAGCGACCCAGCCTTATCAAGCAACGGCCAATAGAGCGGAAAGAGCCCCCACAGCACGTAAGCGCTGATACCAAAGGTCAAGCCCAAACGATATTTATTCAAGAGCGCCGGTTAGCGATAATTCGTGAATTGGACTGCAAACTCCCACGGGTGGTTTTTAACCAGGGCAATAGCATCCTGAAGATCATCACGGCTCTTGCTGGTGACTCGGAGGGTCTCGCCTTGGATCTGGGATTTAATGGTCTTAGGGCCTTCATCACGAAGCAGTTTGGCGATCTTCTTGGCATTCTCGGTGGAGATCCCCTCTTTGAATTCGCAGGAGACTTTGTAGATCTTGCCCGAA
Source organism: uncultured Actinomycetes bacterium (assembly GCA_903873185.1). Classification (GTDB taxonomy): domain Bacteria; phylum Actinomycetota; class Actinomycetes; order Nanopelagicales; family Nanopelagicaceae; genus CAIMZW01. The sequence goes on from CAIQNN010000056.1 coordinate 50,147, forward strand.
AGAACCGGGTCCGAGGCCTCTAGGTGCTTGAGCGAGACCGTGCGCTTGACCAACTTATCCCGAAAGACCTCGAGCGCCGCCTTGGCTCGCTCCTCGGTATCGGCCTCTATCAGGAATTTATCGCCAGATTTCTCGATCTTGGTGCCGGTGTTCTTGAAATCAAAGCGCGTACCGATCTCTCGATCGGTCTGGTTAAAGGCGTTATCAACCTCCATGTGGTCCACTTCAGAGACGATATCGAAGCTGGAATCAGCGGCCATGTTTCCCCCAAATTTTTCTGCTCAAACTAGGTTTTCTCGCTATTCATGCAGGATACACCGCCGCTAAAAGTATGGTGAAATAAGATATCGATGCCAAATCGGGCGATTATTGCCTGCGGGCTAAATCCGTTATTCTTGCGAAGTTGACCACTGATCGAACAACCTGGCGGGTTGCCCGAGCGGCCAATGGGAGCGGACTGTAAATCCGCCGGCGTATGCCTTCGAAAGTTCAAATCTTTCACCCGCCACCACGCAATTGCTCAAGTATTGATAGCCCCTAGAGGATCTAGCCCAACTCAACTAGCGTGTCCATTATGGACATGGAGCGGAGTTAATCGTGAGCACCATTCCAAATGAGATCAATTGGAAAACGCTTTACAGTGGCGATCCAAAAGATGGATGGCTGCACTCTGGTGTTGGGGTATTCAGCGATGGGCAGATAGTTTTTGAGTCCCCAGGCGGTGGCGCCTTTATTGTCTTGAATCCGGAGGATGAAAGTTTTACTAGGGTTGAAGTGAGTGCGGCTGTTCTACATGGCATTACCGTTCTTCAGAACTCTAACGATGACGCTTTTTGGATTTGCGATCCAGGTGCCGATACTTCTGGTCAATTGCTTTTGGTTAATCGCAAAGGTGAATTGCTGCGAAGAATCTTTAGGCCAGGCACCATCGAAGGCGATCTCGTTACCTGGAAACCAACCACTGTTGCAGTCGTTGAAGCCGAGGGAGCGCATAAAGGGGATATCTGGATCGGTGATGGATATGGGGAAAGTTTGGTTCATCGCATCCGGCCCGATGGAAGCTTCCAAACCTTTGATGGCTCTTCGACGTCTTTGGTTTTTAATTGCCCTCATGGAATTGCCATAGATACTCGTGGACCTGAATCTCTTGTAGCAATTGCCGACCGACGAAATAAAAGAATTGTGTTTTTCACTCTTGATGGCGAATATGTCGAATCAGTAAGTTCTGAATTGATGATTGGCCCATCATCAATTGCGGTTCGACAGGACCGGCTTATTGTTACCGATCTTTATGGCGCCATGCTTTCTGTGGATCTAGCTGGCAAAGTTGAAGTTCTAATTCCCAGCATTAAGCCAGAACGTGGTGAGGGTTGGCCTAATCAGATAAAAGATGGCGAATCCTTAGCTCCAGATGTGCGCGATGGCGCAGTTAATAGCCCCCATGGGGTTGCAGTTTCTTCCAACGGAACAGTGTTCTTTACCGAGTGGTATTTCGGTGGCCGAGTAGTTCAAATCTTTCACCCATAACCATTTCCAACTAAACTGCATTGGTGCGGTTAGCTACCTGGAATATTCTCCACGGCAAAATACTCGAGCCTAACGTTGGGCCAGAAGCATTTAAAGCAGCGATCGCAACTTTAAATTCGGATCTAGTTGGTCTACAAGAAGTAGATCATCTACACCCTCGTTCTGATTTTCAAAATCAAGCCGCAATTGCTGCCTCCGCAATGAGTACTTCTAACTGGGCTTTTGCCAGCGCCTTCTACTTTGAAGACGGAGTTGAAATTGCACTACATGTCGATGACCTTGGGCTAATTACCTCGGAATCCCCATCAGATAAAGCTGCCTATGGGATTGCCATTATTTCTCGGATTCCAGTCTTGGAATGGAAGGTGAAGAAATTGCGGCGCGCCAAGTGGGGCAAGATGATGAATATCTCCGAAGGGGCAAAAAGCCGCCGGTTCTATGCCACTGACCACAATCGAATTGCGTTGGCGGCGGTGCTGCCCGGTCAGATCGTAATTAACACTCATTTGTCATTCGTTTGGCCCTTTAACTTCTTTCAATTCCAAGAAGTTAAAAAATGGGCTAACGAACTGGCGAGCGATTGCGGCCAACCAGTATTGATTATGGGAGATTTCAATTTGCCGCATGCGCCGCGCTTTTCTCGCTGGCACTCATTGCTTGCAGCGAAAACTTTTCCAATTTGGAACCCCGATCGCCAAATCGATTATGTTCTTTCTTCCAGCAACAAAAAGGTCACTGGAAGAACGCACCAATTCAGCGTTAGCGATCATCTCGCGCTAGTGGTTGATGTGTAACTGAACCCAAGTTTTACTAAGCAACCACCCAAGTGTCGTTTCCGCTCAGAAGTTTGCTGAGATCGCCTTTTCCTTGGCTCTTGATGATTTCATCAAGTTGACCGTGAACTAACGAGGAATACCCAGGGCGAGCCACATCGCGGAAGACGCCGACCGGCACGTGAGTTAATTCAGAGCCAGACAGGCGCGAGAGCGCAAAGGCATAAGAGGGATCCGGGTTATGCGAATCATGAATCACCAATTGGCTCTCATCAACCGAACTAAGTTCAACTACTTCGAAGGTGGCACCTTTTTGAATCACGCCAAATTTTGATGACTTAATTGGTTGGCCATCGATCATCTGAAGCAAGGTGGCTTCTTTGGTGTCGGAATCTTTGACGGCATCAAAGGCACCATCATTGAAGATTGGGCAGTTTTGATAGATCTCAATCAGCGCCGATCCTTTGTGAGCCGTAGCGGCCCTTAGCGTCTCCGTGAGGTGTTTGCGATCGCTATCTACCGTTCGGGCAACGAAGGAAGCTTCGGCGCCTAGGGCTAGCGAAATTGGATTAAATGGAGTGTCTAGAGAGCCGAGGGGAGTGGACTTGGTGATCTTTCCCGCCTCGCTGGTTGGTGAATACTGTCCCTTTGTTAAACCGTAGATTCGGTTGTTAAACAGCAAGATTTTTAGCTCAACATTGCGACGAAGGGCATGAATGAGGTGATTGCCACCGATTGATAGGGCATCACCATCACCGGTAATTACAAAGACCGTTAGATCTGGTCGAGCAATTGCCAACCCAGATGCAATCGCTGGGGCGCGTCCGTGCACCGAGTGCATGCCAAATGTATTTAAATAATAAGGAAAGCGGGATGAGCACCCAATTCCCGAGATGAAGACAATGTTTTCGCGCGCTATACCAAGTTCTGGCAGGTAGGCCTGCATCGTGGAGAGGATTGAGTAGTCACCACATCCAGGGCACCACCGAACCTCTTGATCCGAAGTGAAATCCTTTTTAGTTAAAGTCAGATCAGACATGAAGTACTCCCATCGCAGCTTCTACTAATTCATTGGTCGAGAACGGTAATCCGCGAACAACGTTAAATCCAACGATGTCCTTTAAGTACTTGGCTCGAAGCATCATTCCTAGTTGACCTAGGTTCATTTCTGGCAAGAGCACTCGTTGATACTTATTCAATATCTCACCTAAATTCTTAGGGAAGGGATTGATATAGCGAAGTTGTGCATGAGCGATATTTTCACCGTTGGCACGCAGCACTTCAACCGCGGTTGCTATAGGACCATATGAGGAGCCCCAACCCAGGATGAGCACTTCAGCATCACCAGTTGGGTCATCGACGATCAAATCTGGAATTTCGATCCCGTCGATCTTGGCTTGGCGAGTTCGAACCATAAAATCGTGGTTTGCAGGATCATAAGAAATAGCGCCAGTTTTATCGGCTTTTTCAATACCACCGATGCGATGCTCAATTCCAGGAGTACCAGGAATAGCCCAGGGGCGAGCTAAGGTCTTTGGATCTCGAAGGTATGGCAAGAAATCCTCTTGGGTCTTGGCAAATTCAACGTTGATCTTTGGCAAGGAAGCCTCATCAGGTATGCGCCACGGTTCCGAGCCATTTGCAATGTAACCATCAGAGAGTAAGAAGACCGGCACTCGATAGGTAGTAGCAATTCGAACTGCTTCGAAGGCCATTTCGAAGGAATCGCTAGGGGTAGAGCAGGCAAGGACCACTGCAGGGGATTCACCGTTGCGGCCATACATCACCTGAAGCAGATCAGCTTGTTCGGTCTTAGTTGGCAATCCTGTTGAGGGCCCACCTCGTTGAACATCGATGATAATCAGCGGCAGCTCAAGCATGACGCCCAAACCGATCATCTCGCTTTTAAGTGCGACTCCCGGGCCGGAAGTAGAGGTAATTCCAAGCGCCCCACCATATGAAGCACCAAGGGCGGCACCCACAGCAGCAATCTCATCTTCAGCTTGAAAGGTGATGATGTTGAATTTTTTTTGCTTTGAAAGTTCATGCAAAATATCGGAGGCTGGAGTAATTGGGTATGAGCCCAAGAAAATTTGTAGACCCGACTTTTCTCCAGCTGCGATTAACCCTAAAGCCAAAGCCGCATTGCCACTGATATTTCGGTATTTACCCGCCGGCATTTTTGTTGGCGCAACTTCGAAGGAGTTAGCGAAATCTTCGGTGGTCTCGCCGTAATTCCAGCCGGTGCGATAGGCCAAAAGGTTTGCTTGCAAGATTTCTGGCTTGTTCGCAAACTTTGCCGTTAAGAACTTTTCGGTTGCTTCGGTTGGTCGGTGATACATCCAGGTAAGAATTCCAAGAGCAAACATATTCTTGGAGCGCTCCGCCTCTTTTCGAGTCAGACTTAATTCTGATAGCGCGCCAACGGTCATTGAAGTTAACGGCACGGCATGAACATGAAAACTGTCTAGTGACCCATCCTCGAGCGGATTAGTTTCGTAACCAACTTTCGTTAAATTCCGCGGAATAAATTCATCCTTATCAACAATGATGGTTGCCCCGCGCGGCATATCTTTGATGTTTGCCTTTAATGCTGCGGGATTCATCGCCACTAGTACATCTGGTGCATCACCAGGGCTTCGCACATGGTGATCTGCAAAGTGAAGTTGGAAGGAGGAAACTCCAAGCAAAGTGCCTTGGGGGGCGCGGATCTCCGCAGGGTAATTTGGCAAGGTAATCAAGTCATTGCCAAGGCTGGCGGTATCCATTGTGAAGCGATCGCCAGTAAGTTGCATGCCATCGCCGCTGTCGCCAGCAAAGCGGATGACAACGGAATTTAGAGTTACGACAGGTTTAGACACAGATGGAATCTTGTCACTTTGTCACCCCATGAATAGGGCCGTGGGCAATCTTTTTCATCACAATTGCGGTGGAAATTGCGGAATATCCCCTTGTTTAAGCGCCAGCCCTCACCTTAGAACTTCTGTGGGACCGAAACGCTCAAATCGGCCGAGAGAATGAGTTTTCCGGCAGCATCTTGGATTTGGATGCCTTTAACGATCCCGGCCGGTGGGAAGGTTTCGGTGCAGATCCCAATAAACTTTTTGGATTCTTTTGGCGCAAAAGTAAGGTCGAATTTCTGGGTGCAATAGGTACCTGCAAAGTAGAGGTGACTTGCCGCTTTCGACATATTAATTGGACCGTATAGTTTTCCGTCACTCAATTTAAAGTAGGGCGTTCCAGTCAACAATTGCTGGGAAGTGGACTTATTGGTGATTTCAACGGTCGCTTGGCAGATCGGACCAGTGCACTGAAATGGATTGGAGGGTTGATCTACTTTCATCACCAGAGAAGTACTTGAGTGATTATCGATGCGGGCAATTCTGATGGTGTTGGCGAAATAGCTACCGCTGGCTAATGAAATCAAAATAATTAGCGCCCAAGTTATCTTTGCAACAGTGCGCATCCGCCATAAGCGAACCAATTTTATTTTAAGTGAGGTGTCGAGCTCACGGGCATCGGGAGCTAATTCGGCCGATACCAGTGCACCGCAGTTCTTACAGTAATAAGCATCAATTGCGATCGCTTTCTTGCAAGACTTACATCGCCAAGGTGGCTCTTTCTTAGTGAACATTTAGCTTTCCTTATTTAATAGGTCTCAGTTTCATCACGATCATATGGCGAGTCGCTGACTTGCCAGTTTTCGGGCGCGTCGCAACTTACCATTAGATTCTACAAACGGGGGACACGTGCGAGGAAATCGACTCATCATCGGAGCGGTATCGATAGTTATAGGTTTAGGTTTCTTTTCCAACACCGCATCAGTTGGAGCAGAGAAATCAAGTGGTGAGAGCGAACAGCGCGCTTGTTCAGTTGTAGCTTCCGAGAGCGCTTTCTGTAACGCCGATATTCTGGTTGATAGTTCTATGAATCCAATGGTCTCCACGGGACCCACTGGCTTGGTTCCTGATCGCATCAAAGCTATCTACAACTTTCCCACCTCTTTGACTGCCGGCGCTGGTAAAACTATCGCGATCGTTGATGCTTATGATGATCCAACTGCTCTTAAAGATCTCAATGTATTTTCAACTCAATTCGGTCTGCCAACTTGTTCCGAAGAAAACCACTGTTTTTCTAAGGTTAATCAGAATGGCGATAACGAACATTTGCCTCAAGTGGACCCGTATTGGGCGATTGAAATCAGCTTGGATATTCAGTGGGCGCATGCGATTGCACCAGGAGCAAAAATTTTACTCATAGAGGCCAGGTCGACTTCGCTAACTGATTTAGTGGTTGCAGAACGATATGCCACATCACACGCCGACTATGTCTCCAACAGTTGGGGCGCTGCCGAGTTTGCAGGCGAGCGCCGCTTCGACGAAGTTTTCAACTCAGAAAAAGCTAGCATCTTTGTATCAGCAGGTGATGGATCTGGTCTCCCAAGCTACCCAGCAACTTCACCAAATGTGATTTCTGTAGGTGGTACGACACTTCACTTCACCAACCACGTTTTTACCTCCGAAACAGGTTGGATATACAGCGGCGGCGGCTGCTCGGTTTACGAAAATGCGTTATCAGTTCAACGCAAATTCCCCGGATACAGTTGCGATGGCAAGAAATCCACTCCCGATGTGGCGCTAGTTGGAGATCCGTTTACCGGAGTTTCGGTTTATGACTCAACACCGATCGGTCCCAATCAATTGGCGGGTTGGTTCCAAATTGGTGGGACCAGCGCATCAACTCCAATTTTTGCTGGGCGTGCTGCTGCCTATGGTGGCCGCGTTAATGCCAAGACCATTTATGGGGATAACTTAACCTTCAGAGATATCGTCAGCGGCGGACCAGGTAACACCTGCTCAATCGGCTTTGATCTGTGTTCGGGCCGAGGTGCTTGGATCGGCTAGTTAAAATTGGCTGGTAAATCTAGCGGGAGTGAAATTTTCGCCAATCAATTTTGGTAATCAAATAGATGCCAAAAATTGCCGCAATTTGCAGGGCAATTCCTGCTGGCGATTTCAAACTTGATGTGAATATTTCTCCTAAATTGTTGTCGGCTAATTTCGCGGCGCCCGCGATATATATCGAGTAACTGACAATCCGACCCATAAAGAAGGCGATGGTCAACGCAAACAACGGGGTATTTATCAGTCCGGCTGCTTCAAATAATTGGGCTGAAGGTAGCGGTGAAAGAGCAAAGAGTCCAATACCCAAAAAGGCAGATTTTTTATTCTTTGAAAGTAGTTCGCCAGCGGCTTCCAGATTTGCTCTTGCCTTCGATGGAATTTTATTTCGAAATTTTCTAGTTACCAGTGCCAGACAATAGCGACCGGCGCCAGCAGATATTGCGCCCAGTAAAACAAGTGGAACGGAAGCTAAATTGGAGTTAATCCTAAATAGCACGAGCACCGCCCAAGTAGGCGGCGCGAAGGCCGGCATCAGATTGATGCCAAAAACTACTGCTACCACGAGCAGGTAATGGCTCATGGGAACAGGTTAGTACCTATGCAGCGCTGGCAGAGAGGCGGTAGCCCACACTTCGAACGGCTGAGATCACATTAGGGCCACCGGCTGTGCGAATTTTGATGCGCAATCTTGAGGCATGAGTATCAAGCAAGTGATCGCTGCCGAAATATTGTGATCCACCAATGGCTTCAATGATTTGCTCGCGAGTAAAGACGCGCTTTGGTTGCTCCATCAATAGACGCAAGAAATCGAATTCAGTGCGAGTCAGCGAAACGCTACCTTCGCCAATCGCGAGTTCGCGGGATTCTAAATTCAATTCGAGCGGTCCGAAAGTTAGTCGTTCTCGGCTCTCTTTCATGGCTGGATTGATGTGTCGAAGTTGGGCGGTGACGCGCAACGCCAAAATTCGAGCCGATACTGGTTTTGTGATGTAATCATCGGCACCTGCTGCCAAGCACATTGCTTCATCGACCTCTTCGCTACGCACCGTCAGCATGATGATTGGCACATTAGAGACCTTACGAATCTCGCGACAGACCTCAAAGCCATCGGGCTGACCCATAGTTAAGTCAAGAATTACAACCGCAGGTTTGATATCTTCGAAGACTTCGAGAGCAGATTTGCCATCGAAAGCTTCGGCTACTTGGAAGCCTTCCTGTTCCAGACTTGCTCGAACAAATTGGCGGATATCTTCGTTGTCATCGACAATTAGGATCATGGCACTTTGCATTTAATTGGTCCTCTCTCCGTGAATATGGACTAAACACACTTTCAACTGCGTCATTACTTCATCTTTCTTGCTTTTTATCTCTTCCACCTCGGCTTCGGGGTACTTCCTTAGCCAATGTGAAAAATCTCGGAGCGATTCGCCCTCTTTTTCGAAGGAATACATTCCTATTGCGCCAGCCATTTCGTGGGCTATGTTGTAAAGGGTTTCATTGGTAGCGCCATCAATAGCTGCAATAGCTCGAGTCAAAACGCCTTCACGGCGCTGAGCGACGAGGGCATCAACCCGCCCCATCATTGTTGGAATTTCAACCATAATCGTCGTTCCCTTTCCTAACGTGGATTCAATGTTGAGCTTGCCGCCGTGAAGTCCGACTATTCGATCGACAATGGCCAGGCCAAGTCCGGTTCCAGGTATTTGAGCAGCCACAGCATTTCGCCCGCGGAAAAAGCGTGTGAATAGGCTCGCCAGATCTTCTGCCGGAATACCGATTCCGTGGTCGGAAACTTTGACACGCACCATTTCGACCTGATGAGAATTGATCGTTCGATCTAGTTCAACGCTGATTTCAGAATCGGAGTGACTGAATTTAATGGCATTAGAAATTAAATTTATAAAGACTTGGGAAAGTTGTCCGGCATCTCCGACCACCAGGTATTTGCCCTCGTCCGGCACTGATCGGTAACTAATACTTATTTTCTTTGTCTGGGCAGTTGGCTCAAGAACAAAGATGCTGTTCTCTAGGATTTTATTGAGATCGATCTCTTGTGAAATCTTAACTTCCTCGCGAGCGTCCAACCTGGAGAGTGAGAGCATGCTTTCAACCAAATCCAAAAGCGCAAGCGCATTGCGATCCAATGTTTCAAGGAATTTGGCTGCCTGATCATTTACCGCGTCGCGAGGTAGATCTCGAAGTAAATCGATATAGCCAATAATTGATGTGAGCGGCGTTCGCAGTTCGTGATTAACAGTGGAGATGAAGTCATTCTTCGCGGTATTTAGCGCTTCTAGTTCGGCAACAACTCTCTGGGTTGCAAGTAACTCGCTCTCAATGATGCTGTAAGCCAGGTGAGCGCTAAGGAATTGGAGCGTCTGCCTGGAATACTCATCAAATTCGATTGAGGGATCAGAGGATGCGGCCATCACGTAGCCGAAGGCATTCGACCCCTCGCCGATTGGAAGCAGCAGAAGTTCATTGAAGTTGTTTTCCGCCATAATTGCAGGAAATTGGTTAGCAATGCGTTGCTGATTTGTATCCATTCCCGCGATTAAATCGCTGGAGTGTAGGTAAAGCAGCGAGGATTGTTGCCAAAGCGTTCCAATAGTTTCCCGTAATAAATCTGCTGAAATGGAGAGGCCTTCTAGTTCTTGGCGACGATTCGGGTTTAGCCAAGTAGCTTCGAGCATTGAAGTTCGATCATTAGGAAAGGTAGCGACCGTCACGAAATCCAACTTGAACACTTCGCCAATTCGCAAGCAAAAGTTCTCCGCCATCTCTTGGTGTGAAGCGAGCTCTCGAATCGAGATGGAAATCGAACGCGCCGCGTAACGCATATTTTCTCGACTATCTAGCTCGGCTTTATCGGCAATCCGTTTTTGCTCCAGCGTGAGAGTCAACTCCTCGAGGAGTACCTGCGCATGCTCCAACGTAACGGTGTCGTGAATAATTTGAATTCTAGATTTTCGATATTGCCGTAGGAGATCGATTCCAACCCAACCGATCAAGATCCCCGCTAACAAAATTAGGCCATAAAGTAGAAAGAGATTTCGTTGTGAAGATGAAGCTCGATTTTTGGCATCTTGATTTAGTTGCAGATCGATGGCTTGTTGATATTGCACAACAACATCTCTAGAACTGGCAATAAAGTTATCTAAATATGGATGGACTTTGGTGAAAAGATCATGTTGATAGTTCTCGGTAAGAACTCCTACGGGAGCGCTGTCAATTAAAAAGTCGAGAGATTTTAGCGAGCTTAAATAAGCTGGTGTCGCCCGCTGACCGGTGGTGTAACCATCAGAGTCAATTACATTTAGGCGTTGGGCTAAAAGCGCTCTGGCGATTTGAACTTCGCGCCGAGGAATTGTGCCGCCCAGCCATTCGCCAACTCGAGCCGCATAAACTAACGACTCCCGCTGCGTAAAAATTAGGGAAGCGGCCGGAGCTTCGGCTTTACCCAAGACAGTAGCTTCGCGAAAGGCAGTTTTAGAGGAATCAAAAGTTGAGATCGAAAGTGCGATAAGAACAAGCGCGCACCATGCGGCCAAGGCAAACTGCCCAATGTTTGGACGAAATCGAATTTCCGTGCGATCGGAGTCGACCTTGGGCGGTTTTGGCATTGTTACTTAACTGAGATCGAACTGAGCGACCAATTCCATGGGTCTAAGAATTTTGCCCAGGTGCTATCCGATGGAAAGATTATTCTGAGCGGGCCGCCTTGATCGTAAGGAATATCGGTTCCATTGCGCTTTAGGGCTAAGTAACCTTTGGCGGCTAAAAATGACTGAGCAGTATTTGTGTAGACATAATCATTTAGCGCCTTAGTCCTGACCTTATCGGTGCTGGAAATTCCGGCAACTGCAAATAATTTTGAAAGTGGAATCACGGTAAAACTCTGTTGCAGTTTTACGAATGGTTCATAGATTGAAATTTCGGTGGTTCCGAAAGCAATTAACTGCGCCATGGTGTACTTCTTATCAAAACTTCCTTTTGAAATCTCAAGAATGGGATCAGTTGCCGCCGGTGGATCGATTGGCGCTGCGCCGTATGGATTAGATGGCGATGCCGAAGGCGATGCGCTCACTGGTGTTGGGCTCGGTGAACTTTGGGCGGTTTTAGCGGTTGAGCCACAACCGGTTAAAACCAAACCGGCGACCAGAAAAAGTATTGCGCCACTAATTATTTTCTTCACGAGTTACACCGGATCTTTCGTTCGGAGTTCGAGCACCTGATTAACTTTGGCCAATAACTCTGCTGGCCGAAAAGGTTTAATTAAATAATCATTCGCACCAGAGTTGAGCGCTGACTCGATATCGCTATTTTGAGAGCGTGCGGTAATCATCAGAATTGGAATGCTAGAAATTTCAACTTCTGGGCTGCTTCGGACTTGGGCGACGACTTCATAACCAGATAGTCCAGGCATCATGACGTCTAGGAGGACCAGATCTGGGCGCGACTGGGCGATAATCTCGAGCGCCATTTGTCCTTCAGAAGCCTCACGAACCTCAAAGCCATTCAAGGTTAAAATGTGAGAAATCAGGTCGCGAATGTCTTTGTTGTCATCAACTACCAAAAGCATCAAATTCTCGCCTTTCAACGCTGACCTCGCTCTCAATTCGTGAGGTTTCAAGCCTACTTGTTGAAAAGTGTGATTTAGCAGACTTTATGGCGATTTTAAAACTGTGTACAAATTGCCCACAAAACTTGAGGTAAACGTGAGCCTTTAAGGGGCTACCCTTCTTTCATGCTCGCATCAGCCTTGGATAGCTTCCGATTGTTCCTACACGTATTTGGCGCCACTATCTGGGTCGGGGGTCAATTCACCCTCGCCGCTTTGGTGCCAATTCTTCGCCGTCGCGATCCTGAACTCCCACGAATCGCCGCGCGGGCTTTTAACAAGATCGGCTGGTCGGCGTTTGCGCTCTTGATCCTTACCGGAGCTTGGAATATGGCCAAGGTGCCAAAAGATGCCAACAACAATTACCACATGGTCCTTGGCATCAAAATGACCGTCGTTCTTCTTTCTGGGGTAGCCGCCTTTGTCCACACTCGTTCAAAGAATGTTAAGTCGATCGCAATTTGGGGCTCGATCAGCGGCGTAATGGCGTTGGCAGCTACCTATATAGGTGTTTTGCTCGCCGGCTGATTAAGTGGCGTTAAAACTTTGAACTGTTTGAAGCATGGGTTTAGTCGACTGCTAAAACTATTTACCGATCGGAAAATTTGGGTGCGCCAAATTTCGGTCGCAGCTCTGGCAGCGGCAACGGCTTGGCAAGTCGGGGATCTCCTGCTTAAGCACGGTGGCCTGGTCGCTGCAATTGTCGCAAGTCTGAGTATCCGAATCTCGCTGCATAAATCGGTACGCGAAGGTTTTGGTCAGATCGTGGGAACTGCAATTGGCGCTGGCGTTGCGCTCACGAGCGTCTGGCTTTTTCACTTTGGCTTTCTTGCAGTCGGCGCCACCGTGCTTTTCTGTTCCGTGGTGGCGCGCGCCCTTCACCTGGGCGAGGTCGCCTCGGTAAACGTTCCAGTCACCGCGTTGATTGTTATAGGTCCGGGGTTGAGCGAGAGCACCGCCTTTAATCGCCTAATCTCAACCTTAATTGGCGCCAGTGTTGCCATCGTCTTTTCCTATTTCTCTCATTCAAAAACACCAGCGGGGCGAGCGGTGGATCAAATTTCATCGCTGGGCTTGCGTTCGGCAACCTTGCTCGGAGATATGTCAGAAGGGGTGGCAGCGGGCTACGACCAAGACACTGCGGGATCGTGGTTAGCAAGAGCTCGGTTACTCATGGAAGAGATCCCTGCCATTCGGGCCCAAGCGCTAGAGGCCAGAAGTTTCGCCAAATGGTTTCCAACCGCAGAAGCAGATGAGGCGGAAGAGTTATATATGCGCGGCGTTGCTGTTGAGCACACTGTTGTCCAAGTCCGAACTATTGCTCGCACCCTTTTTGATTCTGCAGTTGATGGCGGGATATCGCGCGAAACTAAACGTCAGATCGCGCTCGCGCTCTCGATGGCCAGCTATGCAATTACCGCAAAAGCTGAGCAACTGAAAGAGGATGATCAAAGTTTTGATGACCAGGGGCTAAGCAATGAAATACGAAGTAGTGCAGCAGCGCTTGCGGAAACTTTAATCCAAGAAGCTGATTCAACCGATCAAGAACAACTTATAAGAAGTATTTCGTTGATCACTAATATCGAACGAATTGCCGATTCCCTCGATGAAAGTTCACCAGCGCTGATGGATGTAGATACTCCCGCCGAGCCAGCCGGCCAAAAGGTACTGAAAGTTTCACCGCTGGATCAAACTCGTCGGCTCGGTTCAAGAATAAAGCGTCGCCTTCCTAAATCACTTCGAAAGTATTTTTAACTTCACTTCAACTTTAATCCGATCTGCTTCTGGCTCCATAACGCCAACACTTGGCTTGTGACCGATTGAAGGGTCGCGCGTGAAGTTGAATCCATTTGTGTTACCGAGCAAGATGGCAAGAGATCGCAAGGCCATAGCGTGATTGCTGCGTTGAATACTGCAGACCCTGATGGCGTGGTAAACCAAATCGATTGTCCCAACGGAATGCGGGGAGTTGGTTTACCGCCAAGATTTAGAGAAAGTGTTGGAGTAGCTCTTAACTTCATCATTCCTTGGAAGAGAACATGCATATTTGGTGGCGCTGCATGACTCTTTGAGATTCCTTCAATTTCACTATCTGATGACCAACCTAACAAGCTGGCAGTTTTAGGAATGTTGAGCCAACTTGGAATATCTTTCGCTCGAAGATTTCCGTAAACGTGTACGCCATCTGTTGTTCCGCCAGTAAAGAGCGCGGCCGGAGTGTTGACTCGTTTATCTTGAAATTGCACCGTGACTTGCATTGGATCAGTAATCGGATCTTCAGTTGCAACGCGATAAATAACTACATGTCGGTCGATTCCAGAAGGCGAAGGTTCAAGGCGCGTCTGCCAATAGCCAGTATTTGCACCAAAAAAGGCTAAGTTAATTCCGGTATTTCGGGCAGCGACCAGAGTGTCAAAGATTCGACGTGTCATGTATTCAGCGTGTCCACTGAAGACCAGCCCGTTGTAGTGGCTAGAGATTGATGGCCATTGATCTAAATCGGTGTCGGCGATCTGATCGACTTGGATTCCTTGTTGCTCTAGATACTGAACAAAAGAGATGGCATCGCGCTGAATGTGTACCGCACCGCTTCCGGTAATCGGACGATCCATTGAAGAGATCCGGCTACGTTCTGCCATTCGCTTAGTGGCATTATTTCCAGGTCCGAAATAAGTTGATCGACTACCGAAGAGGTCATATGCCGCCCAAGTGATGGTCGAATGCACAAAGAGCAACTTCGAGCTGCCGACTGGACTTCGAAGAATCATGGGCGACATTCCTTCGATTTTTCCCGAAGGAGAGATTGAAGTAACCATGTAAAAGCCGGGCTTCCAATCGGCACCGATCGTAAATGAGGTGGTGGTCTTCCAATTTGTTTCAATCATTCGAGTGGCAGAAGTCGCAAATGGAATTCGTTGCTTCACTAATTTAATTGGGGCGGTCTCCCAAGCAATTTTTGCGCCGGAGCCGTTGTACCAACCGATTCGCATGACAACGATTCGACGCGGCCCTCTTTCATTTGGCGAACCACCAGTATTTAGATCATATAAAGAGGCGTGGACATTTACTGTGTCACCGCAGCTCACAGAGGTCTTATCAATCCAGAGCGCGCTGCCTTCAGGATTGGCAATGTCGATCTTCGCCCAATTGGCGATAGTCATAGGAACGCCGGTTTGTTGGTTCTCTTGTTGCAACCATCCTGGAGTCAGGGGAGCACATTTTGAATCTTGAAAATTGGAGAGATCACTTGGTGCGGCCTTGGTGAGTGATTGAGCAAAGGTCAATAGTGATTGCTTAGGGATATCGGTGTGGCTAGCGATAGGTGGCAGGGCAGGCTCGTGATGTTCGTTGTAACAGTGGTAACTAAAGAACCCAACGGCAACCAAAACCAGAGCAAGAGCGAATACACCTATCTTCTTCTGCACATTTGTGACCATTATCTTTCTATTCTACCTTTTCAATTGTGATGATTTCGTTATCAAAAGGTGCTTGCTCTTATTTGAGCGTGGACCTACCTTTGCGCTAGACGCGCTGGCTTGCGCGGATATTTCCACCACTTTCAGCTGAAGAGAAATGGGAAACAATGTCAGACATGATCACCGAGGAGGGCGTATCACGCCGCTCCGTCCTAAAGGGAACCGTTGCCGGCGCTGGTGCGCTTGCAGTGGGTGGCCTAGTTGGTGCCGGTACTGCTAGTTCCGCAGATGCTGCCGCAACCAAGAAGGTCTCCGTTGGTTCCAACAACTCCGATCCAGCGCCCCGCAAAAACGATGTTGCTTGGGTAGCAGCTGCGAAAACAGCCGGATTCGATGTTAAGTTAAATATCGTCGATCACAACACCTTCCAGAACCAGATCAACTCATACCTTCAAGGCACACCAGACGATATCTTCACCTGGTTCGCCGGTTACCGTATGCAGTTCTTCGCTAAGAAGGGTCTTTCAACGAGCATCTCCGATGTTTGGAAGAAGATCTCACCTAATTTCTCGGCTGGTTACAAGAATGCCTCTACCGGTTTGGATGGAAAGCAATACTTCATTCCAACGACCTGGTACCCATGGGCAATCATGTACCGCAAGTCGGTATTCGCAGCAGCCGGCGTCGATCCAAAGACCATTGTTACTTGGGCCGATTTCATTAACGCTTGCAAGACTTTCCAGTCAAAGGGCATCACTCCAGTAGCACTTGGTGACAAGGGTGGCTGGGAAGCGATGGGTACCTTCGACTTCATCAACTTCCGCACCAACGGTTTCAAGTTCCACATGGACTTGACCGCAGGTCGCGCAAAGTGGACTGATCCTCGCGTTCAGAAGACCTTTGCAAACTGGGCAACCATGTTCCCTTACCAGAACAACAACGTTCTGGATCTAGCCTGGGATGGCGCCGCTCAGCTCGTACTTCAGAAGAAGGCCGCCATGCAGGTTATGGGAGCATTCCATGCTTCGATCTATACCGATCCAGCCGATCTTGCTGACCTAGCCCTCTTTGCCTTCCCTGAGATCACAGCTGCTTACGGCCGTGAAGCAGTGGAAGCCCCAATCGATGGCTACATGCTTTCAAAGCATGCTTCCAAGAACTTGGTAAATGCCAAGGCCTTGGCCGAGTTCATCGCATCCGACAAGTTCGGCAAGGCAGTTCTCAAGGTAGCTCCAACTTCGCTCTTCGCGAACAACAAGATGCCTAAGCCAACCGATCCATTCGCTCGCTCACAAGTTGATCTAGTCAATGGTTGCAAGTACATCGCTCAGTTCTTCGATCGCGATTCCCGTCCAGACTTCGCCGGCACAATCTTCCAGAGCGCGCTCCAGAAGTTCTTGGGTGGCGGAGATCCAAAGGCAATCGCTACCGATCTACAGGCACAATGGGATGCGTTGCCACCAGCTTAAGGCTGCGGCATAGGATTCCTATTTAATGACATCTAGCACTACAACAAAGACGGCGGCGGCGGAGGTAACTCCACGTCGCCGTCGGCGTGGGCATAGCTTCACTAAAACCGATCGTGCAGTATTAGCCGGTCTGGTTGGTGGCCCCACCCTGCTTCACGTTCTTCTGGTTTGGATTCCAGCGTTCTGCACCGTCGCACTCTCATTCACTTATTGGGATGGCATCGGCGGCTTAGATCAGATTCATTGGGTCGGCCTCAAGAATTATCAACAAATTTTCACGATTTATCAGGATTTTCGACCAGCAGTTAGAAATAACGTGCTTTGGCTCGGCTTCTTTGCGCTTATCGCCACTCCACTCGGCGTGATTTTGGCTTATTACATTGATAAAGAGTTAAAGGGAACAAAGTTTTTCCAGACCGCTTTCTACTTACCAATGGTCCTTTCATTGGCGGTAACTGGAATTGTTTGGGACTACATCTTTCGCACCAACGGTTTTGTGAACTCAGTTATGGGTGATACCAGCGCTCAAACTGCTACCTCATGGTTCGGCGATCCCAACAAGAATATTTGGATTGTGCTGCTGATCGCGTCGTGGCGCCATATTGGCTATGTCATGTTGCTTTATTTAGCAGGAATGAAGTCGGTGGATCCATCGCTGCACGAGGCGGCCGCAATTGATGGCGCAACAGCTTGGTACACCTTCCGGAAAGTTATCTTTCCATCGCTTCGCCCAGTAAACGTAATCATTATCGTTATTACCGTTATCGATTCGTTGCGTGCCTTCGACCTGGTTTACATTATTAACCGAGGGCGAAATGGCCTGCAATTACTTGGTGTTTTGGTCTATGACAACATCTTTGGTGAAGCTACTCGAATCGGTTGGGGTTCGGCACTGGCAACTATCCTCTTTGCCCTTTCGATTGTGCCAATCATGCTTTATCTCTATCAAACTTTTAAGAGGGATAATTAATGGTTACCGGTAAGAGTTCAAAAGTCGGCAACTCCATTGCGATCTCAATTCTCTTTGTCTTCTCCCTGGTTTGGATGTTTCCAATTTTCTGGACCTTGCTTCAATCACTTCGCCCTTACGGTGATGTGCTGAAGTTTGGCTCCGTTTCTTGGCCGCACCACTTAAACCTTCACAATTACTGGACCGCTTTAGTTCAATCTCAAATGTGGCGTTATTTCATTAACTCCTTTGAAGTTGCGGTTCCAGCTGTTGTAATAACCCTCTTCTTAGCCTCTATGGTGGCTTTTGTTGTTAGTCGCTACAGCTTCAAATTCAACGTTGCTTTGTTGATGCTATTTACTGCGGGCAATTTGCTGCCACCGCAACTGGTCTTCATTCCAATTTTCCGTCTTTATATTCATGTCTGGGTTCCTAACTTCATTAACGGCGATGGCGTGCTTTACAACACGCAATTGGGATTGATTTTGATCCACGTCGCGCTTCAAATGGGATTTGCTACCTTTGTATTGAGTAATTACCTGAAGACGATCCCGAAAGAAATTTCAGAGTCCGCTTTAGTAGATGGTGCCAGCGTTTGGAAGCACTATTACGTGGTCATTTTGCCGTTGCTTCGCCCAGCCTTAGCTTCACTTGGCGTATTAATGACAACGTGGATTTACAACGACTTCTTCTGGTCAGTTGCGTTGCTCAGTAGCGGTGACAAGCGCCCAATTACAGCGGCACTTAGCAACCTCCAAGGTGAATTCTTTACGGACTACAACTTGCTCGCTGCCGGTGCGACCTTGGCCTTCATTCCAACACTTATAGTTTTCTTCACGCTCCGAAAGCAATTCGTATCTGGATTAACTTTAGGTTCGACAAAGGGTTAGCCTTAACGCATGAAAGCAATCCAGATCACCGAATTCGGCGGTCCAGAAGTTATGACTTATGTCGAACTTCCTGACCCGACTCCTAGCGCCTCACAAACCTTGATTACCGTTGAGGCGGTTGGCATTAACTATGCCGATACTCATCAGATCCAAAATAGTTATCTATCGCCCCAAAAATTACCGATGGTTCCTGGCCTTGAAGTTGTTGGCCGAACCCCATCAGGCCAACGGGTTTTAGCCCCAACTGATGGTGGCTATGCCCAACTGGTTGCCGCCGATACCAATTCGTTAATTCCCATTCCTGATGGGGTCAGCGATGGCGCTGCTCTGGCCATGATGGTGCAAGGCAGCACCGCATTTCATATTTTGAAAACTATGGGTCATTTAAAAACTGGCGAAAGCGTTGTTATTCATGCCGCTGCCGGTGGCGTGGGCACGATTGCGATTCAATTAGCGAAGATGTGGGGCGCCTTTGTTATTGCTGTTACTTCCACTGGGGCTGGCAAAGCCGACCTGGCTCGCTCGCTCGGAGCCGATGTTGTCGTTGACGCTGAAAGCCCCGATCTTTTAGCCGCGCTCCTTGCCGCCAATAGTGGTCGCCCGGTTGATCTGGTTCTTGAGATGGTGGGCGGAGCGACCTTTGAAGCTTCGCTAGCCGCGCTTGCGCCGTTTGGTCGATTGGTGACCTATGGAATGGCATCTCGAGTGCCACCTCGCCCGATCACCAGCGGGGAGCTCATGCACGGCAGCAAAACCGTCACCGGTTTCTGGTTGGCAAATTGCTTTGGTCGTCCCGAACTCCTTCAAGGGGTAATCGCCGAGCTCTTTGACTTAATTGTTGCTGGAAAGCTAAAGCCAATCGTTGGCTCGACCTACCCGCTATCGCAGGCCCGCCAAGCCCATGAGGCGATGTTGGCGAGAAAGAGCACCGGCAAGATCGTCTTAGACCCGAAGAATTAAGCGCAACCTAGGAGGAGGAAAGCCTTGAAAATTCAGGGATTTCGACACACCGCCTCCTAGGTTGTACGCTCAGGCTTCGAAATAATGCCCCCCTAGCTCAGTCGGTAGAGCGTTTCCATGGTAAGGAAAAGGTCAACGGTTCGATTCCGTTGGGGGGCTCGGCGGGGTAGCTCAGCTTGGTAGAGCAAGCGGCTCATAATCGCTGTGTCGCC
>CAIQNN010000057.1 GCA_903873185.1 uncultured Actinomycetes bacterium
TTACGGTTGCGGTAATCGGCATCATCTTCGGCTCTTGGGCCGGTCATCCGGTCTACTTCGGAATTCTTTCAATACCTTTAGCGCTACTTGCCTCCTTCTTCTTTTTCACTCGTCAAGCCAATATCGCCGCATACTCCTCGATCGAAGATCAGGTTGGAGCTGGTGCGAGCGTAATCATGGCAATCCGTAAAGGCTGGGAGACAACTCCTGCCGTTAACGTCTCGAAGAACCAAGACATGGTCCACCGCAGCGTTGGTCGACCCGGCATCGTGCTAGTCGCCGAAGGTAGCGGAGCGGTTCGTTCACTTCTTAACGATGAGCGCAAGAAGATGGAACGTTTCGTTCCTGGCGTACCAATTCTTGAAATTATTGTGGGTGATGGCGAGGGCCAAGTTCCATTACGTAAACTTCAGAAGAAGATGAAGAAACTCCCTAAGAAATTATCTGCCAATCAGATGCGCGAAGTTCGCATTCGGCTCAAGGCAGTTGGTGGATTGGCAATGCCAATTCCAAAGGGACCAATGCCTAAGAGCGCAAAGGCTCCGCGTCGGTAATTACCAGCGTTAATTCAGTTCTGGTATTGGTTTGATTACGCTCAAGGGTCCATCTCCCCTTTGTGGCGTGGTCAAATAACCGCGAGCCCGCGCCTTTCTCAACTTGGTCAATTTCATTGCCATTGTCTGAGATAAAAACCTTTGTACGGCGATCATGAAATTGACTTATTTTGATCCGCGCTTCAGTGGCCTCGCCATGCCTTACGGCGTTGGATAGCCCTTCTTCAATCAAGCCAATAATCAGATCCAAATTCTTATACTTGTCCTGAGCGCCACGAGATTCAATCTCAATATCGGTTACCAGAATTCCATCCCATAATTTGGCAAGACGATTAACTTCCTGAAGCAAAACTCGGTTCGGATCCAATTCTACAAAATCAACGACCGTCAGTGACGTCCTTACCTCGTTGAGCGCTCGATTCATGGCATCTTCATCTTCAACTATTTGAGAATTAGAAAGAACTAGCGCCGCCGCATTTAACCTCGACTGCACGTGGCCGTGAAGATATCGTTCCCAATTGATATCACTCGCACCCACATTTGAATTAGCAACTAGCATTTCGCGCTTTGACGCTCCAAATAATCGGATTTCTGATTCTATTTCACTTACCGACAAAAGCCCGGCCTGAGCTAAGTAGCCAAAGAAAGTTAAAACTGTCAGACGACCAACGAACATGTGCACCACTGCAACAGCAACCGAGTTGCTATAAGCCAATCCAGCGTAGGCCAGATACAACGTAATCACACCCATACCCAATTGCAGAATAAAGCCAATTCCTAAAGCCATTATTGGTTTGGAAGGATTTCGTCGAAAAAGAGCAATACCCACCAGGTGTCCAGAAAGAGTGGCGGTAGCGACCAGGAACAGTTGCAAAGGCAGAGAAGAATCGAAATCTGCCCTAAGGGAGTACTGAAAGGTGGCCAATATCATTGCTGCCAACAACCACTGTGTATTTAGCGGGCGGGCTTTTATACTGGAACGAAGTTGACGATAAATATCACCGGGAAATTCAAATAGGTTTAATAAACCCACTCTCGAAAGAATATTGGGAGAGTGCGAGCCGTAATCAAAGCTGACCCTGCTAAGTCTTCTAGCGGCTTCTCGGATTTGAACTGGAATCAAAGGATGTCGTAAACCATAATTCTCAATTCGACGCGAAAGCAATTCCAGCTCAGCTTCTGCAGATTTTAGGAATTCTCTCTTTCTCGACTCAAGAGAATTCGGGGCCGAAAATTCATCAGATTTCAACGAATTGAATTCGTTACTTTCCAAATAGATCTGATGCAACGCAACTTTACGAAGGTGCTGATATCTAGTGAAACTTGACGCAACTAGTGAATGCAAAGGTAACCAGAACGCTCCAATGGATATGCCCGCAGCATAATAGGACCAAACATTAGAACTTCCGGCCTGACCTAAGAGTGTTTTATCCAATGTTTGACCTAAGAGCGTGTTGCCTATCGCAAAATAGGTCGTTCCCAAAAGGCCGCCGAGCGCCCCTACCCCCATAATCGCCTGCGTTGAAAGAGACAAAATTCGAAATCGTTTCAGCCAACTATCAATCGAACGCCAAATACCGTAGACCAGCACGATGGTTGATATCTTCAGAAGAAACAAGGAGAGAAAGAGTTTGGCTGAAATGCCTAACTGAAGATTAGTCGCGAGTGCGATTATGAAAGGTAGTGAAAGCATTGGCCTCTGATAACGTAAATTGATTCGCCATCTGAATAACCTTAGGTTTGGGGTTAGCTCCATCGCCGCTTAACGATGTTTCCCGGTAAGCGAAACGAAATGCCGAGTAATCAGTACCCTTTGATTCGTTTCCGGCTCGTTTGCAATTCTAAGCCGCTTTGCCAATCTAGAAATTGCGTTCTCGACAGATTTCAAATTTATCTGGTGGAGTCGAGCTATCTCGATATTGGATTTTCCAAGTGCAATTAGCTTCATTAATTGGATCTGCGAATTGGTTAGAGAAATTTTTGGAAGCGCGATTTGTTCCTCTTGCGATAATTCCTTCTTGGTTTTTCTTTGGTGTTCAAAAGCAGCCAAAATGGCTTTGCTAAGGATTTGAGAATTGACCATTTCGCCTTTGATGAGGTAAACGGTTCCGGCCGGAGCGTTGTCTTTGGAGACATGGACCAAACGTGGGTCTCTGTGAGAACTCAAAATCACAATGCCCATATTAGGAAAGCGACGTTTCACGACATGAGCTAAATCGAGCCCAGAAGGTCCCTCCCCCAAATCTAAATCAAAAATGCAAACGTGCGGAGTGTTGTTTTGTAAGAATTCCAAAGTCTCTGCACTTGTGGCTAAAACTTTCATTACTTGGAAGCCTAGATTTTCTGTCATCTCGCGCATTGCAATTCGCGTGAATGAATCATCTTCGACAATTAGGACGCGCAGCCTGACCGTCTGCGCCGTCTCTTCAATTAACATGCCGAATTCTCGCAAACTTAAAACGATATTTCTCGCCGAAATTGACCCTGCAGCGAGGATCCGCACGCCTGCCACAATACACAGAGGGGCAAACCCCTCTGTGGGTTTCGAGGGGTTAACTCTCGCGCCGACAATCTAAAGATTTCCTCGCAATTGCCCCGCAATTAAGTTACGGCCATGAATTTATTCCGGAAGCGAGAAGTGAAATCGGTTCAAAGGGTGCAAATCCTCCCGTTGATTCTCCTGCTTCTCTCGATTCTACCCATTGCCCTTTCTGCCACTTTGGGAGTGCATTTAAGCATCGTCTTGTCCGGAAGCATGAAGCCAATGATCCAGCCAGGAGATGCCCTTCTGACCAAATTGACCCCAGTTTCAAAGATCCACACCGGGCAAGTGATCGTCTATTACAGCTCCCGCTTAGGCATGGACGTGGCTCACCGAGTGGTCGCCAAAACAACTACGAATGGCCAGACAACGCTGACAACTAAGGGCGATTCCAATCCGTTGCCCGATGAATCCCTGACATTGGACAAAAACCTTCAACTTCCAGTTAATAAATTTGTAGTTCCGAAAATCGGTTATGTCTTTATGCGATTTCAAGGGATTTCAGGAAAATTTTTGCTTCTAATTCTTTTCGGCCTAACTTTCGGAATCTTTAGCGTCGTCACCTCCAACAGAGGTAGGTCAAAATCCAAAGCCAAGATCCAGCGAGAGCGATCCGCGGATGAATCTGAAATTCGAACGCTCTCTAATTCAAGAGCGCAGTTCGAGTACCCCACCACCAAACCCACTAACCAAAGGATAGAAAATGACTAGCAATTTCCTTCGTGTTATCACCCTTCAAGGTGCTAGCAAGTCCGTAAGAATAATGGCCCTTTTGGCCGTTGGTTCGTTAGGCGTGGTGGGAGTTACTTCCGCTACTTCCGCGAACTTGAACGCCACTGCATTTAACACAGCAAACCACCAAATCGACTCTGGAACATTGCGTCTAACGCTTGCCGATGTCGGGCCTGGCGCTGGTTTCACCACGACCGTCTCACAAATGGCTCCCGGCGATACTGAATATCGCTATGTGACCTTGACCCAAGGAGCCAAGAACGTTTTGGGTCTAACCCCTAAGCTCCAAATTTCCGATGTTAACAGCACCCTTCTGACAACTGACAAAGTCCGCGGACTTCAGATCACGGTTCAGAACTGTGCAACTGCATGGACTGTTTCTGCTGGTAGCACCGCAGCAACTTGCACCGGCGGCGCAACATCCGTTATTGCCAACACCTCTATTGTCAATCTAAAGACGTTGACAACTCTTAACAACTACTTGCTTGCAAAGAGCAATGTGAACTATTTGCAGTTCGCTATCAACCTGCCTGCTGGTAACGATGAGGCCACAGCAAATGGTTCACTTACCCCAACCATCAGCAACGGTTCACAAATCATCACAGCTGGTTCAATCTCAGGAAGCGTCGCTTCTTTCACTACTGCTTCAGCTGCTCAACTATCAGTTGGTGAAGTTTTCAGCATCGCGAACGCTGTCGGTGGCACTGGTTACAACACTACCTACACGGTTCTTTCCTCCTCAGGTACAACAGTCACTGCTACCCCAGCAGTAAACCCAACTGGAAGCATGACATCCGGTACAGCTACTGAATCAACAATTCAGGAATTGACCGCTCTGATTACTTGGACCTTTTCCGAGACCCAGAGAGTCGCAACCTCGAACAACGCTTAATGAATAACCTATAACTCGCAATTAGCAAAAGGGAGGCCAGCAATGATGAAGTTAAAAGTCGCTGCTGGCCTCTCTGCGAAAAAACACAGACGCAAGTTCAAAGCAATTAGATACTTAGCTGGTTCGCTCTCTCTTTTCCTAGGGCTAACTTTGGTGACTTCAGGTGCAATGGCAAAATTGAACGCAAACGCATTTAACCTGACCGCAACGCAGATTAAGACAGGCTCCGTTCGATTAACGCAAAGCGCATCGGGTTTAAGCGCTGGCTGGACAACACCGATATCCGGGATAGTCCCTGGCGATTCTCAAATCCGATATTTGAGTTTTACTCAAAGCACGCAAGCTGCCACAAGTCCAACGATCACAATTACCGATTCAGCTGCTTCGCTTCTTTCAACAAGTTCAACCAGAGGACTTCAACTCACAATCGACCGCTGCACGGTCGCATGGACCTTTACAGTAGGCAGCGCCATCGCTGGTACCTGCTCAGGCACTTCATATTCAGTGCTAGCTAGCACCGCAATTTCAACGCTCTCGACCGCAAAAACCTTAACCAATTTCAATACAACGGCCAGCGGAGTTAATTATCTTAAAGTGACCATCTCCCTACCCATTGGAACCACTGAAACCATAATTGACGGCGCCATGTCTACTGCCGGAGCTACGACCATATTCGGGTTGAGCGCCAACCTCACCTTAATTATCTCTGAGACGCAACGGGCTGCCGTTCTTAGGAATGCGTAACAGCTGAGATGAAATTGCGAAAGGTTCTTAATTCGGGCGCGGCTTGCATTGCTCTGCTTTGTGGTGGCACGCTAATAACTTCTTCAGCGGTCTCGGCTTTGACCTCGAGCGCCGCCGTAACGCAAGCTGCGAGCTCTGGCACAATCTCTGCTGGCTTTACCGAACAACCAACGGATCCAGATGCAAAGAAAGCGTTTTTATCGGGAACGGTTGACCCAACGAAGGGAAATTTTGTTTCGCTGCACAATTTTGGAACCGATCCACTTAAATCTGTCACAGTTACGGTGCTCCGGTCAGCTATTAATGGCGTTATGTATCTTTACGCTTGTTCGGGTACTTGGAATGAGACCGCCGGCACGTGCAGCGTTTCAAAAACGGCAATCGTTACTCTTACCTCGGCATTAACTGGAAGTAGTTCCTTTACGGTTTCGCTAGCCCCTAACGCTTCCTCGCGGCTTCAACTCTGGAGCACCGTTGGCAATATAACTGCCATTGTTTCAGCATCGGTCTCGAATTCCGACATCAGCCCGACCGTTCTAAATTATTAGCCGCGTTTGGACTAGGCCTTAACCACGATCGTCTGTGCCAACACATCGTGGTATCCCCGACCTTCTTTTGTGAAGAGAACCGGTAGAACCAAGACAATCAGTATGGTTCTGAGCAAAATTCGCAGGGGTGGCACAAAACCACCAGTTTCGGCATCCACAACTTTCAGTCGAACCAACTTTTGACCCAAAGAGGCTTGCGTCAAGGCGGTCAGAATTGCTACTTCAGCCAAGAACACCAGCAATGTTAAGAGCTGGAAGACTCCGGCGCCCTTGTTATGGGAATGAATATGAAGCAATTGCGCCACAAAAGAGGCGATGAAGTTGGCAGCCGTCCAGTCCAGGAAGATGGCTACGAAGCGGGGGCCAAATCGGGCTTGTTCCATGGCGGGAGCCTACTTGCCCAAACTCTCAACCATGACTTCAAGCCAAGAAACATTCCCGTAACATAAGGGTCACTTCCTCTTTATGCGCTTAACCTAACCTCTGCTTAACAACAACCCTCGCCGGTGAAGACACAGAGTTGCGTCTATCGGCACTTGTGAACACAACGGGAGCGCAATGTTTAAGAATTCCGCCGAAATCTTTGATTTCATTAAGAAGAACGACGTCAAATTAATTGACGTTCGTTTTATCGATCTTCCAGGTATCCAGCATCACTTCAACGTTCCAGTTGAATCTTTCGATGAAGCCGTCTTCACCGATGGCTTAATGTTCGATGGTTCTTCAATTCGTGGCTTCCAAGCCATTCACGAATCCGATATGAAGTTATTGCCGGTTCCAAGTTCTGCCTACATTGATCCATTCCGTACGGTCAAGACTTTGATCATTAACTTCTCGGTTCACAATCCAATCGACAACACTCCTTACAGCCGCGATCCTCGTGGTGTTGTTTCAAAGGCCGTTGAATATTTGAAGAGCACGGGTATCGCAGATACCGCCTTCTTCGCCCCAGAAGCTGAGTTCTACGTCTTTGACGCGGTTCGCTTCAACACCGGCATGAACGAGTCTTACCACCATATTGATTCTTATGAAGGTGCTTGGAATACCGGCGCGGAATTCGATGCCGATGGCACCCCAAACCGTGGCTACCGCACTCGCATTAAGGGTGGCTACTTCCCTGTCTCACCAACCGATCAATTCGCTGACCTTCGCGATGAAATGGTGATGAACCTGGGCAAAGTGGGACTTTTGGTTGAGCGTGCTCACCACGAAGTTGGTACCGCTGGTCAAATGGAAATTAACTATCGCTTCGCTGACATCCTTCAAGCTGGTGACGATGTAATGAAGTTCAAGTACATCATCCGTAACACCGCTTGGGAGGGTGGCAAGACTGCGACCTTTATGCCAAAGCCACTATTTGGCGACAATGGCTCCGGTATGCATGTTCACCAATCACTTTGGAAAGATGGCGTCCCATTGTTCTTCGGTGAGGGCTACGGCGATCTTTCAGATATGGCTCGTTATTACATCGGTGGTTTGTTAAAGCATGCTCCTTCACTTCTGGCTTTCACCAACCCAACCGTTAACTCATACCGTCGCTTGGTCCCAGGGTACGAAGCGCCAGTAAACCTCGTTTACTCAGCTCGTAACCGTTCGGCTTGTATCCGAATTCCAATTACCGGATCCAATCCAAAGGCGAAGCGCATCGAGTTCCGTTGCCCAGATCCATCATCAAACCCATACCTAGCATTCGCAGCAATGCTTATGGCTGGCCTTGATGGAATTCAAAACAAGATCGAGCCACCGCTACCAGTTGATAAGGATCTCTACGAACTAAGTCCAGAAGATGCTGCAAAGATTCAGCAAGTTCCTGGCTCATTGGAAGCAGTTCTAGATAATCTAGAAGCTGACCACGAGTTCCTTCTAAAGGGTGGCGTCTTCACTCCGGACTTGATTGAAACTTGGATCGCATTTAAGCGCAAAGAAGAAGTTGACTACGTTCGCTTGCGTCCACATCCTGCTGAGTTCGAGCTTTACTTCGACCTCTAGGAATACTCGTACAAAACCCTCACCAGAAATGGTGGGGGTTTTGTCATTTGGTGAGTTGTGGTGGTCGATCGATCATTCTGTCAGGCCTGCGCAATACGCCGATGAGAACACCACTCAAAATAAAAAGGGAGGCCAATAAGATTCTTAAAGTGATTGGCTCACCAAGTAGAGCTAGCCCGCCAAGTGTTGCAAGAGGTGCTGGGAGCAGTTGAATTATTCCCGACTGAGCCCGAGTGAGCGATGGCAGAACCGAGTACCAGATTCCATACCCGAGACCTGATGTAACGGCGCCAGAGAGAATTGCCAATCCAACACCTTTGAAGCCAATATGAATCGAGTGTCGGTGTATCAGTATCACCAATAGCCATAACACCAACGCCAAAGGAACGCTGCGTACAAAGTTGCCGGCCGTAACAAGAACTGGACGATCCGCTCCCCGACCTCGAAGCGTGTAGCCAGCCCAGGCGAAGCCCGCGATGGACATAAGTAAAGCGCCGATCGGATCCGGACGCGATATCCCCGGCCCCAGAAGGGCAACCAAACCCATAAGAGCAAGAACTAAGCCGCAGCCTCCGGCAATTCCGGGACGCTCTCCCGATCTGAGCGCAGCAATAAACATGAAGGTTTGCACAACGGTGAAGAGTACGAGCGCCCCGGTTGCAGCGCCCAGTTCAAGATAGGCGTAGGAAAATGCTGCCGCATAAATTAAGAGCAAGGTCGCGGAAGACCAAGAACCAGCTCCATTTAATTTTTCGCGATCTCTTCTGGTTGTAACCAGAGCGATCAACGCCAAGGCAAGCGCTCCCGCCAAGAGGCGAAGCAAAGTAAATGTGCCCGGATCAATTCCGCGGTTTCCGAGGGCGGACCTGGCAATGACCGAATTCGCCGCAAACGCAATCATGGCAGCAAGTGCCAACATGGGAGTTCTCATTGACTATTTCGAGCGTCGACAAATGCTGCAACGCAAGCGCGGATTTCCTGATCACTATGGGATGCTGAAAGTTGGATTCGAATCCGTGCCTTACCCAACGGAACTACGGGATACGAGAAAGCCACGGCATAAATCCCGCGATCAAAAAGTCCTTTAGCCATGGAGACCGCAAGATGTTCATCGCTAAACATCACAGGAACGATTGGATGCTCCCCCAGCAAAATATCAAAACCATTTTCGATCATCAAACTTCGAAAGAGTTTGGCATTTTCCATCGTCTTGCGACCTAGCTGTGGATTGGCGCTCACGAGTTCCAGAGCTTTGATCGTGCCTGCGACCACCGCTGGTGCAACCGAATTAGAAAATAGATATGGTCTAGCCTTCTGACGAAGGAGATTAACAATTTCCGGATGCCGAGAACTTATATAGCCGCCAGATGCACCGCCGAGTGCTTTGCCCAGCGTTCCAGAGAGAATATCGATCCGATCTTGCACCCGGAAATATTCTGGAGTTCCCGCGCCGGTTTCTCCGATAAACCCCGTGGCATGAGAATCATCAACCATGACCAGAGCGCCATATTTCTCCGCCAAGTCACAAATTTGATTCAAAGGTGCAAGATAGCCATCCATAGAGAAGACGCCATCAGTAACAATCAAGATCGTGCGCGAACCTTTCGCGGCTTGCAATTGAACTTCTAAATCTGCCATGTCGCGGTTCGCGTAACGGAATCTTTTGGCTTTGCAGAGTCGGATGCCATCGATAATGGAGGCATGGTTAAGCGAATCAGAGATGACGGCATCAGATTCATCTAGGAGCGCTTCAAAGACGCCACCGTTAGCATCGAAGCAGGAGGGAAAGAGAATCGTCGCTTGCGTTCCCAGCAAACTCGCTATCTTCTCTTCTAGAAGCAAGTGCTGCTCTTGCGTGCCAGCGATGAATCGAACGCTGGCCATGCCAAAACCATATTTATCTAGCGCTGACTTGGCCGCAGAAATGACTTCGGGATTATCTGCTAATCCTAAATAGTTGTTGGAGCAAAAATTCAGGAGCTCCTTGCCGGCTGCCTGAACTGCGACCTGTTGGGGACCGGTGAAGGCGCGTTCGTGCTTTAGGGTGCCTTTCGCCTGCATATCTGCGAGGGATGCCTGGAGTCGTTCTATGAAGGATGGTGTGGAGTTCATCGTTAGCTCCAATCCAGAATAATTTTCCCGCAATTTCCGGATCTCGCCAGATTGAAGGCCTCCTGCCACTCCTGGGCAGGCAATCGGTGTGTAATAACTTTAGAAATGTCCAAACCCTTTTGGGTCATGGAGTTCATGGAGTACCAAGTCTCAAACATCTCTCGACCATAAATTCCTTTGATCGTGATCATATGAGTTACAACTTTGGCCCAATCGAATGAGATCGGATCCTTTGGTAAACCCAATGCTGCGATTCGAGCGCCATGCCCGACATTCGTCAGAATCATCGGCATCGCTGACTGGTGACCGCTCATTTCAAAGGCAACATCAAAGCCCTCTTTCATACCTAACTTCTTCATAGTTACAGTGAGATCATCGGTCGCGACATTGATCGCGGCATCGACTCCCATTTCCCGAGCCAATTTCAATCGATATTCGTTCACATCGGTAATGACAATAAAGCGCGCGCCTACAAATCTGGCGATCGCTGCAGCCATAAGTCCGATTGGTCCTGCCCCAGTGATGAGTACATCTTCGCCCACGATGGGAAAACTCAAGGCGGTATGTACCGCATTGCCCAGCGGATCGAAGATTGAAGCTAATTCCAAATCAATATCTTTGGGATGCAGCCAGATGTTGCTTTCAGGAATGACGACATATTCGGCAAAGGCACCGTCGCGATTTACTCCGATTCCAATGGTGTTCATACATAAGTGACGTCGGCCAGCGCGACAATTTCGACACAGCCCACAGACAATGTGTCCTTCGCCCGAAACCAAATCTCCTACTTTTACAAAGGTTACATCTGCGCCGATTTCACTGACTTTGCCAACAAATTCGTGGCCTGGAATAAATGGTGGCTGCAAATTCTGGTCCGCCCAAGAATCCCAA
>CAIQNN010000058.1 GCA_903873185.1 uncultured Actinomycetes bacterium
AACGAAGAATTTGAAAAAGCCGGCAAATTACGTGATCAGCTTGAAGCACTTCGCAAGGCGAGTGAATCGACCGCCACAACTTTGCCAGACAGTTTGACTGCGGATGTTCTGGCCCTTCACGAAGAGATTACTCATGCCGCGGTATCAATCTTCTCAATCCGCGCTGGTCGGATCGTTGGCTCCAGATCTTGGGTAATCGATCGGGCCGAGGTCCTTGAAGGCGATACTGTGATTGAAGCTCTAATTCCAAAGATCTACGCCGAAACTGAACCGCCCGCGGAGATTTTAGTAGCTCAACTACCGGAATTCGCAGCTCCGATTGAAGAGTGGCTAAGTACTCGTGCGGGTCATAAAGTTAAATTGGTAGCACCGCAACGCGGTGAAAAGGTTGAGCTGCTTGCAACCGTAAAGAGGAATGCCTACCAATCGCTAATTCAATACCTAAGCAAGCGCTCCAATGATGCCGCGGTCAGCGGTAAAGCGCTCGAAGAGATCGCGGAGCTGCTTGATTTACCAGATGCCCCACTTCGAATCGAATGCTTTGATATTTCAAATATCCAGGGAAAGCATATGGTCGCCTCGATGGTGGTCTTTGAAGATGGCCAACCAAAAAAGAGCGAGTACCGCAGATTCGCAATCTCCGATGAGGCTGGTTTCGATGACACGCGAGCCATGCACCATGTTTTGACGCGGCGGCTGAAGCGCTATCTTGCTGAAAAGGATTTGGACCTAGATGAGATTGCACTGGCAGGTGGGGCGCGGCCGCGCTTTGCCTATCCGCCGCAACTAATTATTGTCGACGGTGGCGCCCCTCAAGTCGCTGCGGCGGCGGCGGCACTTGCTGAGCTCGGTATAACCAGAATCGCGCTCTGTGGGTTAGCAAAGCGCTTAGAAGAGGTTTGGCTCCCAGGTAGCCCCGATCCACTCATCTTACCGCGCCACAGTGAAGGCCTTTATCTCATGCAGCGAATTCGAGATGAGGCGCATCGCTTCGCAATCACCTTCCATCGGAGCAAGCGCTCTCGAGTGATGCTTGAATCGCTTTTGGATGAGATCCCACAATTAGGTAATTCGCGCCGTACCGCGATTTTGGCGCATTTTGGCTCGGTCACCGCGCTACGAAAGGCGAACCACCAGGAGATTGCTTCGATTCCGGGCATTGGTCCCAAAATTGCCACCCTGATTATCGATAACCTTTCTGCCATCGAAGGCGCACTTGAACCTAGGGTTAATCTAATGACTGGTGAGATATTGATGGACGGGGGAGAGAATGTCTAGCGAAGTTGTTGTCGTTACCGGCATGAGTGGCGCCGGACGCTCCACCATCGCCCACGCCATGGAGGATTTGGGCTGGTACGTGGTAGATAACTTGCCACCAGCATTGCTCGCTAACTTATGTGAGATGGCAGCTGATTCAGTCTCCGCAATCGCCGTTGTAATCGATGTTCGTGGTGGCCAATTCTTTGATGACCTCAATCGCGCGCTGACTGAACTTTCAGAGCGAGAGATCTCGCATCGCATTCTCTTTGTAGATGCCTCTGATGAAGTTCTAGTTCGGAGATTCGAAGCAACCCGAAGACCGCATCCACTGCAAAGTTCCGACCGAATCGTAGATGGCATCGAGCGCGAACGTGAACGACTCCGAGATGTACGTTCGGTAGCCGACATCGTGATTGACTCTTCCGCGCTTAACATTCATCAGCTCGAGCAAAAGGTTGCCGATATTTTTCAACGGACTGAGTTAGCCGATCTCAGAGTTAACATTCTCTCCTTCGGTTATAAATATGGCATCCCAGTCGATGCCGATTTAGTAATGGATTGTCGCTTCATCGCCAATCCGCACTGGATCCCCGAACTACGACCTCAAACTGGGCTGGATCCTGCAGTTCGAGAAAATGTTTTAGGTTCCGACAATGTCCAAGAATTCCTGACTCGTTATCAAGCAGTTTTTGAAACTATGGCGGCGGGTTTTCTTCATGAAGGCCGAAAATATTTGACGCTAGCGGTCGGCTGTACTGGGGGAAAGCATCGCAGCGTTGCCATTGCGGAAGAGCTTGCGCTTCGACTCAATGGTTCGGCACATGACTTTGGTAAACATGTAAGCGCACAAGCGATCCACCGGGATCTCGGTCGAGAACTTTGAGTTCACCTAAAGTTGTAGCAATGGGCGGCGGCCACGGGTTAGCTGTCACCCTCACCGCGCTTCGAGCGTTGACCACCGATATCACCGCAGTTGTTACCGTCGCTGATAACGGTGGCTCCAGTGGCAGGTTGCGCCAAGAGTTCAACTCACTGCCGCCGGGGGATTTAAGAATGGCTTTGGCAGCGTTATGCGGTGATGATTCTTGGGGCCGAGGTTGGGCCGAAATCATGCAATATCGTTTTAGCAGCGAAGGTGAGATGAGTGGCCATGCGATTGGAAATCTACTTTTAACTGCGCTCTGGGATCGAGATGGTGATCCGGTTCGAGGTTTAGATCGAGTTGGCGAACTTCTAAAAGTTATCGGACGAGTTCTGCCCATGGCGATTGAACCTTTAGATATCGAAGGGACTTTTGCCACCTCGTACGGCCGGACCATCGTTCGAGGTCAAGTAGAGGTTGCAACTGCCAAAGGGCGAGTCGAATCGCTACGCCTAATTCCAGCGGCCCCGCGAGCTACCCCGCAAGCCTTAAGCGCGATCATGGCCGCTGATTGGCTTACCTTTGGGCCAGGTTCTTGGTTCTCGAGCGTAATGCCACATTTTTTGCTGGCAGAGCAAGCTGATGCCATTCGTAAAAGTTCGGCAAAGAAAATCTTTATTTTAAATTTAGCCGAAGGCGATACTGGATTTGAGTTTGCTGGGTACAGCCCCGAAGAGCATTTGGAGTTAGTTCTCTCCCATGCACCGGACTTGGCAATTGACTTCGCGATCGCAGATCCGGCGGTAATCCATCGGGATAGCACCTTGGAAGCATTGGTAAGAAAATGCGGCGGGGAGCTACTAATCCGTGACCTAGCAGAAAGTCCCGGGAGCTTTCACCACGATCCAAAAAAATTGACTTCCGCTTTCGCCCACATTTTTTCATCAACCCTGCTTAGATAGACCTCGTTACAACCACTAAAGAATTTGGGAGGTATGCGATGGCGATGACAGCATCTGTTAAAGATGAGCTAAGTCGACTCTCAATTACCAAACCTTGCTGCCGTAAAGCCGAAGTCTCGGCCCTCTTACGATTTGCTGGCGGACTTCATATTGCCGCTGGAAAGATCGTGATCGAGGTTGAATTAGATACGGCGCAGACCGCTCGTCGGCTGCGCAAAGATATTTCGGAAGTTTTTGGACATGGCTCCGAACTTGCCGTTCTCTCACCAAGCGGATTGCGCAAAGGCAGTCGTTATGTCGTTCGGGTAGTTGCCGATGGCGATGCCTTGGCTAGACAAACAGGTTTGATCGATTCCAATAACCGTCCCATTCGCGGTCTGCCACCGCAAGTAGTCTCGGCTGGAATATGCGATGCCGAAGCAGCTTGGCGAGGCGCCTTTCTGGCACATGGTTCTTTGACTGAGCCGGGTCGATCCTCTGCCCTTGAAATTACCTGCCCTGGTCCAGAAGCGGCACTTGCTCTAGTTGGCGCCGCCAGGCGTTTGGGAATTGCAGCTAAGGCTCGCGAAGTTCGAACGGTTGATCGAGTCGTGATTCGAGATGGCGATGCAATTGGGGCCTTGCTTACCAGGCTTGGGGCGCATGAGAGCGTTTTGGCATGGGAAGAGCGACGGATGCGCCGCGAAGTGCGGGCCACTGCTAATCGCTTAGCAAATTTTGATGATGCCAACCTGCGTCGATCTGCTCGTGCAGCTGTAGCTGCCTCGGCTCGGGTTCAGCGAGCGATGGAGATTTTGGGTCCTCAGATTCCGGATCACTTAAAGGAGGCCGGTGAACTTCGGATAAATCATGGCCAGGCGAGCCTGGAGGAGCTTGGCTCCTTAGCTACCCCGCCAATGACTAAAGATGCAATTGCTGGCCGGATTCGCCGCCTTTTGGCGATGGCCGATAAGCGCGCCCACGATCTAGGAATCCCAGATACCGAGGCTGGACTGAGCCCGGATCTGCTTAACTAGCTAGTTTTGCCTGGTTCACCATCCGTTAATAGGCGGCTGATAGGCTTGCCCCATCACAAAGTTGTGGTCTCTACCTAGGTCGGACTTTTTTAAGTCCCCTTTTCCTGTCCGCTTACGGACAGCACTGACGAAGCGAGGATTATTGTGGTTCGTGTTGGAATTAATGGATTTGGTCGAATTGGTCGTAACTTTTTCCGCGCTGTGTTGGTCTCCGGCGCCGATATCGAGATCGTCGGTATCAACGATTTAACAGATAATGCCACTTTGGCGCATTTGCTCAAATACGACTCGATTTTGGGGCGCTTGGGCTTGCCAGTTAGCTATACCGAGGATTCCATCACCGTAGGCGAGAAGACCATTCGCGTCTTCGCTGAGCGCGATCCAGCCAACTTGCCTTGGGGCGAGGTTTCGGCAGATGTTGTTATCGAATCAACTGGCCACTTCACCAAAGCTGCCGATGCAAAGAAGCACATCACTGCCGGCGCCAAGAAGGTAATCATTTCGGCTCCTGCTACCGATGAAGACATCACAATCGTGATGGGTGTAAACGACGGACAATACGATCCAGCCAACCACCATGTCATCTCAAATGCCTCTTGCACAACCAACTGCTTGGCACCAATGGCCAAAGTTCTAAACGATGAGTTCGGAATTGTGCGTGGCTTAATGACAACCATCCACGCCTACACCAACGATCAAGTCATTTTGGATTTCCCTCACAAGGATTTGCGTCGCTCACGCGCTGCTGCGCTTTCAATCATTCCAACTTCTACTGGCGCGGCAAAGGCAATCAGCTTGGTGTTGCCAGAACTAAAGGGCAAGCTCGATGGTTTCGCCATGCGCGTTCCAGTTCCAACTGGCTCTGCCACCGATTTAACAGTTGAACTTGCGCGCGAGGTAACTGCCGCCGAGATCAATGCTGCAATCAAGAAGGCTGCCGATGGTCCGCTCAAGGGCTATCTGACTTACACCGAAGATCCAATCGTCTCGGCAGATATCGTGACCGATCCCAGCTCATGTATCTTCGATGCTGGTCTGACCAAGGTCATTGGTTCTACCGCCAAGGTTGTTGGTTGGTATGACAACGAGTGGGGTTACTCCAACCGCCTAGTCGACCTAATCGGTCTAGTAGGTAAATCGCTCTAATGAATATCCCTACCCTCGAATCACTCGATGTTGGTGGGAAGCGAGTTCTACTTCGTTGCGATCTGAACGTTCCGCTCAAAGAGGGCGTAATTACAGATGATGGGCGAATTCGTGCTTCGCTGCCGACCATTAATTATCTGATCGGAAAAGGTGCTGCGCTGGTAATAACGGCACACCTAGGTCGACCAAAGGGCGAGCGAGCGCCAGAACTTTCGTTGGCACCGATCGCACTTCGATTAGGCGAGCTCTTGGGTCGGCCAGTTAAATTCTCAACTGAGATTGTCGGAACCGCAGCTTCGGCTGCGGTCTCTGAACTTAAGGCCGGAGAAGTTTTATTACTTGAAAATATTCGCTTTGAAGCAGCCGAGACCAGCAAAGAAGAGTCCGAGCGCTTAGTGCTCGCGAAAGCGCTTGCTGCTTACGCTGATTTCTTTGTAAGCGATGGCTTCGGCGCCGTGCATCGCAAACACGCTTCGGTCTACGATGTCGCAAAGTTACTTCCACATGCAGCTGGTTATCTAGTCGCTGCCGAGGTCGAAGTATTAAAGAAGTTAACCGTTGCTCCGGAACGACCTTACGGTGTTGTCCTTGGCGGAGCCAAGGTTTCAGACAAGATTGGCGTCATCTCTAATTTACTCGAGAAAGTAAATACCTTGGCTATTGGTGGTGGGATGCTCTTCACCTTTCTGGCCGCTCAGGGCAAAGAGATTGGAACTTCGCTAGTTGAAGCCGATTCAATTCCCACAGTTCAGAAGTTATTAGTTCGCGCCAATGAATTGGGCGTCAAGATTCTGCTACCAACCGACATCGTTGTGGCGCCGGCATTTTCCGCCGACGCAACCCCAACTATTGTTTCGGCTGATGCAATTCCGGCTGATCAAATGGGGCTCGATATCGGTCCAGAAACATCAGCAGCTTTCGCCACTGCAATTAAGGAATGTAAGACCGTTTTTTGGAATGGTCCAATGGGCGTCTTCGAATTTCCAAACTTTGCTGCCGGAACTAAAGTTGTCGCACAAGCGCTAACTGAAGTTACCGGAATCTCGGTCGTAGGCGGCGGCGATTCTGCTGCAGCCGTGCGCAAATTAGGTTTTAGCGACGGCCAATTCGGCTACATCTCAACAGGTGGTGGCGCATCTTTGGAATACCTTGAAG
>CAIQNN010000059.1 GCA_903873185.1 uncultured Actinomycetes bacterium
CGGCCGCAGCGATCATCTCTTGTTCAATTTCTTTCCCGATATCAGTTGGATTCGAATCTAAGAACTTCACCAAATTAGTTGCCATGGCTTTATGTTCTTCAGGGCTGATCCAATTAACACATGGTGCAGCGCACTTTCCGATATCACCCAGAAGGCACTGACGCTTTGTTCTTACGGCGCGCTGAAAATTAGAATCTCCGCATGACCTAATTGGATATAACTTTAGGAGTACGTCGAAAGTGCTGCGCAGCGCCCAAGTATGCGCGAACGGTCCAAAGTACTTAACACCCGGCTTCTTCTTGGCGCGCGAGATAAAAATTCTGGGGAACTCATCCTTCAAGCTAATAGCTAGGTATGGGTATGACTTGTCATCCCGGAATTGGATATTAAATCGCGGACTCTCGGTTTTGATCCAAGTGAACTCCAGCTGGAGCGCCTCAACTTCAGTTCCGACAATGGTCCAATCCACACGCACCGCGGTGTGCACCATTTGAAAAGTTTTTTCGGGCAGATTGCTTTGAAAATAAGAAGACAACCTGGAGCGCAGATTCTTTGCCTTGCCTACATAAATAATGCGATCTGCCGCATCAAAGAAACGATAGACCCCAGGGCTCGTTGGGATATTGGTTGGTCGGTAACTCTGGGGATCGCTCATCGTCAACTCGGATTAAAGGCTAAACCCGTACGCCAGAGAGTACTTCGGCCAGAAAATGTCCGGTAAAGCTAGCAGGATTTTTGGCAACCTCTTCCGGCGTGCCTTCGGCAACAACCAATCCACCTCTGGAACCACCTTCTGGACCCAAGTCGATTACCCAATCTGCCGATTTGATTACATCGAGGTTGTGCTCGATGACGATCACAGTGTTGCCAGTTTCAACCAACCGGTTCAAGACCAACAGCAATTTGCGGACATCTTCGAAGTGCAGTCCAGTGGTCGGCTCATCCAAGACATAGATAGTTCGTCCCGTTGAACGGCGCTGAAGTTCCGTTGCCAGTTTTACTCGCTGTGCCTCACCGCCAGAGAGAGTTGGGGCGGATTGGCCAAGCCGGACATAGCCCAAACCAACTTCATTAAGAGTTTTCAAATAGCGAGAAATCGCTGGTACGGCCTCAAAGAAATGGCTCGCCTCTTCGATCGGCATATTTAATACATCCGCGATCGTCTTGCCTTTGTAATGTACTTCTAGAGTTTCGCGGTTGTATCTGGCTCCATGGCAAACTTCGCAAGGGACATAAACATCGGGTAAAAAGTTCATCTCGATAGTTATAGTTCCATCACCAGAACAGTTCTCGCAGCGACCACCCTTAACGTTGAAAGAGAAACGCCCTTGCTGATAGCCACGAATTTTGGCTTCTGTGGTTTCGGCAAAGAGGGCACGTACTTTGTCAAAGAGCCCGGTATAGGTAGCCGGGTTTGACCTGGGAGTTCGACCAATTGGTGATTGATCAACATGAACGACTTTATCTAGTTGATCTAACCCAGTAACGGTTCGATGCCGACCCGGCACGATTCGGGCGCCGTTCAATTTGTTGGCTAAGGTCGCGTAGAGAATGTCATTTACCAGCGTCGACTTTCCGGAGCCACTGACGCCAGTTACCGCAACAAAGGCACCAAGCGGAAAAGTTACATCGATATTCTGCAGATTGTTTTCGCGCGCCGATTTAACCGTGATCGAGCGACCTTTTTCTAACGGACGACGAACTGACGGAATCTCAATTTTGCTTCGCCCCGAAAGATAAGCACCGGTTATGGAGGTTGGGGCGTCGATCAAAGATTGGTAATCGCCGGAGGAGACAACGTGGCCGCCATGCTCGCCGGCACCTGGTCCAATATCTACGATCCAATCGGCGGTCCGAATCGTATCCTCATCGTGTTCAACCACAATCAAGGTGTTTCCTAGATCTCGCAACCTGGTCAGGGTTTCAATCAACTTGCGGTTATCTTTTTGATGTAGCCCAATGCTTGGTTCATCTAATACATAGAGAACTCCCACGAGTCCGGAGCCGATCTGCGTTGCTAAGCGAATTCGCTGCGCTTCGCCACCAGAGAGCGTTCCCGCTGGCCGAGCTAAGGATAAATAATCCAACCCAACATCTAACAAGAAGCCCATGCGGGCATGGACCTCTTTTAGGACGCGCTCGGCAATCTGCTTTTCGCGGGCGTTCAAAGCAATCTTTTGAAGGAAGATGGCGCACTCAGAGATTGAGAGTTCGGCAATTTGCGAGATGGATTTGCCGCCGAGCGTTACTGCCAGGACTTCTGGCTTTAAGCGCGCTCCTTTGCAGACGGGACATGGAATCTCGCGCATGTAGGACTCGTACTTCTCGCGGCTGTATTCGCTATCGGTCTCGCCATGTTTACGGTGAATGAACGGAACGACACCTTCGAAACCAGTGGAGTAATTTCGAACTCGACCGTAGCGATTCTTGTATTTCACATGGACTTCGTAATCCCAGCCATGCAGGATCGCGGTTTTGGCTTTAACAGATAACTTTTTCCAGGGATTATCCAGCGAGAATTTCAAATCTTCCGATAGCCCTTCGAGCAGCCTGGTGAAATATTCCGCAAAGTGTCCGCTGGACCATGGTGCGATAGCACCTTCATTTATTGAGATCGAGTCATCGGGAATAATAAGTTCTTCATCTACTTCAAGACGGGTACCAATTCCAGAACAATCTGGGCAGGCACCAAATGGCGAGTTGAAGGAGAAGGAGCGTGGTTCGAGCTCTTCAAAGGAGAGTCCGCAATCGTGGCAGGCCATGTGCTCGCTATAGGTGTGCTCCTTGCCTTCAGCGCCTTCTTTCAAATCTACAAAGTCCAGCACTACCATTCCGCTGGCCAGCCGAAGCGCAGTTTCGATCGAATCAGTTAAGCGCGTCTTTGAATCGGCCTTTGCGGTAAGTCGGTCTACCACTACTTCGATGGTGTGTTTCTCTTGCTTCTTTAATTTTGGGACATCTGCAAGTTGATAGACAACGCCATCTACTCGGGCCCGGGAAAATCCTTGGATCGTAAATTCCTTAAAGAGATCGACAAACTCACCTTTACGGGCCCGAACTACCGGCGCAAGAACTTGGAATCTAGTGGTGGCTGGCATTTCAAGAATTTGATCAACGATATTTTGCGGCGTCTGTTTTGCAATTGCCTTGCCGCAATTTGGGCAGTGTGGCCGACCGGCGCGGGCAAAGAGCAGACGGAGATAGTCGTAGACCTCGGTGATGGTGCCCACTGTAGAACGAGGATTTCGGTTGGTGGATTTCTGATCGATCGAAACTGCCGGTGAAAGACCTTCGATGAAATCTACATCGGGCTTATCCATCTGGCCCAAGAATTGCCGGGCATAGGCAGAGAGGGATTCAACGTAGCGACGTTGACCCTCGGCAAAGATCGTGTCAAAAGCGAGCGATGACTTGCCGGAGCCTGAAAGGCCGGTAAAGACAATTAGCGCGTTGCGCGGGAGATCCAAGGAGATGTTCTTTAAGTTGTGCTCGCGCGCACCTCTAATGATTAGTCGATCTGAGTTCACGTGCCAGCCTCTTCCATCCCTCGGAGTTCGCGCTTTAATTCGCGAATCTCATCTCTTAATCTGGCGGCCAACTCGAACTGCAGATCTGCGGCCGATGACCGCATTTGGTCCGTGAGGGATTCTATGAGAGCCATCAACTCTTGTCTTGGCAGAGAGGCGAGATCTTTGGCATGGATTCCGATTGCTACGCTCTTTGGCGATCGGGCGCCACGATGGGCGGCAACGGTCAACTCTTCAGTGTCGGCAATCTCGCGGGTGATCAGATCAGTTATATCTGCAATCTTCTTGCGAAGCGGGGTGGGATCAATTCCATGCAGGGTGTTGTAAGCGATCTGCTTATCCCGGCGACGATTGGTCTCATCGATCGCCTGCGCCATCGATTTAGTTAGGTTATCGGCGTACATGTGGACTTCGCCCGAGACATTTCGTGCCGCTCTACCAATTGTTTGAATTAGCGCGGTCGCAGAACGCAAGAAGCCTTCTTTGTCGGCATCAAGGATGGCAACGAGTGAGACTTCAGGCAGATCTAGTCCTTCGCGAAGCAGATTGATTCCGATCAGCACGTCATATTCGCCAGAGCGTAGTTCGCGGAGCAACTCAACGCGGCGCAGAGTATCGACTTCGGAGTGGAGATAGCGGACCTTCACGCCCAAACCCAAAAGGTAATCGGTTAAATCCTCGGACATCTTCTTGGTCAACGTGGTTACAAGAACGCGCTCATTCTTGGCCGCACGAATATTGATCTCGTGAAGGAGATCATCAATCTGACCCTTGATTGGTTTTAAAATAATTTGTGGATCTATTAAACCGGTCGGTCTGATAACTTGTTCGACAACATCGCCGGCGACCTTCGCCATCTCATATTTCCCGGGCGTTGCCGAGAGATAGACCGTCTGACCTTTGCGTTCGAGAAACTCATCAAAGCGCAGCGGCCGATTGTCCATGGCGCTCGGCAGCCGGAAGCCGTGCTCGACCAAGGTTCGCTTTCTGGAGGCATCACCTTCATGCATGGCACCGATTTGTGGAACACTCACGTGGGACTCATCAATTACAACTAAGAAATCTTCGGGGAAATAGTCCAATAGGCAGTTAGGTGCCGAACCCGGTGAGCGGCCGTCAATATGTCTGGAGTAGTTCTCGATGCCGGAACAGAAGCCAAGTTGGCGCATCATCTCGATATCAAAGGTGGTCCGCATCCGAATCCGT
The DNA here is from genome assembly GCA_903873185.1 of uncultured Actinomycetes bacterium. Classification (GTDB taxonomy): domain Bacteria; phylum Actinomycetota; class Actinomycetes; order Nanopelagicales; family Nanopelagicaceae; genus CAIMZW01. Next base: position 4,734 of record CAIQNN010000059.1, read on the forward strand.
TGCGCCTCAAGGAGCTTATTTTGGCGCTCGAATTCGGCAACCTTGCTCTCCATCTCAATGTCGATGGCGGCGATGGCGCGCTCCATAGTTTCGGGCCCGGCTGAATAGTGGCTGGCAGGAAAGACATACATTTCGGTCTCGTCGCGAACGATCTCGCCGGTTAACGGATGGAGCGTCATAATCCGCTCTATCTCATCGCCAAACATTTCGATTCGGAGGGCAAGCTCTTCGTACATGGGAATTATTTCAATCGTATCCCCGCGCACTCTAAATGTGCCGCGTTCGAAGGCAATATCGTTCCGTTTATATTGGATATCGACGAATCTTCGAAGGAGCGCATTTCGTTCGATGTTATCGCCTACTTTGAGGCGCACCATACGATCTACATATTCCTGAGGCGTTCCTAAACCATAGATACATGAGACCGTAGCCACGACAATTACATCTCGGCGAGTTAACAGTGAATTTGTTGCGGAATGGCGAAGCCGCTCTACCTCACTGTTAACCGAGCTATCTTTTTCGATGAAGGTATCAGTCTGGGGTACGTAAGCTTCAGGTTGGTAATAGTCGTAATAAGAGACGAAATATTCCACCGCATTATTGGGCATAAGTTCACGGAATTCATTTGCCAACTGTGCAGCCAAGGTCTTATTTGGCGCCAGCACCAAGGTAGGACGCTGCAATTTCTCGATCAGCCAAGCAGTGGTTGCGGACTTTCCGGTACCAGTAGCGCCGAGTAAGACGACATCCTGATCGCCCCGTTCAATTCGAGTAACGAGTTCGGCGATGGCAGCCGGCTGGTCGCCGGAGGGAATGTAATCGCTGATAACTTGGAAAGGATTCACCTTTCGCTGGAGATCTGTTACTGGTCGCATTAAAACCCGGGGACTCTGGGCAGGAGAAAATCTTCCCAGATATTTTCTACTTGTCTTAATAATTTATCTTCATCGCCGTCATTGGTAATTACATGATCAGCAATTGCAATTCGGTCAGCATCAGAAGCCTGGGCTGCTATCCGTTGACGAATTTCAAAACTCTTCATTCCGCGCTCGATCAAGCGCGAATGGCGCAGCTCTTCGGGGGCAACAATTGCAATAACCAAATCAAAGCGAGACTTGCCAGACGTTTCCACCAAGAGTGGAATCTGATTGATGATGATGGAATTTTCTGGTGCCGAACTAACTATTTGGGCTAGAGCCTCACGTATTAGTGGATGAGTGATCGCTTCGAGATCGGCTCGAGCAATGGGATCAGTGAAGACAATCTCCCCTAACTTCCTGCGATCCAAATTACCTTGGGTAAGTACCTCATCGCCAAAACGAGTCACGATCTCATCGAAGCCAGAAGTACCACGCTCTACGACGTCGCGGGCGAGTTGATCGGAGTCAACAACGATAGCCCCAAGTTCGGCGAAGAAGGCGGCGGCGTGGGATTTGCCAGATCCGATTCCGCCAGTGAGGGCAACAAGTAGCACCTACGAAGCCTACCTACCGAGGCTGACAGCCGCAGATGGCCATGGAAGTCAAAGGAAAAAGGCCCCGACTAATGTCAGGGCCTTTAACTCTAGTGGGGCCGATTTTCGGCCGATCAGCGCATTATTCTGCGACTGGTGCAGCTTCGCTCTCGGAAACATAAGGTGCGGATTCCGCAGCAGCATCTGCAGCTTTGGCCTCTTCCTTCTGCTTCTTGTGAGCCAAGAATCGGGCTTGGGCTTCAGCGTACTGACGCTCCCATGCTTCACGTTGGCTTTCAAAACCTGGTTGCCATTCTTGCGAATCAGCATCGAAGCCTTCTGGATAGATGAAGTTGCCTTCAGCATCGTAACGAGCAGGCATTCCGTATTGGGTTGGATCAAATGCTTCGATCTCAACTTCATGGCCCTCGTTGGCTTGCTTTAATGAGAGCGAGATCCGACGTCGCTCTAGATCGATATCAATAATCTTTACAAAGAGCTCATCGCCAACCTGAACAACCTGCTCTGGAATCTCGACGTGGCGTTCGGCCAACTCGGAGATATGAACCAAACCTTCGATTCCTTCAAAGACGCGAACGAAGGCGCCGAATGGAACGAGCTTGGTAACTTCACCAGGAACAACTTGGTTGATGGTGTGGGTACGAGCAAATGCCTGCCAAGGATCTTCTTGGGTAGCCTTCAATGAGAGTGAAACGCGCTCGCGCTCGAAATCAACTTCAAGAACCTCGACCGTTACCTCGTCGCCAACTTCAACAACTTCGGATGGGTGATCGATGTGCTTCCATGAAAGTTCAGAGACGTGAACCAAACCGTCAACGCCACCAAGGTCCACGAAGGCACCGAAGTTGACGATTGAGGAGACAACGCCGGAGCGAACTTGACCCTTGAGAAGCTGGTTTAGGAAGGTGGTGCGTGATTCTGATTGAGTCTGCTCGAGATAGGCGCGACGAGAGAGCACAACATTGTTGCGATTCTTATCAAGTTCGATAATGCGAGCTTCAACCTGCTTGCCAATGTATGGCGTTAGATCGCGGACGCGGCGCATTTCTACCAAAGAGGCAGGCAAGAATCCGCGAAGTCCGATATCTACAATCAAACCGCCCTTAACAACTTCAATAACAATTCCGGTGACGACTTCGTCCCGCTCTTTCTTGCCTTCGATTTCGCCCCAGGCGCGCTCGTATTGAGCTCGCTTCTTGGAGAGAATCAAACGACCTTCTTTATCTTCTTTCTGGAGAACCAAAGCCTCAACGCGATCGCCAACCTTGACGATTTCGGAGGGATCAATATCGTGACGAATTGATAGTTCGCGGGAAGGAATTACACCCTCGGTCTTATAGCCAATGTCGAGAAGGACCTCTTCGCGATCAACTTGTACGACAATTCCGGAAACTAAATCGCCATCATTAAAATTCTTGATGGTGCCTTCAATAGCGGCTAAGAAATCTTCTGCTGAACCAATATCATTTACAGTAATTTGAAAGGTACTCAAGGTGCTCCAGTTGGGATAGAAGTAGTAGGGATAGGACAGGCAAGGGTACCTTTACGCACAAATAATGGTCAAACGAGCGTATTTCACCTAGGGCTAAGATGAGCAAATGCGCTCATACCTGGATATCTTGCGACTTCGCGGGGCGCAAGCGCTGTTAATTAGCGCCTTTCCAGCCCGATTGGCTTACGGGATGATCGGTTTGGGCATTTACTTCAAAGTGCAGCACGCAACTCATTCGATCTCCCTTGCTGGTCTGGCCGTTGGGTTAAATGGCCTTTCGGGCGCTTTAACGGCTGGATTGCGCGGTTCAATCATGGATCGTTGGGGTTTGAAATGGCCACTTCGAACTTTTGTGCCGGCTTATGGCACCTTGATTATCATCTTCAACTTGGGTCACGGAAAAATTCAATTAATTTTGCTCGCCTTCATTTTGGGCTTCACTGCTCCCCCAATAAATCTTTCGGTTCGCCCAATGTGGAAAATAACAGTTCCCCCGAGCAGTATTCGAACTGCTTACGCAATTGATACTGCAATGATGAATTTGGTCGGCGTCATCGGGCCCGTATTAGTGACAGCGCTAGCCCTTTCGAAACACCCGGCATTAGCGCTAAATATCTGCGCCAGCCTTATGTACTTAGGTGGCGGGATGATGGCGCTCTTGCCCGCCACCAAGAATTGGATTCCAGAGAAGAAGGTAAAAGGCGAGCTTCCAATCTGGCGAGTCCCGGCAATTAGATTGCTGATGCTCGAGGGCGCTTTCATTGGCTTTGGTTGGGGGGCATTCTTTATCGGCGTTCCAGCATTTACGACGCTACAAAACCTCTCAAGTCGAACCGGGACGATCTTGGGAATTTTGGCAGGATTTACCGTGCTCGGTGGACTGGTGGCAGGTTTAGTTTCGCGCAAAACTTCATCGCTCAAAGCCTTTAGGTATCTCTACTTGGCTTGGTTTATCTTCACGCTTCCACTGCCATTCACTTTTCCGGATTGGCGTTTAATGAGTTGCGTAGCATTTATCGGTTTGGTAAATGGCGGGCTACAGGTTTTCTACTGGGAAATTACCGAAGCTGTTAGGCCGCGGGGTTCAGCGGTTGCTGCCTTAGGTTGGCTCTGGACGGTTGAAGGCAGCTTTGCCGCATTGGGTGAAACGAGTGGGGGTTATATTTCCGAGCACTTCTCCCCCAGGTATTGCCTGGCAACAACCTCCATTGCGATTGCAATCGGTTTGGTGGTAATTAACCTCGGCAAGAACCGGCTTAAAGCGGCTGATCGGATCCCCACGCCAGAGGCTGATACTGAAGCTATCGGAGATGTTGTTTCGGCTGAAATTTAATGCGCTGCTAGATCCCAACTAAGCCCAGTTCCGATATTTACATCTAGTGGCACCAGCAATTTAAAGGCCGAACCCATCTCGCGTTTCACTAATTCGCTGAGCGCTGCCTTCTCTCCTGGATAAATTTCGAAGATCAATTCATCATGAACTTGAAGCAGCAATCGTGACTTCAACGCTTCCTTCTTCATTGCGCTTCGAGCGTTAATCATCGCAACTTTAATAATGTCTGCTGCTGAACCTTGAATGGGGGCGTTAAGCGCCATTCGCTCTGCAATTTCTCGTCGTTGGCGATTCTCTTGGGTCAGGTCGGGTAGATAACGTTTGCGACCCATAATGGTTTCTGTATACCCGACTTCACGAGCAGCCTCGACTACGGTCTTTAAATAATCTCTGATGCCGCCAAAGCGCGCAAAATAGTTCTCCATTAGTGCGCTGGCCTCACCTGGCGATAAATCAAGTTGTTGCGCCAAGCCATAAGAAGAAAGTCCATAAGCCAACCCGTAAGACATAGCTTTGATCTGGCGACGCATCTCGGGATCAACTTGATCGGCTGTAACTCCAAATACCAGTGAAGCAACGGTCGAATGAAGATCCTCACCGCTCTTGAAGGCGGCGATCAATCCGGCATCATTTGAAAGGTGAGCCATGATTCGCATTTCGATTTGACTGTAATCGGCTGTTAATAACTCCGTATAGGGCGATATTGCTACGAAGCAATCACGAATCTTTCGCCCCTCTTCGGTACGTACGGGGATATTTTGCAGGTTGGGATTTGTCGAAGAGAGTCGGCCCGTTGCGGCAACGGTCTGCTGGAAGTCGGTATGAATCCGACCATCTGTGGCAATTGCTGAGATCAGACTTTCAATTGTGGTCAATAATTTGCTGGTCTCTCGAATTCGAAGCAGATGAGAAAGTAATGGGTGTGCAGTCTTTGCTAAAAGCCACTCCAGCCCTTCGGCGTCGGTGGTATATCCAGTCTTAATCTTCTTGGTTTTGGGGAGATTCAATTCGTCAAAAAGGATTACTTGAAGTTGCTTGGGGGAACCGACATTGAACTCCTTGCCCGCAGCCTGATAGGCGCCTTGGGTTTCGCGTTCAACTTCGCCGCGGAAGAAATCAGCTAACTCGCCAAGCTTGGCTCGATCCACGCCAATACCGATAGCTTCCATCTCGGCGAGATCCACCATCACGGGAATTTCCAACTTCGATAAAAGCTCGCTCATCGCTCGCTCTTGCAGTGATTTTTCCAGCACTGGAACCAATTCCAAAATGCTTACTACCCCTTGAGTATCAAAACTGGAGAACAAGTCTTGGGCTTGTTCGGCATTTACGCGGCCAAGGAATCTTTCAGAGAGATCGCTTAAGGTCAGATTGCGACCGCCCGGAGCAATTAAGTACGCAGCTAGCTCGGTATCAAAGGTAATCCCTTGGCAGCCGTGGCTACGCAGAATTTCCTTGCCACCGTGAACCCACTTAGGCACGGTTGGCTCCGAAAACCAATCGCCGATTCTAGAATCTCGAACCACATAAATTTCATTCTCACTCAATGCAACGGCATACTCTAGAAGCACACCGGCTTGGATCAACGCATCAACGGCTATTGGCGCGGTTCGACCAACAAGAATCTCTGATAGCTCCTCGGAGTTTATTTCGGAATGCAAAACTACTTGGGCTTTGACTGGCGCGGCGACAGGTTCTGACCCTGCCCCAGTTAGAGCTTTAGCGCGTTCTTTAAGAGCGCGAATCTCTAATAATTCCAAGAGGGCATTTAGTTCAAGCGCATTGGCGCCCTCCCATTTCAAATCCGAGATTTCAGCATCGATGGACATGGTGCGCTGAAGTTCGGTCAGCTCTCGGTTAAGCAGAACGTTGGCCAAATTTTCTCGAAGCGCTTCACCGGCTTTACCTTTAACTTCATTAACCCGGGCTACTAATTGTGAAAGGGATCCATAATCTTGGATCCATTTAGTAGCGGTCTTTTCGCCGACGCCTGGAACTGATGGCAGATTATCGCTTGGATCGCCACGCAACGCGGCAAAATCTGGATATTGAATTGGCGTTAGCCCATATTTCGCTTCAACTGCAGTTGGCGTCATTCGGGCTAAATCAGCTACCCCTTTGCGTGGATAGAGCACCGTAGTGTTTTCAGTAACTAACTGAAATGAGTCACGATCACCAGTGCAGATCAGGGTCTCGAATCCTGCGGCCTCGGCCTTGGTTGCAAATGTGGCGATGATGTCGTCAGCTTCAAATCCTTCAACGGCAAAGTGACGAATCCCCATGGCATGAACTAGTTCGAAGAGAAAACTGGTTTGGGAGCGGAAGGCATCGGGCGTTGCACTTCGGTTCGCTTTATATTCGGGAAATCTTTCGCTGCGAAAGGTTTTACGGGATAGATCAAAGGCCGCCGCAATATGGGTTGGTTTCTCGTCACGAATTAGATTGAAAAGCATTGATGCAAAGCCATAGACCGCATTGGTCGGCTGCCCTGAGGAAGTCGCGAAATTCTCAACCGGTAGCGCATAGAAGGCTCGGTAAGCCAGCGAGTGGCCATCTATCAGGAGCAATCGGTTCGCCATGCTCCGATTCTAGGTCTATTCATTGGCATCAGAAGTTAGACTTTCAGGTATGAGCGAATTTCTAGAAGAGATCAAAAAACGGGGCCGCGGCGCGCTAGATGAAAAAATGGGCATTGAAATAGTTGAAGCCAGCCCACAACGGTTAGTAGCAACCATGCCAGTTGCCGGGAATACTCAACCCATGGGGCTTCTGCATGGCGGGGCAAATGTCGTCCTTGCGGAGAGCTTGGGATCTATCGGAACACAACTGCATGCTGGCCGCGATCGCCGAATAGTTGGCGTGGACATCAACGCCACACACCATAAATCTGCAACAGCTGGAATCGTAACTGCGGTAGCAACAGCAATTTCGCTCGGCAAGACGCTCTGCTGCTACGAAGTTGTGATCAGCAACGACAAAGGCGAGCGAACTTGTACCGCCAGAATTACTTGTTTGATCTTGGCCGAACGAAGTTAGTGGTTAGCCGCGCCGGTTCCTAGATATGCAGCTCGAACCGCTGGGTCATTAAGCAGATCTGAAGCCTTCGCTTCTTTAACAACGTGACCAGTTTCAAGAACGTAGGCACGATGTGCGCGTTGCAGCGCTTGCTGCGCATTCTGTTCAACCAGCAGGATTGTTGTACCCGTATTGTTGATCTCAGTAATGATGCGGAAAATATTAGCGATCATCATCGGTGCTAGGCCCATTGAAGGTTCATCCAACAAAAGTACCTTTGGACGAGCCATCAAAGCGCGGCCAATAGCCAACATCTGTTGCTCACCACCAGAAAGGGTTCCGCCAGCTTGAGTTGCACGTTCTTTCAATCGAGGAAAGAGGCTATAGACCTTTTCTAGGTCTTCGACCATCTCACTCTTGCGCTCTTTGCGAAAATACTTTCCGATCTCAAGGTTCTCTAAAACGGTCATGCCAGGAAAAATTCCGCGACCTTCCGGAGCTTGCGAGATTCCGAGTCCAACCCGCTCATGGGCTGGAACCTTTGAAATATCTTTGCCATCGAAAAGAATCTGTCCGCTAGCAACTGGGCGAAGACCTGAGATGGTTTTGAGCATGGTGGTCTTGCCAGCGCCGTTAGCACCAATCAAGGTGACAATTTCGCCTTGATTAACTGTGATGCTAATACCTTTGATCGCTTCGATCTTCCCGTAAAAAACGTGGAGATCCTTAATTTCAAGACGCATCGGCAGGTGCTCCTAAATAGGCTTCAATAACCTTCGGATCATTTTGAACAACCGATGGGATGTCATCGGCAATCTTTACACCAAAGTCCAATACCGAAACGCGATCGGAGATTCCCATGATCAGTGACATGTCGTGCTCGATCAAGAGAACGGTATAACCGGCATCTCTAATTTTGCGAATAGTTTCGGCTAGCGCAACTTTTTCAGCAGGGTTGAAGCCGGCGGCCGGCTCATCCAACAGGAGAAGCTTTGGTTCGGTGCCAAGTGCGCGGGCAATCTCAAGGCGTCGTTGATCGCCATAGGGCAGATTCTTACCGAGTTGGTCAGAGCGATGATCGATCCCCATAAACTTCAAGAGTTCGTGGGCGCGCTCTATCCCTTCACGCTCTTCCCGTCGAGCCCGTGGCGTGCCAAATAGCGCACCGACTAGACCAGATTTCTTGTGAACATCAGAGGCGGTCATGACATTTTCGAGCGAAGTCATTTCGCCAAAGAGGCGCACGTTCTGGAAGGTACGAGCAATACCGGATTCGGTAATTACATTTCGCTTCTTGCCAATCAAAGATTCGCCGTTAAAGAGGATCTCACCGCTGGTTGGTGTGTAAACACCAGTAACCACATTGAACACTGTCGTCTTGCCAGCACCGTTAGGCCCGATCAAGGCGCAAATCTCACCCTTATTGACGTGAAAGTTAACGCCATCCAGTGCGGAGACGCCGCCGAAGCGCATAGTGACATTTTGAAGATCTAGCACGCGATCAGACATTCTGCTCCCCTTCTACTGCCAATGGCTGAACTGTTTTGTGCAATTTCTCTCGCTTCTTTCGCGGCAAGAGACCATCGGGGCGAACGTTCATAATAATTACTAAGGCCAAGCCGAAGACTAATTGACGGGCATTGGAGATAAAGCGGATGCGCTCGGGAAGGTAGGCCAAGATTGTTCCACCGAGTACAACTCCCCAAATATTTCCCATTCCGCCAAAGACCACGCAACTTAGAATGAGTACTGAAATATTGAAGGTGAACATATCTGGTGCGACGTACATGGATTTGGAGGCGAAGATTACGCCGGCAGCTCCACCGATGGCGGCACCGATACTAAAAGACCAAATCTTATACTTGAGCGTTGCAACTCCCATAAGCATGGCAACATCTTCATCTTGGCGAATGGCTTCCCAAGCGCGACCAGGTCGACGAATTGAGAGACGACGAACCATCCAAATCACCAACAAAATCATCACCAAGATAATCCAGAAGAAGCCCTGCATATTATCCAGCGCAAACCGGACGCCAAAAATAGATGGTGGGTTTGGCACGTTTGCAATTCCGTTAGGTCCGCCAGTTGCGCGGTTATTTACAGCCACAATTCGAACAATTTCACCGAAGCCCAAAGTTACGATTGCTAAGTAGTCGCCTCGGAGTCTAAGAGTAGGCAGACCAAGGAGCACGCCCGAAAGCATCGCCAATCCCATACCAATTGGCATGATCTCCCAAATATTAAGATGCGTTTTGGTCCCAAGAATTGCGGCGGTGTAAGCGCCGATTGCAAAGAAGGCTACGTAACCTAAGTCGAGCAGACCGCTTTTACCCACCACAATATTGAGGCCCAAGGACATTAGAACGAAAATGCCAACCGGATAAACCAATACCGCTTGATAGGAAGAGATCGGGGTATTAAGAAAGCTCGAGAAGGAGTAATCCCCGGCGAAGGGCAAGAGCACTATGACTGCCAAAAGTAGGATTACAAAGGTAGTTCGCTTAGGCCGATTCCAGTTCTCCCAAAGTTCGGCACCACGATCGCGGATATTTATCATCGCTATACCCTCGTTTGCTGAACAGCTTCACCAAAGAGGCCGTTCGGTTTGAATAGTAGGACCAAGACCAGAACTAAAAAGACGGTAACTGATTTCCACTGTGTGCCCAAAATTGCGGCTGCAAATTCCTCGAGCAATCCAAGAGAGAGGCCGCCAAGGAAGGCACCGCGCAGGTTTCCGATTCCCCCAAGGACAGCGGCCGTGAATGCCGCCAGACCAATAGAGAAGCCGACGTTATATTTGGTATTTTCGTAAACCGTTTCGTACAAGAAAGCGGCGGCACCAGTCATCATTCCACCTATGAGGAAGGTCGCTGAAATAACGCGGTTTAGATTCACGCCCATGAGCTTTGAAGTTTCCTCGCTCATTGATACCGCACGAATAGCCTTACCGAGCAAGGTTTTACTAACGAAACGATCTACCAAGAAGAAAAGAATCGCAGCGAAGAAAATTACCAAAAGTGTGTCGACGCGCAATCCAACTGAGCCGATATTGAAAATGTAGGCCTTACGCAATAAGCGCGGGTTCGACATCGGAACTGAGTGCGTCAGAATTCGAACGCCTTCTTGCAGAATAATTGAGACGCCGATTGCGGAAATTAGGCTCGCAAGACGGTTAGTGCCCTTCGCGCGCAGGCGGCGGTAGGCGACAATTTCAACAAGCACTGCGGTTACGCCGGAAACCAACATTGAGGCCAACAAACATGCGCCCAAGGTATAGACCAACTTAAAGCCGTGCAGCGGGTCGGTATTTTGATTAAAGCCAAAGAAATTCCGCGAGACGATCACGGTAGCAAAAGTGCCCACCATGAAGATTTCCGAGTTGGCAAAGTTGATCAGGCGAAGAACGCCATAAACCATGGTGTAACCCAGGGAGATCAAAACATAGATAAAACCAAGGGCGAGACCATTAATTAACAATGGCCAGAACTGCGACACCACAACGGAAAAGTTCATTAGACCCAATTCATGAAACAAAATTTAATGAGAATTCTTCTAACATTTGAAATATCTCCCAGCGCTTTGCGCTGGGAGATATTTAACTAATCTTTACTGCTTATCAATAACTTCGAGGCTTAAACTGCGCCGAAGTACTTGATGATTCCCTTAACAACCTGGAAGCCACCAACTGGTGCGCCACCAACAACTTCACCCTGACGGGTGAACTTGAGAACAGTCTTGCCATCTAGAGCAAGGAAGGTTCCGGTAGCAACACACTGCTGGATACCAGCGCGAGTTAGCTTGCCAAGCTTGATGCAAGACAAGAAAACGTTGGTTGCGTTAAAGGTTTCAGTTACGTAGACGTGGCCAGCAGCAGTCTTAAGGCCAGTGGCCTTTGTGAATGCGACTTGCTGAGCATCTGTTGCAGCGGTTTCGAATGGAACTGCTGGAGCGGTGAACTTTGCGCCTTCGGCAGCAGCTTTACCAGCTACACCAATAAATGCATCGTTCAAGACGCCGTCGCCGCCGGCGAAGACGCCAGCCCAACCGGAGTCATTCAGAGCCTTGGCAAGTGCGCCACCATCTGGGTAGTAACCGGTGTAGATAACAACGTTGGCCTTTGAGTTCTTGATCTTGGCAACAGTTGCGGTGTAATCAGAAGTCTTCTGAACAACAGAGTCAGAACCGACTTCATTAACCTTCATCTTCTTGATGTAAGCGGTTGCAGCTTGTGCAAGTCCGGTTCCATAAGGAGTCTGGTCATCGATTACGTAAACCTTTGGTGATGAAACGCCATCAATTGACCAACGAACAACAGCTGGACCTTGAAGCGCATCGTTACCAACAACGCGGTGGAAGAATGGGAATCCATTGTCTGGTGACTTTGCATCGGTCAAGGTTACGCGAGTCGCAGATGGTGAAACCATCGTCAAGCGGGTTGCCTTGTATGAAGGGAATGATGCGATTGAAGCGCCAGAGTATGCAGGTCCAATAAGTCCGATGACATTCTTGTTAGCAGCAACACCAGGTGCGACGGTTCCGGCAACTGCGCCTTCGCCTTGATCGTCAGCGGTGATGAGGGTGACCTTAACTGCAGGGTTTGAATCGTTGTACATCTGAACTGCTGTCTTTGCACCTAGCAGCTCATCTTGACCGGTCTGAGCATCAGTTCCGGTTAGTGGGCCTTGGTAAACCAAGGTGACTGACTTTGTTGCGGCTTGTGCGGTGGTAAGTGCAACTGAACCCAAAACAAGGGCTGCGGCAGCTACTACGCCAAGAACGCGCTGTGAGTTCTTGTTCATGTAGACCTTCCTGTTACTTAATCCCGGGACAGGGAGGAGTGAAGGGTATAGGTGAACAGGTGGTGAATTCAAACAAAAAGGGCGCTATTTGATAACGATTTGGTCGCTTTTAGACGTGTCGTATGAATGTAACAAAGAATTAACGTTCCGGAACCGACTCTGGGGAGATTACGGCTTGGGCAACCTGTTTCATCGTCATTCGGCGATCCATCGCAGCCCGCTGGATCCAACTGAAAGCCGCCGGCTCCGAAAGATTTAAGGCTTGCATGAGGATGCCTTTTGCTCGATCGATGACTTTGCGAGCCTCAAGCCGCTCGTGTAGATCGGCAACCTCAGTTTGCAGCGCGCGTAGCTGTTGATGGCGACTCATGGCAATTTCTATGGCAGGAACTAGATCAGAGATACTGAAAGGTTTCACGACATAGGCCATGGCGCCCGCATCGCGAGCGCGCTCTACTAATTCTCGCTGGCTAAAGGCGGTAAGCATCAGGCAGGGCGCGATTGCAATAATCTCTTGCGCTGCTGAGATCCCATCAAGCTCCGGCATTTTTACATCCAGAATAGCCAAATCAGGCTTATGAGCTTTTGCGAGCGCGATCGCCTCTACCCCGTTGCTAGCTTGAGCAACGACCTCATAGCCGGCCTCAGTCAGCATTTCGACCAGATCTAATCGAATAATTGCCTCATCTTCGGCAACCAGAATTCGCCCTCTTGAGGCTGGAAGTGGCGTAATGGAGCTCATGTGCCTCGAGTCGGATTTGAACCGACACTGTGCGGATTTTGAGTCCGCCCTCTCTACCGTTGGAGTACCGAGGCCCTCGCAACAACAGGTGCTGCGACGGGCAATTATAAGCAGTTATAGAGGTGCGGTGTTACTTCCGATAGGCCAGCGCTACGCCCTCAACGGCATCGCCAATTTTATGAACTCTCATCGCATTGGTGGAGCCCGGAATTCCTGGGGGTGCGCCTGCAACGATCATGATCGTCTCGCCTTTTTGGGCTCGTCCGGTGGAGAGTAATAAGGAATCAACCTGTTTTACCATTTCATCGGTGTGATCAACGGTCGGGGTAATCATTGACTCAACCCCCCATGAAAGGGCGAGTTGGTTATAGACCGCGATCTCAGGAGTTAACGCCAGGATTGGAATTGCTGAGCGCAACCTGGCCATCCGACGAGCCGAATCGCCACTTTGCGTGAAGGCAACCAAGAACTTGGCGCCGACTATGGCTCCAACCTCAGCTGCAGCTTTGGTTATTGCTCCACCCTTGGTTCGTGGGTTGTGTTTTAGCGCTGGAATCTGATCGAGCATCGCCTCTTCGGTCCGCTCAACAATTCGCGCCATCGTTTGAACTGCTTGAATCGCAAAATCGCCAACGCTGGTCTCCCCCGAAAGCATTAACGCATCGGCGCCATCTAAAACGGCATTTGCGCAGTCGGTCGCCTCAGCTCGAGTAGGAGTGGAGTTGGTAATCATAGAATCGAGCATCTGGGTGGCAACGATTACTGGCTTTGCCGACTCTCGAGCAAGCGTGACGCATCTTTTCTGAACTAATGGAACTTCCTCAATTGGAAGTTCAACGCCTAAATCACCGCGGGCAACCATGATGCCATCAAACGCCGCCACGATCTCTTCGAGATTCTCTACCGCTTGTGGCTTTTCGATCTTTGCAATAACTGGTCTGCGGATACCTTCTTCATCCATGATGCGGTGAACATCTTTGATGTCATCAGCGCTGCGCACAAAAGAGAGCGCAATAAAATCAGCGCCAGCGTGGAGCCCCCAACGAAGATCTTCAATATCTTTCTCCGACATTGCGGGAACTGATACGGCAACACCAGGAAGATTTATACCTTTATTATTAGAAACAAATCCAGGTTGGATAACTTTGGTTACAACATCGTTTCCTTTAACTTCGAGAACTTCGACGGTAACTTTGCCATCGTCGATAAGAATGCGATCACCGGCTTTGCAATCACCGGGTAAGCCTTTAAAGGTAGTTCCGACTCGCTCCTTGGTTCCAACAACCTCATCGGTAGTAATCGTGAAAATATCGCCGCGAAAGAGTTCATGCGGACCAGCAGCAAAGCGCGCCAAGCGAATCTTTGGGCCCTGGAGATCGACCAAAATTGCCACGGGTCGACCCGCAGCTGCGGCTGCGGCACGAACTAGGTCTAGTCGACTTTGGTGCTCCGGATAACCACCGTGGGAGAGATTTAGCCTTGCCATATTCATTCCGGCGGCAATTAGCTCATGAACCTTTTCTGGCGATTCAACAGCTGGACCCATGGTGCAAACAATCTTCGCTCTACGCATGTCGATAACCTTAAACCATCATAGATCGGGCAGTGGGGGCAATAGGTGCGGGAAGTTGCGTAACTCCCACCAAATATTCATCTACGGCGGCGGCGGCACTGCGTCCTTCGGCAATGGCCCAAACAATCAATGATTGGCCACGACCGGCATCACCGCAAACGAAAACACCTTCAGTAGTGGATTGATAATTTAAATCGCGTTTGATATTTCCACGTTCATCAAGTTCTACCTCTAGTTGTGAAATCAACGCACTTTTCTCGGGGCCGACAAATCCCATGGCAAGAAAAACTAGTTCCGCAGGTAGCTCTCGCTCTGACCCAGGAACTTTTTCAAACTTTCCGTTAACGAAGGTCGTCTCTACTAATTTAATCGCTCTTAGATTTCCATCGCTATCACCCAGGAACTCTTCAGTCGATACGGCGTAGATTCGCTCCCCCGCCTCTTCATGTGCGCTACTTACGCGATAGAGCATGGGATAAGTTGGCCAAGGCTGGGAAGTTGGTCGCTCCTCAGTTGGTCTTGGCATGATCTCTAATTGCGTGACGCTGGCAGCACCTTGGCGAATCGCGGTTCCTAAACAATCGGCCCCGGTGTCACCGCCGCCCAATATCACTACGTGTTTTCCACTGGCATTGATCGGCGGCTCTCCAGGTAGTTCAGCTAGCGCTTGTTTATTTCCCCAAGGTAAATATTCCATCGCTTGATAGATGCCCTTTAATTCGCGTCCAGGTACGGAAAGGTCACGCCAGTTGGTCGAGCCAACAGCAAGAACTACAGCGTCGTATTTAACTCGAAGTTGCGAACCAGTTATCTCTTCGCCAACGTTAACCCCAGCTCGAAAGCGAGTTCCTTCGGCCGCCATTTGATTTAGCCTGCGATCCAAAATTGATTTCTCCATCTTGAATTCTGGAATTCCATAACGCATCAAGCCGCCGATTTTTTCGGCACGTTCATAAACCGCCACCGTATGACCGGCGCGAGTCAACTGCTGAGCTGCGGCCAATCCCGCTGGACCAGATCCAATGACCGCCACCGTCTTTCCAGTAAGGCGATCTGGAGGAAGTGGAACCACGTTGCCATTTGAGAATGCCTCTTCGATGGTGCGAAGTTCAACCTGCTTGATTGTGACGGCATCAGCGTTGATTCCTACAACGCAAGCGCTCTCGCAAGGCGCTGGACATAACCGTCCGGTGAATTCTGGAAAGTTATTGGTCGCATGCAATCTGGCGATCGCTTCGATCTTTTCGCCGCGCCAAATCAAATCATTCCATTCCGGAATTAAATTCCCGAGCGGACAACCTTCGTGGCAGAACGGAATTCCGCAATCCATGCATCGGCCCGCCTGCTTTTGGAGATCGCCAAAATCTTGAGGCTGATAGACCTCTTTCCAATCTTGAATTCGAACATCGACGGGACGTCTGATTGGGAGTGCTCTTGGTGTCGTTAAAAATCCGCGTGGATCAGCCATTGAGTGCCTCCATGATTACCTTGTCGACGTTTAAACCTTCTCGTTCGGCACGTTCAATTGCCGACAGCACTCGGGCATAATCTCTTGGCATAACTAAGGAGATTCGGCTCTTGGCACTTGCCCAATCTGCTTCCAATTCGTGCGCAATCGGTGAGCCAGTCTCGGCATAGAAAGCAGAAATCAAAGAGCGAACCAGCTCCTCTTGGTCTGCGGGCAATCCGAGCACATCAACCATCTCTGTGTTCACCAGGCGAGGATCCAGATCGAGAACGAAGGCTCGGCCACCCGACATACCGGCAGCAAAGTTTCGACCAATCTTTCCTAAAATCAGCGCGACGCCACCAGTCATGTATTCACAACCATGATCACCGACGCCTTCAACAATTGCAGTGGCGCCAGAGTTTCGAACACAGAAGCGTTCACCTACGACGCCGCGAATCATTATCTGACCCGAAGTTGCACCGTAGCCGATGACATTTCCGGCAATTACATTCTCGTGAGAGGCAAAGGTTGCGTTTTCATCGGGGCGAACAATGATGTGCCCACCAGATAGGCCTTTACCGACGAAGTCATTGGTATCGCCGTACAACCTAAGCGAAATGCCACTAGGCAAAAATGCTCCGAGGGATTGTCCTGCTGAACCATGAAATGAAATGTCGATCGTTCCAGCTGGAAGGCCAGAGCCACCATAGCGACGAGTTACTTCTGCCCCGAGCATGGTTCCGACCGTTCGATTTACATTGCGAATTGGAAGTTCAATGCGAACTGGCTTAGCGGCTGTAAGCGCTTCTGCTGCCAGCTCGATGAGCTTGTTGTCGAGTGCGGCAGCAAGACCATGATCTTGAGCAATCAAGTTCTTGCGTGGGGTGTTCTCATCGCCAACTGGAGATTCCAATAGTGGTGAGAGATCTAAGCCGCTAGCCTTCCAATGATCAACGGCCACTGTTGTATCCAGGAATTCCACCTGTCCGATTGCTTCATCGAGCGAGCGGAATCCAAGTTTCGCTAACCACTCTCTAACTTCTTCGGCAATGTACTCAAAGAAGGTCTCGACGAACTCTGGCTTACCCGAGAAGCGCTTGCGCAGCTCTGGGTTTTGAGTAGCAACTCCAACGGGGCAGGTATCTAAATGACAGACGCGCATCATTACACAACCTGAAACCACCAGCGGCGCGGTCGCAAAGCCGAACTCCTCAGCGCCAAGTAGCGCGCCAATAATTACATCTCGGCCGGTTTTCATTTGGCCATCAACTTGAACCACGATGCGATCGCGCAGGCCGTTGAGAATCAGGGTTTGTTGCGTCTCGGCCAATCCAAGTTCCCATGGCGCTCCAGCATGCTTGAGCGAAGTTAGCGGTGATGCACCCGTGCCACCATCATGGCCGGAAATCAAAACCACATCGGCGTGCGCCTTGCTAACACCAGCAGCAACAGTTCCCACACCAACTTCGGCAACAAGTTTGACGTGAACTCTCGCCCGATTGTTTGCATTTTTGAGATCATGAATTAGCTGAGCTAAATCTTCGATCGAATAAATATCATGGTGAGGTGGCGGAGAAATTAGACCGACACCTGGTGTTGAGTAGCGGACTTTTGCAATCCAGGGGTAAACCTTATTTCCCGGAAGTTGACCGCCCTCGCCAGGCTTCGCACCTTGGGCCATTTTGATCTGAATATCATCAGCATTGACCAAGTATTCGGAGGTGACACCAAAACGACCGCTGGCTACCTGTTTGATGGAAGAGCGCTTAGAGTCACCATTGGCTTCAAGTACATAGCGCTCCGGGTCTTCGCCACCTTCGCCAGTGTTGGACTTTCCGCCGATGCGATTCATTGCGATTGCCAAAGTCTCGTGAACCTCTTTAGAAACCGAACCATAGGACATGGCACCGGTAGCAAAGCGCTTGATAATTTCCGAAATGGGTTCAACTTCATCTATTGAAATTGCAGGCCGCATGCCTTCATTGAATGAAAAGAGGCCGCGCAATGTCATCAACGAATGAGATTGATCATCAATCTTCTTGGTGTAGCGCTTGAAAATGTCATAGCGCTTGGACCTGGTTGAATGTTGAAGGGTGAATACCGTCTCTGGATCAAAGAGGTGCGGTTCGCCTTCGCGGCGCCATTGGTACTCGCCACCAATAGGAAGTCGTTTAGTACCGGGAACTTCGCCACCTGGCGGATAGGCAATGTGATGGCGCTTTATGGTCTCTTCCGCAATTACACCGAGACTGATTCCACCAAGACGGGAAGTCACGCCAGTGAAATATTCATCAACTACATCGCGCGATAGACCAATAGCTTCGAAAACTTGAGCACCGGTATAAGAGGCAATCGTTGAGATGCCCATCTTGGACATAACTTTCAAAACGCCTTTGCCTAATGACTTGATTAAATTGCCAACTGCCTTTTCGGGCGTGATTCCCGTGATAACGCCTTGGCGAACCAAGTCCTCGGCGCTCTCCATGGCAAGATATGGATTTACAGCCGCAGCGCCGAAACCAATTAGTAGGGCAACGTGGTGAACTTCGCGAACTTCACCGGTTTCAACAACAAGCCCAACTTTGGTTCGGGTCTTTTCCCGAATCAGATGATGATGTACGGCTGCCGTCAGAAGAAGTGAAGGAATCGGCGCATTCTCGGAGTCGCCATCTCGATCAGAGAGCACAATGATTCGAGCACCTTCTGCAATTGCATTAGAGACTTCAATTCGGATCTCGGCGATTCGCTCTTCAAGAGCTTCACCCCCGCCTTGAACTGGAAAGAGCCCGCGAACCACATGCGTGGCAAAGCCTGGATGGTCGCCGTCGACATTTACGTGGATGATCTTGGCGAGTTCATCATTATCAATAACTGGAAAGGCAAGTGAAATTTGACGGCATGAGAACGGCCCCGGATCGAGCAAATTGTGCTCTGGACCAATAGTTCCACCTAGGCTGGTTACCAATTCTTCGCGAATCGCATCCAGCGGTGGATTAGTGACTTGAGCGAATAGTTGGGCAAAGTAATCAAAGAGAATGCGCGGCTTATTAGAGAGCGCAGCAATCGGAGTATCAGTACCCATGGAACCTAGCGGCTCCATTCCATTCTTTGCCATCGGGGTAATAATGATTCGCAGCTCTTCTTCGGTGTAACCGAAGGCGCGTTGCCGACGAACTACCGATGAGTGCGGGTAAACAATGTGTTCGCGCGCTGGAAGATCGGCGAGCTGAACTATTCCGCTGTGAAGCCATTCACCATAAGGAGCGGAGTCGGCAAGTTCATTCTTGATCTCATCATCTTCGATGATTCGACCTTGTTCGATGTCAACTAGGAACATCTTTCCTGGTTGCAATCGTCCCTTCCGAGCGACGTTTGCTGGGGCAATATCAAGTACTCCGACCTCGCTGGCGAGAACTACTAAACCGTCCTTAGTAACCCAATACCTAGATGGTCGCAGACCATTTCGATCAAGCACTGCGCCTACTTGGCGACCATCGGTAAATGTCACGCAAGCCGGGCCATCCCAAGGTTCCATCATTGAGGAGTGGAAGGCGTAGAAGTCGCGTCGATTCTGCGGCATAGTGGCGTGATTTTCCCAAGCTTCAGGAATCATCATCAAGATTGAATGCGGCAAGGAGCGGCCACCTAGATATAACAACTCTAAGACTTCATCGAAAGATGCCGTATCGCTACCGGCTTGATCAACAATTGGAAATAGGCGCGAAATATCACCAGGAATAACTTCGCTCTCGAGCATAGCTTCCCGAGCTCGCATCCAGTTTCGGTTTCCGCGAACGGTATTAATTTCACCGTTGTGCGCAATAAAACGATAAGGGTGGGCAAGCGGCCAAGATGGAAAGGTATTAGTTGAAAAACGAGAGTGAACTAGCGCCAGCGTAGAAATTACGCGGGGATCCGACAAATCTGGAAAGAACTCTTCAAGTTGTCCCGTAGTCAACATGCCCTTGTAGACAATGGTTCGAGATGAGAGCGATGGGAAATAGATCGGCAGCTCACGTTCTACGCGCTTACGAAAGGCGAAGGCCATTCGATCAAGGATTAAATCCGATTCGCCATTTTTACCAGCAATAAATAGTTGTTCAAATTGCGGCATAACCGAAAGTGCCGTCTTACCAAGTGAAGTTGAATTGACTGGAAGTTGACGCCAACCCAGAATTGTCAGGCTCTCTTCGGCCGCGATGCTTTCAATTAAATTGCGATCCGTGAGAGAGGGATCGATAAAGGCGACTCCAGTTGCATAGTGCGCCGGTGCCGGCAATTCAAACTTTACCTCTTCGCGATAAAAAGTATCGGGGATGCAAATTAGGATACCCGCGCCATCACCACTATCTGGTTCCGCTCCCGAAGCTCCACGGTGCTCTAAATTGCGAAGTGCAGTTAGCGCTTGGGCGACGATCTGATGAGTCGCAACCTTGTTTAACGTAGCCACCATCGCTACGCCACATGAGTCATGTTCCTGTGCTGGGTCATAGAGACCTTGGGCAACAGGCAGGTTGCTAAAAAGAGTCACGATCGCTCCTAGTGAACGGTCGGGACGGCGATGGCCCAACTAGCGGAAAAAAGCTTCGTCAGTTCAAAAAAGATCGGGGATAGATCTAGTCAGAGCTTGTGGAGCAGGAAAGAGTAGCAACTAGATGCCCGAAAGATGAACCAATGAACCAATTCCTGCGGTGATCGCCATTCCGACGCTGCCGCCGATCAGAATTCTAAGCGTGGTCTTAACCACCCCAGAGCCCGCCAACCTTGCGCTGACAACTCCGGTTCCAATCAGACCCACGATCGTGAAGGCCACAATGCTCCAGACCTTGGCCCCCATGGTCGGGGCGAGCGCACCCAAAAAGGGAACGATGCCACCGGCGGTGTAGCTAAGCGAAGAGGCAATTGAAGCTTGAACTGGACGGGCCTTTGTGTGCTCAAATTGGCCAAGTTCATCGCGAAGATGAGCCTCGAGCGCATCGCGCTCATGCATGGTGTGAGCGACCTGCTCGGCTAATTCACGTGTGAGCCCACGATTCATATAAATATGAATCAACTCTTCGAGTTCGCCTTCTGGGTCCAGGGCTAGATGCTGAATCTCTAAATTGCGATCCGACTCCTCGATATCGCTCTGCGAGCGCACGGAGATGTACTCCCCGACTGCCATTGACATCGCTCCGGCGACGATCCCGGCTACGGCGGCGGTAATTAGAAAACTAGAAGATACGCGTGCTGCCGAAACGCCAATCATCAAACTGGCAGTGGCGATCAGACCATCATTGGCACCCAGAACCGCAGCGCGCAGCCAACCAGCTTTGTGAGTTCGGTGCTCTTCATTACGGATATGGACATCTTCAATCATGTGCCAAGTCTAACTGGCTGCAGGAGTGGTCGGCTTTCGCCCAGATCTAATAAGTGCCAGCACGGAGATGAACAAGAGGGTGGCGCTTACCCAAACATTTAGGCGCCAGCCCAATATCTTGTGCGCCTGATCGATTCGAAGGGCTTCGATCCAGGTCCGCCCTGCGGTATAAAGTGCGATGTAGGCCACAAATAGATAACCGGCCGGCAATTTCTTGAAATATGGCAGATAAATCAAGACAGCGGCGGCGGCAAAGCACCAGAGCGATTCGTAAAGAAAAGTTGGATGGTAGGTAGAAAATTGTTCGTAGCCAACTGGCCGAAAGCCAAAGGGGATCTCTAGCCCCCAAGGCAAAGTGGTCGGCTTGCCAAATAATTCTGCATTAAACCAGTTACCCCATCGACCCACTCCTTGGGCAATTAACAGCGCCGGTGCTACCGCATCTAACGCCTGAGAAAAACTTAAACTTTTAGCTATCTTGGCAAAACGCAGTCGAGCGACAATTACACCAAGCGCGATGGCGCCCCAGATTCCCATCCCACCTTGCCAAATCTTTAAGGCATTAAGCGGATGACCACCGGCGCCGAAGTAAGCATCGGGTGAAGTTATAACGTGATAAAGCCGACCACCAATAATTCCTGCCGGTATCGCCCAGAGCGCTAAATCCGAAACTTCGTCCGGGTCACCGCCAGCCCGGCGATATCGATATCGAGTTAACAAAATTGCGAGTACCGCACCAACCAAAATTGACAACGCGTAAAAATGGATAGTGATCGGTCCCAACGCCACCCAAGATCGGGTTGGCGTTGGGATAAAAAAACGCATTAGTTAAGCGATACCGCCAGCGACAAGGGCCGCTTTAAAAGCGGCGGCATCCATGTACTGGGTAGCACGATCGAGCTCCTTGCCATTTACAAAAATGGTTGGGGTTGCTGTGATGTTCTTCTTGGCAGCATCTGTTTCGATGTTCTTGGTCCAATTTATATATTTGCCAGAATTCACACACGAGGCAAAGTTTTTATCGGCGATACCAGAAGCTCCACCCAAAACGATCAACAGCGGATTTGTCCAAGTGCCAGAGTTTTCGGTAGCCGGTTGATTTTGATAGAGAGCGGTATGGAATTCTAAGAACTTGCCCGAATCTGCAGCACAAGCCGCGGCGGCCGCGGAGGTTACCGATTCCGCACCGATAAAGGACATGGTGTGGTAAACAACTTTAGCTTTACCGGCACGAACAATTGAATTCATATAGTTGCCATTTAGCGCTTCGAAGCGTTGGCAGATGGGGCATTGAAAATCTTCCCAAACATCGATCACTGGCTTTTTGGCGCCATTGAAAACTATGCCATAACCATCAGCTTTGGAAACAGCCGATGGGATAGCCACATGGTTTCTGGAATTGGCACTAACGACCGAGAAGACCACGCCTACAAGAACTACAAAGACCACCATTCCGATAACCAGAATTCGAGTTGCCTTATCGCCACCACTCTTTTGAGCCACGTATCTACTCCCATTCGAGAAAACCAATGCGCGTACCGTCGCGCTCAATGAGGCAAACTTACCTCACCAAATCTCCTAGCGATGCACGCCAAGGGCTAAGGCTGCTGCCAATTCCCTCACTTTTTGCAATCCGACCTCGGCTGAAGGTGCCTCTTGAATCAGCCTAATAAAGGCTGAGCCAACTATTACACCGTCGGCATAAGAGGCAACTTCGTGCGCTTGTTCCTGAGTGGAGACGCCAAGTCCAACTGCGACTGGAGTCGAAGTGGTTTCGCGAATTCGTTGGACTAGGGATTTTGCGCCACTAGCGACTGCCGTTCGGGTTCCGGTTACCCCCATCAAACTTGCGGCATACACAAAACCAGAACACTGAGCAGTTACCTTTGGCAACCGGTCCGGGCTGGTGCTCGGCGCCACAACGTAAATTCGATTTATCGCTGCGGAGTTTGCCGCGTTAGCCCACGCCGCGGACTCTTCAATGGTTAGGTCAGGAGTTACAACACCGGAACCACCAGCAGCTTTTAAGCTTTGCGCGAATTTCGCCACGCCATATTTTTCGATTGGGTTCCAGTAGGTCATGACAACTGCTGGTACACCCAGGGCGGTTGTCGCAGCTAAGGTTTCAAAAACATCGCTCGCACTAGTGCCAGCTTTCAAGGACTGATCTGCGGCGGCTTGGATGATCGGACCATCCATTACTGGATCGCTATATGGGAAGCCAATCTCGATCGCATCTACTCCCCCATCAACCATCGCCTTTATAACTTCGATGCAGCCTGCCTTCGATGGAAACCCGGCTGGGACGTAACCGATTAGCGCGGCTCGGTTTTCCAACTTCAATTTGGCAAATAGTTGCGCGAGTGGAGTTGAGTTCATAGCTGAATCCCAAAATAATCGGCGGCAGTTTGAACATCTTTATCGCCACGTCCGGAGAGATTAATTAGAAGAACGGCGTCACCTTTTCCTTCCGCCGCCAACTCTTTCCCTACTTTCATCGCGCCAGCAAGAGCATGAGCAGTTTCAATCGCAGGAATTATTCCCTCTGTCTTACAGAGCAATGAGAATGCTTCCATAGCCTCATCATCTGTGATCGCGCGATATTCGGCGCGGCCGATGTCATGAAGATAAGCATGCTCGGGACCAACGCCAGGGTAATCCAAGCCCGCTGAGATCGAATGTGATTCAACAGTTTGACCATTGGCATCCTGTAAAACATAAGAGCGAGTACCGTGAAGCACCCCGGGGCTTCCGCCAGTTATTGTCGCCGCGTGCAACCCAGTTAGGACGCCACTGCCGCCAGCTTCCAATCCGATCAATCGAACGCCCGCATCATCGATAAAGGGGTGAAAGATTCCAATCGCATTTGAGCCGCCGCCAACACAAGCCAAAATCACATCGGGAAGTTTTCCCGTTAATTCCAAGACTTGAGCTCTGGCCTCAACACCAATAATTCGATGAAAATCTCGCACCATCGTTGGAAATGGATGTGGACCTGCGACCGTGCCCAGTAAGTAATGAGTGGTATCAACATTCGTAACCCAGTCGCGCATCGCTTCGTTGATTGCATCCTTCAAGGTGCGAGAGCCTTGAGTAACTGGAATGACTTCAGCGCCTAATAATTTCATTCGTGCGACATTGAGCGCTTGTCGCCTGGTGTCTTCTTCGCCCATGTATACAACGCAGTCCAACCCCATCAATGCCGCAGCGGTTGCAGATGCCACACCATGTTGGCCAGCGCCGGTCTCCGCGATAATTCTTTTCTTGCCCATTCGCTTGGTTAGGAGCGCCTGGCCCAAGACATTGTTGATCTTGTGGCTGCCAGTGTGGTTTAAATCTTCCCGCTTCAAGAGGATTCGAACCCCGCCGGCATGCTCGGCAAAGCGCGGAACTTCGGTGATGATGCTAGGTCGGCCGGTATAGGTCTTATGAAGATGGGCTAACTCTGCTTGGAAAAGCGGATCTTTCTGGGCAGACAAATGAGCTGCTTCTAGTTCATCGAGCGCGGAAATTAGCGCTTCTGGTACGAAGCGGCCGCCATAGGGACCAAAATGACCCAGAACATTGGCCGATGACTCGCTACTCATTCATATTGCCTTTCTATATCTTTATCTTCTATTGACTTTATCGGCTATTGAATCCAAAGTAATTTGGTCGAAGTTTACGCAGTTCGGCGCCAGCCTGCCCAGCGGTTTGATGTGAGATTACTTCCCAAGCAATAGTTTTATCCCCGTCAGAGGATCGCTGGCTCTAACCAGAGTCTCGCCTACCAATATCGCCTGCGCCCCTAGCCCTTCGATCTCTTCGACTTCGGAACGAGTTGAGATCCCGGATTCGGCTATGCGAGTTAATTCGCTGGGAATTAGTGGCAGCAATCGAGCGAAAGCACCGCGATTAATTTCCAAAGTTTTCAAATTGCGGGAATTTACTCCGATTATTCGCGGCGAGATCGCCAACGCCCGCTCAATTTCGAGTTCGTCATGAACTTCAACCAATACCGCTAATCCCAGTTCGGTTGCGAGTTGATGGAAATCTTTAAGCTGCGAATCACTCAACCCGGCAACGATTAGAAGGAGCAAATCAGCTCCGATCGCACGAGTTTCGATGACTTGGTATTCAGTAACGATGAAATCCTTTCGCAAGACCGGCAGATCAATTGCGCTTCGCACTTTCACGAGATCGGCAATCGAGCCGCCAAAACGTCTTCCTTCAGTTAGAACACTTACGACGTTTGCGCCACCGTTTTGGTATTGAAGCGCTAGCTCGGCCGGATCTGAAATTGAAGCTAAAGCGCCTTTACTTGGCGAGGAGCGTTTAACTTCAGCGATCAAAGCTAACTGACCAATATTTAGCGAACCATATGCATCTCGGATCGCCGCTGCACCCGCCAGTTGCTCTCGCAATTGCGAAAGTGGGAGCTTGCGAGCATCAAGGTCTTCTAATACTCCTTCGATGATCGAAGCTAGCGCCGAACTCATAACGTGGGATCGATTCCATCAGAAAGAGCGCTCCAGGGAGAGAGCGACTTTCGTTCATATTTTGGTGAGATTCCGCGGCGCAATAATCGCTTTGATATCTGGACCACCAACCCGACAAGGACGATTGATAGGAGCACAAAAATCGGAAGTGAAAATTTGTGCTGCAGCGCTTTGGTTAAAATTGCGCCAATAATTAATAGCCCTAATGAAATAGATAGGTTTACTCGGCGCTTCATATCGCTCGCATGGAATTTGCCGAGGCAATTGCGCCCAAAACTGCTGCTGCTTTATTCAAGCATTCTTGGTTTTCTAACTCTGGAACTGAGTCAGCAACAATCCCAGCGCCAGCTTGAACGTAGGCGTTGCCATCTTTGATCACTGCGGTTCGGATCGCTATGCAGGTATCAATATTGCCCGTGAAGTCTAAATATCCGATGGTGCCACCGTAAATTCCACGCCGAGTCGGTTCTGAGTTTTCGATAATTTCCATTGCTCGCGGTTTTGGTGCACCAGATAGCGTGCCCGCTGGGAAGACCGAGAAGAGGGCGTCAACCGGGGTCTTATCCGCGGCCAGTTTTCCAACAACTGTGGAGACGATATGCATCACGTGCGAGAAGCGTTCTACGTGCATGAATTCGACGACATCCACGGTTCCAGGAGCACAAACTCGACCCAAATCATTTCTGCCCAAATCAACCAGCATGAGATGTTCGGCTCGCTCCTTGGGATCGGCTAGTAGTTCCTCGCCAAGGGCAATATCAATTTCCGGATCGTTGGAGCGCTTGCGAGTTCCCGCAAGTGGATGAATCATTACTTCGGCATCAGTCACTTTGACTAGCGCTTCCGGGCTGGAGCCGACGATCTCAAGTCCATCCGCGAAACGAAGCAGGTACATATAGGGACTGGGGTTGTGAAGCCGAAGCGCACGATAAACATCTAACGCTGAAGCCGAACATTTCATTGTGAACCGTTGCGACAACACAACTTGGAATGCCTCACCCGATCGAATTTCTTCCTTTATCTTCTCTACCTCTGATTCATAACGCTCTGAGGTCATATTGCGTTCAAATTCCGGTTGAATTCTCTCGGCTAACTGCGCGATGTGGGATTCAAGTGGCGCCTTTAGCAGTAACTCCATTTGATCTAGGCGATGGTTGGAATCTTCGAAGGCGGCTTCGACACCATCATTATTGCCATTCCAATTAATTGCGTTTGCAATCAGCGTAAGCGTTCCGTCTTGATGATCAAAGACCGCCAGATCGGATGTCAACATAAATGCTAATTCTGGAAGAGCTAAATCTTTTTTAGCAATATTTGAAATTCTTTCTAGTCGGCGAACTACTTCATAGCCCATATAGCCAACCAAACCACCGGTCAATGGTGGCAAATGTGGAATTCTAGGTGAGCGCAAATGTTGGGCGGCAATCTTTAGGGCAGCCAACGGATCAATCCCATGAGGGGCACCAGCCGGCATCACGCCTTCCCAAATAGCTAGGCCATCCTTCTCCGTCAATGTGGCTTGGGAGTTCACTCCGATAAAGGAGTAGCGCGACCAGACACCGCCATGTTCGGCAGACTCCAGCAGAAAGGTTCCGGAGCGATCGCCAGCTAATTTTCTAAAGAGCGTAAGTGGCGTCTCGCTATCGGCGAGAAACTTTCGCCAAACTGGAATCACATTATGAGTTTTGGCGTGCTCCTGGAACTCTTCTAAATTCATGAAGTCGCCTCGCCTAATTTTGTAATCTCAAGATCGCGGTGAAAACAGCTTCGATCCCCGGTATGACAGGCGGCCCCAACTTGGTTCACTTTATACAAAATGGCATCGCCATCGCAGTCATAGCTAACCGAAATGACGGTCTGCTCGTGTCCTGATGTTTCCCCTTTTACCCAAAGTTCATTGCGGCTTCGACTCCAGTAAGTGCCCCGGCCGGTGGCCAAAGTGGCTTCCAGCGCCTCGCGATTTGCCCAAGCGAGCATCAGCACTTCTAGCGTCGCCTCATCTTGAGCGATAACCGCAACCAATTCACCGCGCTCAAAGCGCTCAACAATTTCCGCTGGAAGCATCTGGTTCATCTGCCTATTCTGCCCTGTTCCCCACTACTGGCGAACGGGATATCCCTCAGCGGCCAAATAGCGCTTAACTTCGCCAATTTTATGCACCCCAAAGTGGAAGACACTGGCCGCCAATAGCGCATCTGCGCCAGCATTTAGGGCGAGTGCGAAATCGTTCATGGCCCCAGCCCCACCGCTAGCAATAATTGGCACACTGGAGATCGCCCGAACCGCGGCAATCATCTCAATGTCATAACCAGCCCTGGTGCCATCAGCATCCATCGAATTTAGGAGAATTTCACCGACTCCTCTGGTGATTGCGGCTTCGACCCAAGCTAAAGCGTCAATCTCGGTTCCTTGGCGACCGCCATGGGTGGTGACCTCAAAGCCCGAGGGAGTTCGGCCACGGCGAGCATCCACCGACAGAACTAGAACTTGATTGCCAAAACGATCAGCAATCTCATTAATTAATTCGGGCCGAGCAATCGCAGCGGTATTTATTGAAACTTTGTCGGCACCATTTCTGAGCAGATTATTAACATCATCAGTAGATCTAATTCCGCCGCCAACTGTAAGTGGGATAAAAACTTGCTCGGCAGTTTGTCGAACTATCTCTATTGTGGTTTTTCGCTCTTCAACGCTGGCCGAGATATCCAAAAAGGTGAGCTCATCGGCTCCCTCCTCGCCGTAACGCTTTGCCAATTCCACCGGATCGCCGGCATCTACTAGATTTACAAAATTTACGCCTTTGACTACCCGACCGCCGGCAACATCGAGGCACGGGATAATTCGTTTTGCTAGTGTCATTTGTAACTAACCTGTAGCGCCGCTTCAAGGGTGAACGCCCCGGCATAAAGCGCCTTTCCGACAATCGCACCTTCGATACCAATTTCAACTAGCGACCTGAGGGCTACAAGGTCAGAGAGCTCTGCAACGCCGCCGCTGGCGATGACCGGACGATCGGTTGCGGCACAAACTGACTTCAACAATTCCAGGTTAGGACCAGTAAGCGTTCCATCTTTAGCGACATCGGTCACGATGTAACGGGCGCATCCGTCGCGGTCAAGCCGAGCCAAAGTTTCGAAGAGATCGCCACCCGCTTTGGTCCAACCTCTAGCCGCTAACGTATGGCCACGAACATCTAAACCAACTGCGATTCGATCGCCGAACTCTTCAATAACTTTAGCGGTCCAATCAGGATTCTCGAGCGCCGCTGTTCCTAGGTTTACTCGCCGGCAGCCGGTAGCAAGCGCGCGACGTAAGGAATCGTCATCTCTTATGCCGCCAGATAGTTCAACATCGATATCAACGGCTGCGATCACTTCAGCTAGTAGTTCGGCATTGCTGCCGATTCCAAAAGCGGCATCTAAATCGACTAGGTGAATCCACTTGGCACCAGCCGCTACAAATTCGCGGGCCACTTCAATTGGTTCACCATAAATGCTCTCGTGTGCCAGCTCACCTTGTACTAATCGAACGGCACGGCCATCCTTAACATCAATTGCAGGTAAAAGTTCCAGCTGGGAGCTCATAGCGTATTGACCCAATTCTTGATTAGTTGAGCGCCAGCGTCGCCACTCTTTTCGGGATGAAATTGTGTAGCAACAACATATTCTGCTTCGACAGCAGCGAGAAAGGGCTCGCCATATTCGCAGAAGGTATTAATCGCTTGTGGAACCTGGCTCTTGGCTGCAAAGGAATGAACGAAATAGAAGGATTGATCTGCAACCCCGTTAAACAATATGGAATCGGTTGCCGCAGTAACGGTATTCCAACCGATGTGAGGCAGGATCGGAGCGGCGATTGGGCTAACTTCACCCGGCCAAATACCAAGACCTGAACTTCCATTTTTTTCGGTGCCGCCATCGAAGAAGATTTGCATTCCCACACAGATACCAAAAATCTTGCGCTTCATGGAAAGACGAGCGGCAATTATTTCCTCACCTGCGATGGAGCGCAGTTGTTCCATGCAGGCGCTGTAAGCGCCAACTCCGGGAACGACTAGGCCATCAGCCGAAAGGCAGAGTTCCGGGTCAGAAGTAACGATTACTTCTTGGCCAGTCAGAGCAAAAGCGCGCTCGGCAGATCTAAGATTTCCGGATCCGTAATCCAAAATAGCGATCAAAGAACACCCTTTGTTGACGGAATTCCGGTGATGCGGCCATCGATCGCAACAGCATCGCGCAGCGCGCGAGCCACTGCCTTGAATTGCGCCTCAAAGACGTGATGAGCGTTGCGTCCTTCTAACACTCGAATGTGAAGCGCGATCCGAGCTTCGGCAACAATTGACTCCCAAATATGGCGCCCAAGGGTGGTATCAAAAGTCCCAATCAGCTCCACGATTTCAGGTTGGCGATGTACTAAGTATGGGCGACCAGAAAGATCTACCGCAGCTTGAACTAATACCTCATCGAGCGGAACCATGGCATCGCCGAACCGTCGAATCCCGGCTTTATCACCGAGCGCCTCGCGTAGCGCCTGACCAAATGCCAACGAGGTATCTTCAACGGTGTGATGGGAATCAACATCTACATCGCCTCGGGTTACAACAGTGAGATCAAAGCCAGCGTGCTTACCTAATTGAGAGAGCATATGGTCAAAGAATGGCACGCCGGTATCTATAGAGATTAGGCCGCTGCCATCCAAATTCAAATCGACGCTGACGGCTGACTCTTTAGTCTCGCGACTTACATGAGCAGTTCTCATTCTTCTCCCTGACTATGAAGGTGTGCAGTTGGAATCTTCGAGCAGAGGAACATTATGGCGCAAGCCGTTGGAGCAACGCCAAAAAGTGATCATTTTCAGCGGCAGTACCCACAGTTACGCGCAGGTAGCCAGGTAGGCCCACATCTCTGATTAGTACGCCGCCATCTAGGAACTCTTGCCAAAGGAGCTCGGCCGACTTTCTAAATCCAGTGAAGAGCAGAAAATTCGCGCTACTTGGAATTACAGATAACCCCAACGCAATAATTGCCGCCGCGATTCGGTTGCGTTCTGCGATCAAAATTTGCACCTCGGCTTGTAATTCGCTTTGGTGCTTTAGAGCAACTTGAGCTGCCGCTTGCGTCAAGGAACTCAGGTGATAAGGAAGTCTTGCTATTAACATGGCATCAATGACCTCGGGACGCGCGATGAGGTAACCAACCCGCGCTCCTGCAAATGCAAAGGCCTTTGACATCGTCCGAGTCACGACGATATTTGGAAATTCTGAAATTAGAGTTACCGCTGAAAGTTCATTAGAAAATTCTTGATAAGCCTCATCTACTACCAGCAGCGCGCCAACATTCAGAGCGGCGATAGCAAGCTCTCTTATCTCGTTGATGGCTAGAGCATTCCCGGTTGGATTGTTAGGTGTAGTAATAAAAACTAAGGCTGGTGCGATCGTTGAAATTTCCAAAACCGCCGCTGGAGCATCCAATGTGAAATCTGCATTTCTGCTCCCTGACTTCCATGGCGTGCCCGTTATTTTCGCAATTAACGGATGGACCGAATACGAAGGAGTGAATCCCAAAACTAAGGAATCAACGCCACCGCATGCAAGAAGCAAAGTTTGCAGAATTTCATTGCTGCCATTCGCAGCCCATACGTTATTTAAATCGAAGTCGGTTCCAGCTGCAAGATTGATGTAGTTGGCTAAGTCAGTTCTCAGTGTCGCCGCATCACGATCTGGATATCGATTTAAAGAGGATGCAATCACTTCAATCCGGGCTCGAAGTGCTTCGGCAACTGCCTTGGGAAGTTCAAACGGGTTCTCATTGGTATTGAGGTGAATTACATTGGCAATTTGTGGCGCCCCATATGGCTTTAGCTCTCGAAGCTCCGAACGTATCGGGAGCCAGGCCGGCCAGAGTTCGTTATCGGCTGGCATTGTCTTCAAATCTCGCGCTGATTGCTTCACCGTGGGCTGGCAGATCTTCGGCATTAGCTAGAGTCACAACATTTGGCGCAATGTCCATGAATGCCGCCTCGGAGTAGTTAATAAAAGTTAAACCGCGAAGAAAGCTTTGAACCGATAAGCCGCTGGAGTGACAAGCACAGCCACCGGTAGGAAGCACATGGTTTGAACCAGCGGAATAATCGCCCAACGAGACTGGTGAGAATCGGCCAAGAAATACGGCGCCGGCATTTCGAATCTGAACCGCGGCTGCCCGAGGATCGGCGACGATGAGTTCTAGATGTTCTGCGGCGTAAGCGTTCACTACATCAAGTCCCTGCGCTAAATCTTCGACCAAAACAATCGCAGACTGAATTCCAGAAAGCGCCTCAAAGATTCGCTCGCTGTGCTTTGTGCTGGCAACACGCATTGCCAATTCACCACGAACCGAATCGGCCAATTCAACCGAGGTTGTTACCAAGATGGCGGCGGCGATGGTGTCATGCTCGGCTTGGCTAATAAGGTCTGAGGCAACTTCGCCCGCAATGGCAGTCTCATCAGCAAGGACGGCAACTTCAGTCGGCCCAGCTTCGGAATCAATTCCAATCTTTCCCCGTAAGGCGCGCTTAGCAGCGGCGACATAAATATTTCCAGGGCCGGTAACCATATCTACCGATTCGCAAACACCTGCGACGCCATATGCAAACATTGCCACCGCTTGAGCACCACCAATTGCATAAACTTCAGTGATTCCAAGAAGCGCGCAGGTTGCGAGAATTGTTTGATTTGGTAATCCACCATTGTTCGCTTGAGGTGGCGAGGCAACTGCAATGCTGGATACTTTGGCAATCTGTGCTGGGACGACATTCATGATTACCGAGCTTGGGTAAACCGCCTTGCCACCAGGAACATAAAGGCCGACTCGATCAACTGGGATCCAACGTTGAACGACTTCGCCTCCTGGGACAACTTCGGTGCGGACTTCACTTCTGACCTGGTCGCTATGAACTTTGGTGATGCGGCGAATAGCTTCTTCTAGGGCGCTGCGAATTTCTGGCGCTAAATCTGTAAGGGCTTGATTAATCGCAGCTTCTGGGACCCTGATCTGGGGCGGCCGAACGCCATCAAATTCTTGGCAAAGATCGAGCAGATCCGATTCCGAACCCCCATTTACGCGCTTTAAAATCGGAGTGATCGCGATTACTGCAGCTTCAACATCCATCGCTGCTCGGGGTAATTCGCGCTGATAGCCGGACTTCGAGAGTCGTTTACCCCGCAGATCAAGGGTACGAATCGGAATCTCACGCATGGGGCAATTCTAGAGGCACTGCACCTGCTCGGGCTTACTGATTACCTAGCGGCTAAACCAGACAATCTGGTCCCAAAATGGATTTCAAATCTGCACTGAGGCTGGGCGAAGCAGTGACTTTTAGCCCATCATCTAGCTTCATAACCAAGCTTTTCTCACCATCAGCTAGCTTGAGGTGGACCTCGCGCGAACCCGGATGAGAACGGAGAATTTCCTTCATCCGCTCAACTACTGGTGGAGTACAACGGAGGGCATCGAGGGTCACGATCAACGGGCCTGTCGGAGCTTGATTGATATCGGGCAAACTCATCTCAATTACCGTGATTCGAGGCTGTTCTTCGCGCTTATCAATCCGGCCACGAAGGACGACGACTCGATCTTCAGTTAAATTCATGGCGTACTGCTCATAAACCTTAGAGAAGAACATGGCATCGATTGCACCTTCAAGATCTTCAATGGTAACAATGGCCCACGAAGTTCCTTGGCGCGAAACTTTCCGTTGAATTTGTGTGATTAACCCGCCGATCGTGACGATCTGCTCATGACCAATACTGTCATCGGAGATCTGACTAAGCGGAATATCGGTTGCTGCTTTAAGAATATGTTCTACTCCGAATAGTGGGTGATCCGAGACATAAAGCCCAAGCATCTCGCGCTCATAACTCAGGAGGAGCATCTTCTCCCATTCCCCGCGCGGAATATCTAGTTCAACCCCACTAACGGTTGTGTTCGCTCCCCCAGGTTCTGCGCCAAAGAGATCAAATTGTCCAATTGCCTCCGCGCGCTTCGTTTCGCTCACAGAATCGATCGCCTCGAGATAGACCATCGTTAAACCTTTGCGGGTGTGATTTAGTGAATCGAAGGCACCTGCCTTAATTAGCGATTCAATAGTTTTCTTATTGCATACCTGTGCATCAACCTTGGCCAAGAAATCACCGAAGGAGGAGTAACGGCCTTTGAGGACGCGATTGGTTGTAATCGATGCAACAACGTTCTCGCCGACATTTCGAATCGCCGTCAAGCCGAAGCGAATATCAGTGCCGAGCGGCGTGTAGTCCGATGCCGACTCATTTACATCAGGTGGTAAAACCTGAATTCCCATTCGGCGACATTCATTCAAATAGAGCGCACTCTTATCTTTATCATCACGCACGCTGGTTAACAGCGCCGCCATGTATTCGGCCGGGAAATTCGCTTTTAGATATGCCGTCCAATATGAAACTAGGCCATAGCCGGCGCTGTGTGCTCGGTTGAAGGCGTAATCCGAGAATGGGATCAGGGTTTCCCATAACTTATCAATAGCCGCTTTGGAGAAATTATTGGCTTTCATGCCAACTTCGAAATTCACATATTCCTTGTCCAGGATATCCTTATTCTTTTTACCCATGGCTTTACGCAATAAATCTGCGCGACCAAGCGAAAACCCAGCGACCTTTTGAGCGATTGCCATTACTTGTTCCTGATAGACGATGAGGCCGTAGGTATCGCCCAAGATCTCTTTAAGCGGTTCTTCTAATTCCGGATGAATTGGATCAACCTTCTGGCGACCGTTTTTGCGATCGGCATAATCAGTATGAGCATTTACCCCCATCGGTCCAGGGCGATAAAGCGCAATCACAGCCGAGATATCTTCAAAAGAATCTGGCGACATCTGGCGAAGTAGTGCGCGCATTGGACCACCATCGAGCTGAAAAACTCCCAGAGTATCCCCACGACCAAGCAGTTCGAATGTCAACGGGTCATCGAGCGTCAATAGCGCTAAGTCCACAACCTGACCACGATTTGCTTTGATATTTAGCAAGCAGTCATCGAGAACCGAAAGGTTTCTAAGCCCCAAGAAATCCATTTTGAGTAAGCCAATAGATTCACAGGCTCCCATATCGAACTGAGTAATAATCGCGCCATCTGCTTCGCGGCGGTGAATCGGAATGACATCTAACAGCGGTTCCTTGGAGAGAATAACGCCTGCAGCATGCACTCCCCATTGGCGTTTGAGACCCTCGAGGCCACGCGCGGTATCAACAATTCGCTTTGCATCTGGATCAGTTTCGTAAAGCGTGCGAAATTCTCCGGCTTCGGAGTAGCGATCATTCTGAACATCGAAAACACCACCCAAGGAAATATCTTTACCCATCACCGAAGGTGGCAGCGCTTTGGTAAGGCGTTCACCGATTGCGTATGGGTAGCCAAGCACTCGCGTCGAATCCTTGAGAGCTTGCTTTGATTTGATAGTTCCGTAAGTGATTATTTGAGCAACGCGATCTTCACCATATTTCGTGGTGGCGTACTGGATCATTTCGCTGCGACGACGCTCGTCGAAGTCCAGGTCGATATCTGGCATAGAAATACGTTCTGGGTTTAGGAAGCGCTCGAACAACAGACCATGATGGATTGGATCAAGCTGGGTAATGCCTAGCACCCATGAGACCAGGGAACCGGCTGCCGAGCCTCGCCCTGGGCCAACTCGAATTCCAACTTCACGGGCGTGCGAACACAGATCCGCAACCACCAAGAAGTAACCTGGGAAACCCATCTTGATCATTACCTCGAGCTCGTAATCCAGCCGAGCTTGGTAATTTTCCGGAATTTGGCCGTTCATTCGTTCGACTAATCCTAGTTGTGAAGTTTTCCGCAACCACGAGTCTTCGGTCTCGCCCACTGGCACGGTAAATTGTGGAAGAAGATTCTCACCTTCGCGCATCGTGATATTGCAACGTTCTGCAATCAAAAGGGTGTTGTCACAACTGCCTGGAATATCAGCGAAGAGCGTTCGCATTTGCGCGGCGGTCTTTAAATAGAACTCATCGTTCTCAAATTTGAATCGCTTAGGGTCTGCTAACGTCGAACCGGATTGCACGCAGAGAAGCGCTTCATGAGCAACGGAATCTTCATGTTTTGTATAGTGCAGATCGTTTGTGGCAAGAAATGGCAATTTCAATTCGTTGCCGAGTTTTATCAGGTCGGCCTTTACTCGACTTTCAATCTCAATATTGTGATCCATGATTTCCAAGAAGAAATTATCGGCTCCGAAAATATCGCGCAATTCGCTGGCAGCAATCTTGGCCTCTTTGTATGCGCCCATCCGCAATCGAGTCTGGATTTCGCCACCTGGGCAACCAGTGGTGGCGATAATTCCTTGGGAATATTGCGAAAGCAATTGTCGATCCATCCGAGGTTTGTAGTAATAACCTTCGAGGGAAGCCAACGATGAGAGCTTAAATAGATTTGAAAGCCCAACATTGTTTTCGGCCAATAGCGTCATGTGGGTATAGGCACCGCCACCGGAAACATCGTCCTCGCCGCCTTGGGCCCATTTAACTCGACGCTTATCAAAGCGAGATTCCGGCGCTACATAAGCCTCGATGCCGATGATTGGCTTGACGCCCACCTTCTTGGCTTGCTTATTGAACTCAAATGCTCCAAAGACATTGCCGTGATCGGTGATGGCAATTGCCGGCATCTCTAGCCGCGCAACTTCTCGTACTAACTCTTCAACTCGAGCGGCGCCATCCAACATCGAATACTCCGTATGCACATGAAGGTGCACGAAGTTCTCAGAAGTTGGGTTGGAAGACATGGATCGTGAGTTTACTTCGGTTGCCTAATTGCGGAGCTGATTAGCGGCCAAGATAGCCAGTGAGCGTGTCAGGTCTTCTGGATATTCTGCGAAGAATTCGAGCGCCTCGCCAGTTATTGGATGGCGAAACTTTAACTCGCGAGCATGCAGCCACGGGCGATTGATCTGAAGTCGCTCTGAAATCGTATGATCGGCTCCGTAAGTTAGATCCCCAACTAAAGGGTGATGCAGCGCCGAGAAATGAACTCGAATTTGGTGGGTACGGCCGGTTTCCAGTTCAACTTCCATTAATGAGACAGCTGGAAAAAGTTCTAGCGCCTTGTAGTGCGTAACCGAAGGCTTCCCATCCGCCACAACCGCAAAGCGATAATCTTCCTTTGGATGGCGATTGATTGGTGCATCAATTGTCCCCTCGGTCGGATCCATATGTCCTTGGATCATCGCGTGATAAACCTTGGTCACAGTGCGATCGCGAAATTGGTCCTTTAAATCACTATAAGAAATTTCATCTTTGGCAACAACCATCAGCCCGGTTGTTCCAACATCGAGCCGGTGCACAACGCCTTGGCGCTCCGCCGCCCCACTGGTGGAAACTCGATACCCAGCAGCGACGATGCCACCTATAACCGTGGTGCCTTGCCAGCCCGGGCTGGGATGGGCCGCGACTCCTGCTGGCTTATCAATCACGATTACATGGTCATCGTTGTAGACCACTTTCATGCCTTCGATTGGCGTGGCAGTAAGTGCTGGAGCACGTTTCGCTGCGGGCATTAAAATTTCAATTACATCGTCGCTGGCGACTTTGTCGGACTTAATCATGGCCTTACCGTTGCGAATTACTTCACCCGCTTCAATTAACGAAACAACCACCGAACGTGAGAGTCCAAGAAAACGCGCGAGCGCGGTATCTACCCGATCTTGATC
Organism: uncultured Actinomycetes bacterium; assembly: GCA_903873185.1. Lineage (GTDB taxonomy): Bacteria > Actinomycetota > Actinomycetes > Nanopelagicales > Nanopelagicaceae > CAIMZW01. The sequence continues at coordinate 42,185 of CAIQNN010000059.1, forward strand.
TAAGCCTTCGGGAATCGAGATGATTTTCTGCTCTCGCTCCATTTTATTTCCCACTTCCAGTTGTTGGATATCGATCACTTGGTGCTTGAGATGTGGGTTCATCGGGAGCTACAGGTTTGATATTCCGTGCGGATAAATAGACCATCAGAATCGCTGCTATAACAATAGAGGTATCGGCCAGATTAAATGTGGGCCAATGTGGCAACTCGATCCAGTCGACCACTTGCCCGCGCAATCCACCTGGAGGGCGAAAAATTCGATCCGAAAGATTACCCAGAATCCCGCCGAGGACGAACCCCAAAGCTGCTGCCCAACGACCATCGGTCACTTTTCGACCAAAAAAGAGAACGCCCGCGACGGCGATCCACGCAAATGAGGAGAGCCAGATTGTCCGCGAGGTTGCGATACTAAAGGCCGCTCCAGAATTGAACTGCAGGTTCAACTTCAGCAAACTGCCGATCACTCGAATTGAATGGTCCGGGAGATAGCGAATGGCGGCGATCTTGCTCAAATCATCCAGCAGGAAAATAGAAAAAGCGATTAGTGCAATCCGCTTTCTAGCGGCGAGATTTAGCGACGTTCTTCTTTTTGCTTGCATGCCATGCACAATGTGGCGCGCGGGAAGACGTTTAGCCGTTCTTTCCCGACTGAATTTCCACATTCTTCGCAGCGCCCGTAACTCTTGTTCTCGATTCGCTCGAGTGCGCGTTCGGTCTGAAGCACCATATCTCGGGCGTTATAGACCAATGACATTTCATGCTCTCGCTCGAAAGTTTTGGTTCCGGCATCGGCCTGATCATCGCCCGCCCCAACTCCGGCAGAACTGATCAAGTCATCCATTTCACTTTCGGCCTCAGCTAATTCACCCTGCAACCGAAGCAGATCCTTTGACAGTTCAACTCGCATCGCTTTGAGTTCGGCCGCTGACCATGGATCTTCGCCAACCTGAACTACAAGTGGCGCTGGCGCACCCTTAATAGGCTTTAGCAGCGACTTCTTGGTTGATTTAGCTGGTCTTGGTGGTGGTGGCATAACTAAACGTCGCTCTTCGATAACTGGTTCTGGACCAACGTTAGCTTCATGCGGTGTGACGGTGATCGTGGTGGAATCTCCCGTGGTGGTGCTCTGCAACTTCGCTGGGTATGCCTTGGCCGCCGCTTTCTTAGCCGGCTTTGCCAACGTAGGTTTCACAATATTTGGTGAACGGGTAGCGGGCGCAGCTTTTGTGACGGCGGCTTTTACGGCTGCCTTCTTAACTGGTGCCTTCTTAACTGGTGCAGCTTTAGTCACTGGGGTCACTTTCTTTGGCGCAGGCGCCTTCTTGGCCGTAGTTTTCTTGGGAGCAATTTTCGGTGTTACCTTCGTGGGTGCGCCCTTAGGCGCGACTTTCTTCGGGGTTGATGCCGCCTTCTTGGCAGCAGCCTTCTTTTGGGCAACTTTTGCCACAATTTTCATCACCATAAGAAATCCTCCACGCGGCGCACAGGCTAGAACTATTACGAGCGAAACGCCAACTTTGCGATTATTCCGTACCTTTCTTCTAATCGGGCTGATCAACCGCCAGTATTGGTAGACTTTCTTTACTTGGAGCGCAGGCTTTGACGGGGCAATCACCCCTGAGCCACCAGAAGAGTCGGATCGGTTGGCCATTTGGTCGCCCGGCCGAGGTAGAACTGGTCTCTCGGCAGTTAAAAAGTGGTATTTCCAAGGAATTTTGGCTTGGAAGTGCAAGGCGGGTGGTACCGCGGTCAGATGGCCGTCCCTCCATTGTCAGGTAATTACTTGAGAATGTTCCAGAGGAGACGAAATTGCCGAAATTTAATGCGCTCTCGCCGCAGATTGATCTGCCTAAAACCGAGCACACCATTCTCTCCTTTTGGGAATCGAACGATATTTTTACAAAATCAGTAACGCAGCGCCAAGGCGCACCTCGATGGAGTTTTTACGAAGGCCCACCAACCGCCAATGGAATGCCGGGAACCCACCACATCGAGGCTCGAGTATTTAAAGATCTCTTCCCTAGGTATCAGACGATGAAAGGCCATCAAGTAATCCGCAAAGCTGGGTGGGATTGCCATGGACTACCAGTTGAGATCGCAGTTGAAAAAGAACTTGGCTTTGCTGGCAAAGGTGACATTGAAAAATATGGCATCGCTGCCTTTAACGAAAAATGTCGTGAATCAGTTCAGCGCCATGTAAGTGCCTTCACTGACATGACTCATCGAATGGGCTTCTGGGTTGATTTCGATGAGGCATATTGGACGATGTCCAGCGAGTACGTTGAGAGCGTCTGGTGGTCGCTGCAACAAATTTGGAAAAAGGGTCTTTTAGTTCAGGACCACCGAGTCGCGCCTTACTGCCCACGATGTGGAACTGGTCTATCCGATCATGAATTAGCCCAAGGTTACGAAACCGTCACAGACCCTTCGGTCTACGTGCGCTTCCCTGCCACCTCCGGTCCAATTGCAGAGTTCGGTGCCGCATTCTTGGTTTGGACTACTACGCCGTGGACTTTGGTTTCAAATACCGCCATAGCCGTTAACCCCACAGTTGAGTACCAAGTAATAGAAATTCCCAACGGCGATGGCGTAGAACGCCTAGTGGTTGCGGAAAATTTGGCACATGTCTTAGGAGAAGAGCGCGTTGTACTCGCGACTTACCTTGGTAGCGAATTAGAACGAACAACTTATAGTCGACCTTTTGACTTAGTTGAGATCCCAGATTCTCATTTCATCGTCTTGGCCGACTATGTCACGGTTGAAGATGGAACTGGCTTGGTACATCAAGCTCCAGCTTTTGGCGCGGATGATTTACAAATCTGTCGCAGTTATGACCTGCCCGTTGTCAATCCCATCGCACCTGACGGCACATTTCTAAAAGGCCTAGAACTTATTGGTGGCCTCTTTTTTAAAGATGCCGACAAACTACTGATAAAAGATCTCAAAGCGCGCAATCTAATGTTTCGCCATACTCAATTCGAGCACTCCTACCCTCATTGCTGGCGCTGCCACACCGTATTAATTTATTACGCACAACCTTCCTGGTACATCAAGACCACCGCAATTAAAGATGCGCTACTTCGTGAAAATGAAAAGACCGATTGGCATCCCGAAACTATTAAGACCGGCCGATATGGCGATTGGCTAAATAACAACATTGACTGGGCGGTCTCTAGAAATCGTTATTGGGGCACGCCACTGCCAATTTGGCGCTGTGAAAATGGACACGACCATTGCATCGGCTCTCTTGCCGAACTAAGTCAATTATCTGGAACGGAAGTTGCTGGCACCGATCCACATCGACCATATGTTGATGACATTTCATTTCCATGCCCGGAATGTTCCGCAAAGATGTTCCGCGTCAAAGAGGTAATCGACGGCTGGTACGACTCCGGCTCCATGCCATTTGCACAATGGGGTTACCCGCACAAGCCAGGTTCAAAAGAAGAGTTCGAAGCTGCTTACCCGGCAGATTTCATTGCCGAGGCGATCGATCAAACTCGTGGTTGGTTTTATACGTTGATGGCGGTAGGAACCTTGGTCTTTGATCAGAGCTCCTACAAGACCGTACTTTGTTTGGGTCACATCCAAGATAAAGATGGCCGCAAGATGAGTAAGCATTTAGGAAATGTGCTTGAACCAATGGCCCTGATGGATCAGTACGGGGCAGATGCTGTTCGTTGGTACATGCTCGCTGCCGGATCACCTTGGTCGGCTCGAAGAGTGGGCCATGATGCAATTTCCGATGTAGTTCGAAAAACTTTATTAACTTATTGGAATACCGTCTCCTTCTTTACCTTATACGCCCGAGCTTCAGACTTTGAAGTAGGTAGCGCCGAAGTAGTTCCAACCACCCTTGATCGATGGATTATCTCCGAATTAAATCAGTTGATCGCTGGCGTTGATAAAGCGCTTTCGGTCTATGACTCACAAGAGTCCGGACGTTTGTTAGCCGCCTTTATCGACGACCTCTCGAACTGGTATATCCGCAGATCCCGACGTCGCTTCTGGGATGGCGATACCACCGCGCTTGCCACGCTCTATACCTGCCTTAAAGAGCTAACTTTGTTGCTTGCGCCAATGATTCCATTTACCACCGAGCATGTATGGCAAGAACTCGTTCGCGTTGGTGAACCAGGCATTAGCGAATCGGTTCACTTAATGAACTTTCCGGTCGCCAATTCAGCCTTGATCGACCTTCCGCTTTCGGAGTCGGTACAACTTTCAAGACGGCTTGTGGAACTAGGCCGCGCCGCCAGAGCAGAATCGAAAGTCAAAATTCGCCAACCACTCGGCCGGGCGCTGGTTTCAGCCGCTGGCTGGGAGAAGATGGATGCTGAAATCAGATCGCACGTCTCTGAAGAATTGAATGTTCTGGCACTGGACGAACTAGCTTCAGCAGGTGGTGAACTAGTAAACGTTGCTATCAAGGCCAACTTTAGAAGTATTGGTTTGAGATATGGCGGCGATGTCCAAGCTATTGCCACAGTTATTACTGCGACGACTCCGGCTGATTTAGTTTCGCAACTGCGAACCAACGGGCGCGCGGATTTGAATTATCAAGTCGCAGGGGAATCGAAAGTTGCCCAAATCCAATTGGAAGATTTGGTTATCACCGAAACCCCAAAGGAGGGTTGGTCCGTTGCTAGCCATGGCGGGGAAAGCCTTGCTCTTGATCTTGAACTGACTCCGGAACTAATAGCAGCTGGAAATGCTCGCGAGGTAATAAGAGCAATTCAAGAAGCTCGCAAGAATTCTGGTTTCGATATCAGCGACCGGATTTTCGTGAAATGGAATGCGCCGGAAGAGATCGCAACTGCGATAACCGGCGCACTCGAACTCATTTGCAGCGAAGTTCTGGCGGTGGGTTTTGAGCGAGCTCCGAACGAGACCACTGACGAAAACGAAATCGGCTTGTGGCTTTCGTTAACGAAGGCATAACTTCCTGTAACTACTAAGGAATAAGAAGAACCGCGCGCGCGAGCATTTGAATCGCGAAATAGACCACTATAAAAGAGAGGTCTAAATTGACCGCCCCGAGCCGCAGGGGCGGAACAAAACGTCGAACGAACTTCAGAGGTGGATCCGTAATTGCAAATACAACTTCAGCGATTGCTAAGACGAAGCCACGGGGGCGCCAATTTCGAGCAAACATGCGCGCGTAATCAAGAATTAAGCGGGCAAAGAGAGCTATCAGAAATACTTGGATTAAAGATGAAAGTATTCGACCGATACTAAACATTAATGAGCTTCAATGTATGTAACTCAGCTCTGATTAAAGAAACTGGCTTCAGCAGCTGCAGTTTTATCTTCAACGCTAACCATCACATTAGGTGGGGTGAGCAAAAATACCTTTGAAGTAACGCGTTCGATGCTGCCATGATGTCCAAAGACCAAACCCGACGCGAAGTCGACCAAGCGTTTGCGCTCAGACTCTTCCATATCGCTCAAATTCATAATTACTGGCTGGCCCTCGCGATAATGCTCGCCAATATTTCGCGCCTCATTATAAAAGCGCGGATGGATGGTAATGATTCGATCCATGATTGGCAGTTCTCGTTGTTGCGCTACTGGCGCTGCTCGACCTGGAAGGGTAGTTACGGCCGGAGCGTTCTGTGCCCAAGAAGGGGTAGCAGATGGCAATGGTCGAACACTTCGACGTGGTTCTGCAACCACTTGGGTGCTCTCTATTTCCATCTCTTCTTCCTCGACCAAGCCGAGGAAACCTGCCATCTTTTTGAATGCATTAGCCATAGGTCAATCTTAGATCAATGGCTACCTCGAGCCGAGGATTGAGCTTCCTACTCGGATATGTGTCGCGCCTGCAGCGATAGCTGCTTCAAAATCCCCGCTCATTCCACAAGAGAGATAGCGAGACTCCGGGTAGCTAGCCCGCACTTGCGAGTGAATCTGACTCAACCTAGAAAAAGCCAATTGAGGCTCTTCCCCCAGAGGAGCCACGGCCATCAAGCCCATAACTTTCAAGTTCGTTAGTGATTGCAGGCTGGCTAGGAGATCGTCCAATCCGAGTATCGGTACTCCCCCGCGGTCAGGACTTGCTGGAGTTTGCAGATCCACTTGAACAAAAACTTCAATAGGCGAAGTCGCGATTTCGTTGAGCTTGATCGCATGAGAATATTGATCTAAGGAATGAATGGTCTGTGCCCACGAAGCAATCGAACGCAATTTTTTGCTCTGTATCTGTCCTTGGAAATGCCAGTGAATATCGGATGGAAGCGAGCCGGCCTTAGGCGCCCCTTCTTGATCTCGATTCTCGCCGAAATTTCGCAGCCCCAATTCATAAAGAATTTCTAAATCTGAAGTTGGAAAAGTTTTTGTTACGACAATCAGATTAACCTCTGAAGGTGGGCGATTTGCTGCAACTGCCGCTCTTTCGACTCGGCCTCTAACCTCGGCTAGATTTTCAATTATCTCTCGCGATCTAATAGTCACAGCGAAATTATCCCCGCTTGCCGACCAGTAACACCATCTCGACGATAGGAGAAATAACCTACATCGTGCATCGTGCATCGATTCCAATCGGTTACTTCAACTCCGCGGCTCGTAAGCAAATTCAAAGTCCCTGATTTCAAATCTAACCGGTGCTTTGCCTCCGAGGTAGCTGACGATGGATAACGGGCAACAACTTCTTGGTAGGTAGCCGGATCTACTTCATAACACTGCCCACAAATCGCCGGACCAATATCAGCAGTTATCGGGCCACTTGAAAAAATTTGGAATTGATCGATTACAGCTTCGACTATTCCTGCGAGCAGACCACGGCGACCTACATGTACTGCGGCAACCATATTGTTGGTCTTTAGCAACAAGGGAATACAGTCGGCCACCATAACCGCAAGTGCAATATTTGGCTCTCGGGTAAAAATTGCATCACAATCTAAAACGCCATTTTCGGTTGAACTCACTTCAGTGATTTTCGCGCTATGGCTCTGATTCATAAATATCAAGGCCGGCGAAGAAAACTCCTTGCGAAGAAGTTCTCGATTTGCTGCTACTGCTATTGGATCGTCACCAACATGCAAACCCAAATTCAAACTCTCAAATGGGGAAAGGCTGCTCCCGCCATATTTGGAAGTAAATAGCGTTCTAGCCAATGTTCAACTACTTCATAAAATCTGGTACATCTATTTCATCCTCAGTTACCAACTCTTCGAAGGTAATCTGTCGCTTTGCCTGGGAAGGTGTCGCGGCCGGTTGAGATATTGGCAATTCAAGGGCAACTGCAATTGGATCGTTCGAAGGAATCGGATCGGCATTACCGCTGAGGGCCGCGGCGCTGATTGTAGGAACCGAAACCCATTTCGGAGCCCCACCATCAAAGCCAGCAGCAATTACAGTTACCCGAACTTCATCGCCCAAGGCATCATCGATGACGGTACCAAAAATGATATTTGCATCTGGGTGGGCTGATGCCGCGACCAGCTCGGCCGCTTCGCTCAATTCAAATAGCCCTAGATCAGAACCGCCAGCGATAGAGAGAAGCACGCCGTGGGCGCCATCAATAGATGCCTCAAGTAGCGGACTTGAGATTGCGAGTTCGGCAGCTCTAGTCGCTCGAGCTTCACCGCGAGCCGAACCGATACCCATCAACGCTGATCCAGCACCTGACATCACACTTTTAACATCCGCAAAATCTAAGTTAATCAGCCCAGGCGTTGTAATTAGATCGGTAATCCCTTGTACTCCAGAGAGGAGAACTTGATCGGCACTGCGGAATGCTTCCAATTGGCTGATTGAACGATCCGAGATCGCGAGCAATCGATCGTTGGGAATAACAATTAAGGTATCAACTTCGGCCCGTAAAAGCGCTATACCTTCTTCAGCTTGGCTGGATCGGCGTTTGCCTTCAAAGGTAAATGGCTTAGTCACAACACCAACGGTTAGTGCGCCTAAATCTCTGGATATCTTTGCAACGATTGGTGCGCCACCGGTGCCAGTTCCGCCACCTTCGCCAGCGGTAACAAAAACCATATCCGCCCCGCGCAGAACTTCTTCAATCTCTTCGGTGTGATCAAGCGCTGCTTGACGACCAATCTCTGGTGCTGCACCTGCACCAAGTCCGCGAGTTAACTTTCGACCAATATCTAACTTAACATCGGCATCACTCATGATCAGTTGTTGTGCATCAGTATTGATTGCAATGAACTCAACACCTTTTAACCCGGCTTCAATCATGCGATTCACTGCATTCACACCGCCGCCGCCAATACCAACGACCTTGATAACTGCCAAGTAATTCTGCGGTGTTGCCACGATGTACCTCTCCTTTGACTCTAAATCTCAACTAGAGACTTAAAGTTATGATAATTCTCTCGAGTTAAATTAAACCGCACATGAGCAGCAATCAATGACCGACACGAACTATAAGAATGTAAATAAAGTTTTTACTATTTAACAATTGGCGCTGTAGCAGCCGACAAGTCAAAGATATTAGCTTTGGAGTTTTCTGGCAGTGTGAAAAGTGCCCGTAATACCTTGGTTTTTAGCACCATATCGCGATTATCCCCCCAACGAATAGTTATTGTGCGGGAAGAGAATTTGGTACTCATTTCAATCATCGCAGGTGATGAAACTCGCATTCCGGCTAATCCTGAGAGCAGGTCTGAGGGAAGTTCCGAAAGTAATTCTGCAACCGCCTTGCGAGCTGCGGGATCGGTGGTTGTGAATTCGATAACTGGCAATCCAGCGTTTGCCGCGAGCGATGTGAACTCGGCGCCTGATGCGTCGAAGAGCTTCACCTCGCCGCTTGCAGTTGTGAAGGTAGCAATCGGAGTGCGCTCAGAAATTTGAATTGTGATTGTGCCGTTAATCCAACTTCGAGTGACCTTTGCCTCGCCCACCCAAGAGATGTGCAGCAACGAACTTCTAATTACTCGCAGGTCTACTCGAGCGAGAGGTTTTCCGATCTGCAAATGCGCTGAAGTTTGATTCAAGGTTTGTTGCACGCTGCTGACTTGGGTAGTTCCCGAAATTTCAATTTTCTTCACTGACAATAGATTTGACCATCCCAGCGCATAAACCAAAGATATGGTTGCAATCAGTATTAACGCCAATACCCCTTTGATCTTTCGCGCACGTCTTACTTCATATTCAGTGCTCATTGCTCTGCTAAGGCGGTGAGAATCACCGGCGCTAACGAACTTACATCGCCTGCTCCAAGTGTGATGATCAAATCTGCGACTTTTGCCTGCGCTATTACATGATCAATTACCTCGATAAGTGAGGATTCGAGAGTTACCTGATCCTGGGGTAACAACTGGGAAATGAGTTCTGATGTGACTCCCGGAATGGGTGTCTCGCTAGCTGCGTAGATATCGAGCAGATAAATATGGTCAGCCTTTGACAGAGCTGCGGCAAATTCGGGTGCGAAAGCCTTAGTACGGCTGTAGCGATGTGGCTGAAAGATCACCAGCAACCGGCCGGGTTCAACATATCTACGAGCCGCATCTAAAGTTACGGCAATCTCCGTTGGATGATGACCGTAATCATCGATAACTCTCACGCCCCGCGCCTCGCCTTTGAATTCGAATCGGCGACGGGTGCCGGAAAATATTTCTAAACCCGAAATGAAATCTATTGGGGAGGCGCCTAAAGTTAAACCGGCAGCTAAGGCCGCGGTAGCGTTCAATACATTGTGAGCGCCGGGCACCTGAAGCCTAAGTTCACCCAATACCCGGCCATTCTGTGTTATGCGAGCGGTACTTTCCATTGGGGAGAGGTGGACTCTAGATATCGAAAAGTTAGCTTCAGCACCGTAAGTGATTACCTCAATATCGGTTCTGGTGATCTCACTCGCTAACCGAGCGGCGCCTGGATCATCATTGCAAAGAACAAGAAATCCACCACTCTTTATGGTTTTCACAAACTGATGGAAAATCGCCAGCACCGAATCGAAATCTGCGAAATGATCCACGTGATCCAATTCAATATTGGTGATAATTGCTCCGAATGGTTGGTATGCCAGAAATGAGCCATCGGACTCATCGGCCTCCGCAACGAAAATTTCTCCGGTGCCTAAATGCGCATTAGTTCCAGAACTATTTATTAACCCCCCGATTGCAAAAGAGGGATCGAATCCAGCTTTTTGCAGCGCAACCGTTAACATCGAAGTTGTTGTAGTTTTTCCGTGCGTTCCAGCTACCGCAATTGAAATCGACTCCGACATCAAGATTGCCAGCGCGCTGGCTCTAGGAATGACTGGAATTGCCTTTGCAATTGCCGCCTCATACTCAACATTCGAGTTCGATATTGCGCCCGAGACGACAACTAAATCAACGCCATCGATATTAGAAGGAGCGTGCCCAATGGCTACCTGCGCGCCTAACACCTGTAAGCCGGTCAAGACTTGTGACTCTTTAACATCAGACCCTGAAACTGAAATTCCAAGATCAAGCATAATTCGTGCCAAGCCACTCATCCCCGCGCCACCGATACCAATAAAATGTACCCGCATTTGTTTGAGCGCTGTTAAGGAAATCATTATTTGGGCCGCGCCGATCCAAGGTTGTGAAGCTTCACAACCCATTCTCCCAATATTTTTGCGGAATTCATTGGAACTTTCGGGGTACGTGCTGCTGCAAGTTGCCGTCCCGACTCAAGCAACCTATCAATGTTGCTCATCAACCACTCGCTAGTGATGTGGGAGTTTTCAATAAGTTCAGCGCGCTTTGCTGACACTAATTCCATTGCATTTGCGCTTTGCTCGCCATTACCGATCGGAAGTGGAATAAAGAGTGCATAATCTTGGACAGCAGCAATCTCAGCACAAGTAACGGCACCACTACGTGCAATAACAAGATCAGCCGCAGCGTAGAAAATGGCCATATTGGCGATGTAGTCCAACGGCAGATAAGTATCACTTCGCACCGGAAGCGGCTCTGCCCTGCCAATTCCGTGTATAACTTGGATCCCTAGCTGCTCTAGTTCAACTCGGGCATCACGAATCGTTTCATTAATCCGCTTTGCGCCCTGAGAACCTCCGAAGATGAGCACAATGGGCTTCGAGCTATCGAAACCAATTTCCCGGCACAACTCATTTCGCATTGCCAGTCTTTCAGCAGTGGAAAGCGAAGCAACTTCGACAATATTCTTTCGAAGCGGCATCCCAACAAGTTCGGCCGCGCTCCATTTGGCACCAGTCGAACGGGCGCCATCAAAGGCAACCGAAAGGTTCGAGGTCAGATTCGACCCTAAATTATTAGCCCACCCGGGTTTGCTGTTTTGCTCATGAATCAAAGTTGGAATCCGCAATAATTTTGCGGCTACATATGCTGGTGCGGCGACATAGCCACCAAAGCCAACAACTACTGAAGTGGAACTTAGCGCTCTGTATGTTTGACCTAAAGCTTGAATCAGCCGAATCGGCCAGATAAGTGCTGAAAGCGAGATTCTCCGAGGCGCTGGAGCCTTCTCGATTATTCGCAGCGGAAAACCAGCCTGGGGAATCAGGGTGCTCTCTAACCCCGAAGCGGTACCTATAAATTCGCACTTTAACTCCGGATGCTCCTGGCGCAACCAATTTGCCACAGCTAAAGCTGGTTCA
>CAIQNN010000060.1 GCA_903873185.1 uncultured Actinomycetes bacterium
CCGCACAATTGCTGGATTTACGCTTATTTAGCCTAAGATTTATCCGGGCCCCCGTAGCCCAATGGCAGAGGCAGAGGACTTAAAATCCTTCCAGTGTCGGTTCGAGTCCGACCGGGGGCACGCTTATTTAGTACATCACCAGCCCGCCAGAGATATTTAGGTCCTCGCCGGTCGTGCCACTTGATCGATCCGAGGCAAAAAATAAGACCCCTTGAGCAACATCTTCCGCAGAAACAAATTGGCCGGTAGGTGCTATCTCAAGCCACTTTGCGGCAACGGCTTCGGAGCTGGTTTGATCGTGTTTGGCAACGTTTGCCATCACGCTATCTAAACGGGGACCTGCAACATATCCAGGCGAGATTAGATTGACGCGAACTCCAAGTCTTCCAAGTTCTAACGCCAAGGTTCTCATCATTCCCACCATCCCAAGTTTAGAGGCGGCATAAACGCTGCGATTAAGTAGCGGGCGCTTTCCGGTTACCGAACCGATAAAAATGATTGATCCGGATTTGCGAGAAATCATTGAAGGGATGATCGCCTTCGAAAGCAAAAACGGGCCCTTTAGATTGGTGTCGATGCATTCATCCCAGTCAGCTTCAGATAACTCCCAAAGCGGGTCGGCCTTTCCGGCAATGCCGCTGTTATTTACCAAAATATCAATCCGCCCAAAAGCGGCTAGAGACTGTTTAACCGCAGCATTGATGCTTTCATTATCAAGCAGATCCAATTGGCAGATCAACGGGTCAGGGCCAACCCCCAATTCTCGGATTAGATCGGAAGTCTCTTTTAGAGCTGCGGTATCTCTACCCGCCAAAATCAGTTGAGCTCCTTCGCGTGCCAGAGCCAGACTTGCAGCCCGACCAATGCCTCTACCGGCGCCAGTAATCAGCGCGACTCGGTCCAGTAATTCTTTCACTTTGTTCCTAACCACTAATGGAAAAGTTGTGAGGCCAGCCTAAATGGCGGTTGCCCATGCGGACAATGGGTTGAGCCACCTACTATTCATTGGTGCGCGCTTCGAAAGAATTGAACTCTCGCTTACGCGGCTTTGCTGTGGCCACTCACTTTGGTCCGACCGTTCTGGTAGTTACGGTCTCATTCTTTCTCGCTCTTACTCAATATTCGGGATTTGGTTCACTTGAAGTGGCCAGCGCAATTTTGATGGGGCAATGTGTTGTGGGTTGGAGCAATGACCTGATTGATCTGCCACTTGATGCCGCTGCTTCGCGCCAAAATAAACCTTTGGTCAGCGGGAAAATAGCGCCAGCGGAATTAAAGCGAGCTATAACAGGCGCGCTCTTTCTCTGCTTTTTGCTCTCCTACCTCGGCCCACTGGGAGTAAAAGGAACGGGCGTTCACGCCCTGGGATTATTGAGTGCAACGCTTTATAACCTCAAGTTAAAAAATACGTGGTTCTCCGTTCTTCCTTATATCTTTTCTTTTGGGGCGCTACCTTGGGCTATTTATTTGAGCGCCGGCAAGGCGCCATCAACCTGGCTCGTTTTCGGTTTCATCTTTTTCGCTTCCGCATTTCACTTCCTCAATGTGGTGAAGGATTTAGAGTGGGACTTGCGTCAAGGAGTTAATGGTTTGCCGCAACGCTTGGGAAAAGGTCGATCGATTGCAATTGCGGTGCTACTAATTACCTGCGGGTTCGCAGTGCTCATCTTTAAGTAGCGCCCGCGGGCGCCAGTAAAGGTATTAGGTGAATTCTCAGCAAATCACGCTCAAATTGTTCAATGCCGGCCCTAAATTCGAGGGTAAAGGAATTAGTTGCGCCTTAGACTTGTTATGTAGGTCAAACCCGAAGATCCTCTTCGGATTTTGAAAAAGGAGAAGCAATGCAAAGTTCCAACCCAGTCTTTAGCCGGGTAGTTAACCCCCGACGTGGGTATGCAGCTATGGGTAGTGCTGATGTGGCAGTAATTCCAACCCAAACGGTCGAGGAGATCTACAACGCTCCTGCCGCCTCGTCATTGCGCACTGGTCGGATGACCATCGATGACGTTGTAACTCGTACCGGAATGCTCTTCGCAATCTTGGTCGCCACCGGTGGCGCCGCTTGGTACCTGAACCTAGGAACCCCAGTCCTTTTCGTTGGCATGCTCGGAGCCTTTGCGCTCGGCATGGTCAACACTTTCAGCAAGACGATTCGTCCGCCACTAGTGATTGCTTACGCAGCGCTAGAAGGGTTGGCGCTCGGAGTATTAAGCCATGTCTATGAGACCGTTTATCCCGGCATCGTTTCCCAAGCGCTACTTGGCACCGTTGCCGCATTTACTGGCGTACTGATCCTGTACAAATCAGGTCGCGTTCGCGTAACCCCAAAGTTCACTCGCGTAATGATGGGCGCAATTGTCGGCTACATGATCTTGGGCGTCGGCAGCATGATCGCTTCCTTCGCTGGCGTTGGTCAGGGATATGGTTTCTATGGCGTTCACGGATTGGGTCTATTGCTAGCAGTTGGTGGCGTAGCGCTCGCAAGCTTCTTCTTGATCTTGGATTTTGATCAGGTCGATAAAATGATTAAAGCTGGCGTACCTCATGAGGAATCATGGCGTGCCGGCTTTGGTTTAATGGTCACCGTTGTTTGGCTCTACCTTGAAATCCTGCGATTGATTTCGATTCTTCGTCGGGATTAATCCTCGATCGAATTTAAAAAGCGGCTCTGCTTCGGCAGGGCCGCTTTTTCACTGCCATTTATTTGAGATGACTTTTGCGAGTTTCTTTCAGGGTAGAACCTAAAACTATTGCGATTGAGAAGATGATCGCCGATGCGATAAATGCGGCGCGATAAGAAATTAGATCCGCCAAATAACCCAGAACGATTGGTCCGACGATCATGCCGGCGTCACCAGCCATCTGCCAGATTGCAATTACCTGACCACCTTTGCCACCAAAGAGATCACCAACAACGCTGGCAGGCGCTGTTCCCATGAATGCGCCGCCTAGACCAAAGAGAATCATGGCCGCGAAGTAAAGCCACGGATGGTTAGCCAGGATGAGCGCACCTAAAGCGCTCATTAGTAACGAAGTTCCGATCAAGATGGCAAACCTTCGCCCCTTGTGATCTGAAATTTTTCCCGCATAAATCAAGAGGGCGCCTTGCGCCAGCGCGGAGACGGTAAAACCCAAGCCAACTATGGTGGTTGTGGAGTGCAAATTCTCTTTTACGAAGAGCGGCAAGATGGTATTTCGAAGCCCAAATAGCACCCAGTTTGTTAGAAATGCTAATACCAGGGTCACGCGATAGGGATAGACCTTTAGGGCATCCCGAATTGAAATTCGATCATTGGGGTCTTGGACGCTGGCAACTTTCGAACCCAGGCGTTTTTCATTTAGGAAGAAGTAGGCAACGAAAGAGGCCATAAGTAACGTAACGGCATAAACGAAGAAAGGGGCGCGAAGTGAAATAGCGCTGAGGATGCCGCCGAATGCTGGTCCTGCAATGCCACCCAGCAGGAAGCCACTGTTATAAAAGGATTGTCCTTGGGCCCGTTGATCATCGGAGACTGAACGCATCAATAGTGCACCTGCCGAAACCGAAAACATTGATGAACCTAGACCACCAGCAGCACGAAATGATAAGAGTTGCCAATAGTTTTGAGCTAAACCGGCGGCCAGCGAAGAGAGGGAGACCATGAAAAGTCCAACAGCCAAAGTTTTTCGCTCGCCGAAACGATCAACCAGACGACCTGAGATCAAACCGGAACCAAAGCGCGCCAGGGCGAATGAAGAGATTACAAATCCAATTGCCGTCTTGTTCACGCCAAAAGAGCGAGCAAAGATTGGGATGGCCGGAACGATTAACCCGTAGCCAACCGCGACAAAAAAACCAACTACCGAAAGGACTAATACCTCTCTCGGCAGTTGGTTACTTTTCAACTTTTTATTAGGCAAGCGCCTCGCCTGCGGCTTCTTCTTTTGCAGCATGATGTGCAGCACCAGTTTTAAGCGGAGTCTCACGCAAGAAGAGCGCCAAGATAAATCCAACGGCAGTTATTGGCGCCGCCGCTAGAAAGACGACATGGAAGGACTGAACGAAGGAGTGCAACACGGTGCTTTGAAGTTGTGGTGAAAAAGTCTTCAAGACTGAAGTGTTGTTCTGAAGGGCAGCGAATTTGCTGGAGTCAGCGCCGGCCATAGCGGCTGGGTTGCTGGCAGCTAAATGCGCGACGTTGATTGGCAAGTAGTGAGCCAACCGGTTGGCATAGACGGTACCGAAGACTGCAACACCGATGGTGCTACCGATTGAACGGAAGAAGGTATTGGCGCTGGTTGCGACACCCATATCTTTGAATTCAACAGAATTCTGAAGTGCAATAACAATGGTCTGCATCGAAAGGCCGAGACCGGCACCAATTGCGATGGCATAGATTGATAGCTGCCAGAACGGTGTGTTCTCTTTCAAAGTCGAAAGTGCCAAGATTCCTAAAGTCATGATTGCAAGACCCATGATTGGGAAGCGCTTGTAGTGCCCGTGCTTGCTAATTAATTTACCGCTGGTGATCGACATTGAAACAATACCCAACATAAATGGAATCAATTTCAAACCAGATACCGTTGCGGAGTTACCTTTAACAACCTGTAAGTAGAGTGGCAACATAACAATTGCGCCGAACATGCCCGCGCCGATTACAACACCCAGTGCTGAAGTTAGCGAGAAGGTGTGGTTCTTAAATAGTTGTAACGGCAGAATCGGCTCAGCGGCTCTGGTCTCTTGGTAAAGGAAAGCAAGAATCAGAACCAATGCAATTGCGAATGCGGTAATCGTCTTTGGACTAGTCCAGCCGTAGTTGCTTAGCTTGACGCCAGCTTTTACCAAGCCATCGGCACCCTTTGGTGCATGTTCTGGGCCATAAACGGAGAAGGCCAGCAGCAGTGCGGATACACCCGAGACCATAAGAAGTGCGCCAAGATAATCGATCTTGTGCTCGCGCTTTACCTTTGGAATGTGGAGTGAGGCTGTTGTAATGACAAGTGCAGCGATACCGAATGGCAAGTTGATGTAGAAGATCCAGCGCCAGCCGACAACGCCGAAGATATGGGCGCGGTCAGAGAAGAAGCCGCCAAGCAATGGGCCGGCGACCGAGGAGAGTCCCCAGACCGCGCCGAAGTAACCTTGATATTTACCGCGCTCTCGCGGCGAGACGATATCTCCGATGATTACGAAAGTCAGAGCCATAAGGCCACCGGCGCCAAGACCTTGGATGGCACGGAAAATAATAAGTTGGGTCATGCTCTGGGCAGCGCCGGCAGCAAAAGAGCCGATCAAGAAGGTGATGATCGCAAACTGGAAGACCGGACGGCGACCGTACAGGTCGGAGATCTTGCCGTAGAGCGGGGTAGAAGCAGTAGATGTCAGCAAATACGCCGTCACGACCCAGGTGTAGTGGGTTAAACCGTTGAAATCCTCCACGATGCGCTTGAGCGCCGTCGAGACGATGGTTTGATCCAGCGCCGCAAGCAACATTCCAACCATGAGTCCGCTGAGCACGGCCATGATCTCTTTATGGGTCAGTTGTTTTGTGGCACCTGGTGCGGTGTGTTTGGCATGTGCAGACATTAGTGTCCTTCTCTTCGAGTATCAGTGGTTCGGAATTCAAATAGTGATTGGTTCAACCAGAGGCTCGAAATGAATAGAACCGTTGAACTTTCAACCATTATCTTACTACGGTAGGGAAACCTGCTCAGCCTGAATCTTATTCCCTCTGAGATTTCACTTTAAATTCGGTAAGGTGAGGATGTGAAGAGCGTTATTGCAGAAAACCTCACCAAGACCTATCGAAATGGCGAGGTTAAAGCTCTGGCTGGCCTCAGCCTGGATGTTGAAGAAGGCACCGTTCTTGCGGTCCTTGGACCCAATGGGGCCGGCAAAACTACTCTGGTCCGAATCCTGGCCACACTATTAACGCCAGATACTGGTAGCGCCAGCGTTGGTGGGATCGATGTAGTAAAAAATCCAGATGCGGTCCGTCAAATTATTGGACTTTCAGGACAGTATGCAGCGTTGGATGAAACACTCACTGGTTGGGATAACTTAACGATGTTCGGGCGCCTGTATCACTTGAGCGGGAGCGCCTCAAAGAAGCGGGCCGAGGAATTGCTGGAACGCTTCTCATTGACCGAAGCGGCAAAGCGACCGATACGTACTTATTCCGGCGGAATGCGTCGTCGCCTAGATCTGGCTGCTTCGCTAATTATTAAACCAAAGGTCCTGTTTCTTGATGAACCAACCACTGGATTAGATCCGCGTGGTCGTCAGGAGATGTGGGGCGTAATAGATGAGCTGGTTAAAGGTGGCGTCACTTTGTTGTTAACCACTCAATATCTAGAAGAGGCTGATCATCTGGCAGATGACATCGCGGTAATTGATCACGGCACCGTCATAGCGCGCGGCACCTCTGATGTTTTGAAGAGTCAGGTTGGCGGCGAGCGATTAGAGCTCGTTGTAGAAAGTCATAACTTATCGGCCGCAGTAGCGCTGGTAAAGAGTGCGCTATCGGTAGATCCAACGGTCGATGATGGAATGCGTCGAATCACGGTACCGGTATCTGAAAGCAGCGCCGCATTGGTAAAAGTCCTTCGCTTATTAGATGAGGCAAAGATTCACCCGCTCGATATCGCGCTAAAGCGACCATCACTCGACGATGTCTTCATTTCGCTGACTGGCCATGTCGCCGAAGAGGCAGTAGTTGAAGTTGCAAAGAAGGGACGCAAATGATCCAGACAATTGGAGATTGTTTGGTCATTACCAAACGCCAACTTCTGCAGCTCATTCGAGTCCCAGAAGTAATTATTTTTGCCACGATTCAGCCAGCAATGTTCGTACTGCTATTTCGTTACGTTTTTGGTGGCGCCATCAGTTCTGGCGTCCAAGGTGGATATGTTCAACTACTTATGCCGGGCATCTTCGTTCAGACCGTAGCCTTTACTTTGGCTGGCACCGCCGTTGGTCTAGCCGAAGATATGCAAAAAGGATTGATCGATCGATTTAGGTCGCTGCCGATCGCTCGTTCGGCGGTAGTAATTGGCCGAACTATTGGTGATTCGACGCAAAATATTGTGACATTGGTCGTAATGGCGCTGGTTGGGTTCGCAGTCGGTTGGCGTCCAAGTTCTGGATTCTTCAAAGTATTTCTGGCATTTCTATTTCTTCTGGCCTTTGGTTTTTCGATGTCTTGGATTGGCGTTTTAATTGGGCTCTCGGTGCGCGAGGCTCGCGTTGCGCAGAACTTGGTCTTTATCTCGGTTTTCCCTTTGACCTTCTTATCAAATGCATTTGCACCAACAACAGGAATGCCACGAGTGCTCCAATATTTTGCCGAATGGAATCCGGTCTCAACAATGGTCGCGGCTTGTCGCCAACTATTTGGCACGCCAAACCATTTTGGCGCGACAGCAAATTCATGGCCAAGCCAGAATCCATTATGGATGTCGCTGCTTTACATGGCGTTAATTGTTGGAATCTTTTTGCCGCTTAGCGTTCGAAAGTATAAAAACGCCAGTTCAAAATAATTCGAGAAAAACTAAACGTAGAGCTGAGCCTCGAGGACCGCTACCGAAATAGTCTTGCCATTTGGCGCGTTGTAGGTGACGGTGTCACCGATCTTTGCACCGAGCACAGCTTTTCCAAGTGGCGATTTTTCACTGTAAACATCGACATCGCCGGAAGCGATTTCGCGCGAGCCAAGAAGGAATTTAACTTCATCGCCCATCATGTCCACAGTTACCAACATTCCAAGGCCAACTACCCCGGATTCACCAGCAGGGGGCGTACCAATATGGGCATTTTCTAACATATGTTTTAGTTGGCGAATTCGAGCTTCGATTTTTCCTTGTTCATCTTTGGCGGCGTGGTAGCCACCGTTCTCTTTTAGGTCACCTTCGGAACGAGCGGCTTCAATCTTTTTGATGATGTCGGCGCGACGCGGACCTTCAAGATCTACCAACTCAGCTTGAAGTCGGTCAGCGGCCTCTTGGGTTAACCAGGTCTGCGTAGGTGTGCTCATAAGGGCAGAGGGTACTAGTTATCCGTGCTTGGCTAACTGCCAGTTCTACAACTATCGATTCCGGCATTAACCGCCAAGAGCCGGGTTGGGATTCGAACGGTGCGGGTAAGCGTTACTGAGCCTGCTGGGATCACATCAGTTAGTTCACCCACGACATTGGCTTGGAAATCGCGGGCAACTAATTGGCATTGGTGGACCAGCCCACGGGTGCGAAAATTGAGGCTGTAGCGAAGCTCCATCGAGCTTTTATCGATTGCGGTAAATGAGATCAAGGTGCTGCGGATTTCGGGCTTGGAGTAATGGTTAGCGCTCCAGATAAGCCAGCCGCCCCCGCTCAAACCAATTACCAAGGCCGGAACTACCCAAGGTGCCCAACGATTGGTTCGCAGGCCATAGCGCTCCCGAAGGAAGGGGTCGGTTATCTCACTTTGACTCACAAGAGGAAAGTCTAGGCGTTTGGCAACCAGGCTCGTTAAGTTCTGGCGAGCAGGTGGGGGCAAGAAAAGGGAGATAATAAGAGCATGTTGGTTCAAGCAGCTTCTGGCCAGGCCTCGGTTGATGTTGGGGTTGCGGGCTCGGTGACGATGATCGTATTAACAATGGCCACCGCACTCTTATTATGGAATTTCTATCGTCGTTATAAACGAATGCAAAATCGAAACGATGAGCAGTAGTCGCCAGCGACTACTTGCCATCTCCTTAGCCACACTGATTGTTGCTGGGGGCTTTACCTCTTTAGGAATCTGGCAATTGCATCGGGCCCAAGAAGTTCAGCGGCTAAACAAACCAAAGGCAGATTTACCCGCCGCCGATATCCATTCCTTGGCCACGGCTGGATCTAATTTAAAAGATTCCGCTATAAATCATTTGGTTACGCTTTCAGGAAATTATGTAAAGAGTTATGTCGCCACCTATCAAGAGGCGCTCGTTAATGGCAAGAAAGAAGTTATCTCTCTCAGTGTCGGATTACTTCAATTGGCAAACTCATCTTCAAAGCCCGAGGGTGTTCTAGTTGTTCGTGGTGTCGGAGATATTCCCGAGGCAGCCAAGCCACCAACTGGGAAGATCACGATTTCGGGTCGGCTATATCCGCGGCAAACCAGCGATCACTCAGTCACCGATGCCAGAAATTTAGGTCGGGTCGATCCCGCGCTCGTGGCTGGGATCGGGGGTTTAAACCTCTTTGATGGCTACGTGGTCGTGATCGCAGAAGCGGATGCTCAAGGCAACCCCATCGTTCTGCCGCGCATAGCGGCACCAGGGGCGAAACCGACCACTCCGGGCTTCTATTGGCAGCACATCTCTTATGTATTTATTTGGTGGTTCATGGCGGGGCTGGTACTTATTGCCCCGTTCTGGTCTCGACGCTCTGATCGGGCGGGTTCGACTTTAACTTCGGAGATATAAGGTTTGGTCATGACTCAAGCCCCTAGTAAATCTCTAACCAGCGCGATGGTTCGCTTTCGCATTATGGCCATCTGGTCTGGCGTTATGTCGATTCTCCTTTGGTTCGTCCAAGTACCGATTCACGTTTTTTCCCATAACACCACTTTGCAAGGGAATCTGGTTTGGATCGCCTTGGTACATGGTTACACCTACCCGCTCTATGTTTTAGCTGCTTTTCAATATTGTCTTAAGGCCAGAAGGAGCTTTCCAACAACAATAATTTTTATCTTGGCTGGCACGCTTCCGATCGCATCCTTTGTAGCGGAGCGCCGAGCAGTTCGAGATTACAACGCGCTAAAAAATTAATTTAAATCCAAGTCATGACCTCACTCGTTAAGCGCTTCGTCAAACCAGCGGTGAAGAGTGTGCTTTACCCACTTTATGAGCGTCGACTACTTCGCCAACTTGATTTCGCACAGACGCCACATCACGTTGGCGTGATCTTGGATGGCAATCGACGTTGGTCCAAAGCTAATCCAGCCGAAGATGGCGATACCTCATCGGCCCGCGGCCACAAAGCCGGCAGCGATAAAATCATTGATCTATTGGATTGGTGCGAGGCGGCGCAGGTCAAGGTCGTTACCTTGTGGTTGCTCTCTAATCAGAATTTGAATCGTTCCCCAGAAGAATTGGTCCCATTACTTCGAATCATCGGCGATGCCGTAAATGATTTAGCCGCAAAAAAACGTTGGGAAATTCGCCCAGTTGGTTCGCTAGAACTTCTTCCTGCGCAATTACAGGAAGAGTTAGCCAAAGTCGCAGAGGCAACGAAGGGCATTAAGGGCATCGTGGTAAATGTCGCGGTTGGTTATGGCGGCCGCTCTGAGATTGCCGATGCGGTTAAGAATCTAATTATTGAAGGATCGCAGGCCGGCAAAACTCCGGTCGAAATTGCCGCGACCATTTCAGTTGATGAGATTGGTCGCCATCTTTATACGGCTGGACTGCCCGATCCGGAGTTGGTCATTCGAACTTCTGGGGAGCAACGACTTGGTGGGTTCTTGCTGTGGCAATCGGCTCACTCCGAGTTCTATTTTTGTGAGGCTTACTGGCCAGATTTTCGGCGGGTGGATTTCTTAAGAGCGCTTAGGGCATATGCGCAGCGTCATCGTCGATTTGGCGTGTGAGGGTTTATCGAAAATTAACTTTGCAGGTGCGCGTGTCGCCGTGGGAGTTGAGCGGGCCAGTTCTACCGTTTATTCATCGCTTCCCACCGAGTACAACTGCACAGATTGCGAGTCCCACCACTTGGCAAAAAGCCAAAATAAGGGTCGTAAGACCTATGTGTTGGATACCAGCGTCCTCTTGGCCGACCCTGCTGCGCTACGCCGCTTCGCCGAACACGAGGTCATAATCCCAATCACGGTGATCGGTGAGCTAGAGAGTAAGCGCGATCACCCAGAACTCGGCTACTTTGCTCGCGCCGCCCTTCGCGCCCTTGATGATCTTCGAATTTCCCATGGTCGCCTGGATGAAGCGATTGAGATTAATGAGATCGGCGGAACGGTAAAGGTTGAGCTCAACCACTCCGACCCATCCTCTCTGCCAACAGGATTTCTTCGAGATGGCTCCAACGATTCTCGGATCCTCTCAATTGCACGGAATTTAATGGCCGAATCCCGTTCGGTCATTCTCGTAACCAAAGATCTCCCACTTCGGGTCAAGGCCTCTTCAGTTGGCGTTGAGTCTGAGGAGTACCGGGCCGAACTTGCGCTGACTAGTGGCTGGACCGGAATGGTCGAGGTCGATGTCGGCGGCTCAGTCATCGATGCGCTCTATGAGAACGACCGGGTTCGCCATGAATTAGGCAGTCAATATCCCTGCCATACCGGGATTGTTCTTCACTCCGAGAAGGGCAGCGCGCTCGCTCGCGTCACCCCAGATAAATCGATTCAACTAGTTCGCGGTGATCGCTCTGCTTTTGGGCTCCATGGTCGAAGCGCTGAACAACGAGTTGCTTTGGATCTCTTGCTCGATAACGAAATCGGGATCGTCTCCCTCGGCGGTCGGGCTGGAACCGGCAAGAGCGCACTAGCGCTCTGCGCCGGACTGGAAGCAGTGCTAGAAAAGCGCCACCACAAGAAGGTTCTCATCTTCCGTCCGCTCTATGCCGTCGGTGGCCAAGAGCTCGGTTACCTACCGGGGTCGGAAAATGAAAAAATGTCTCCTTGGGCCCAAGCAGTTTTCGATACTTTGGGCGCCTTGGTGAGCCAACATGTCATTGATGAGATTGTGGAGCGTGGCCTAATCGAAGTTTTGCCGCTAACCCACATTCGCGGTCGCTCTCTTCACGACTCCTTCGTCATAGTTGACGAGGCCCAGTCCCTAGAGCGCGGGGTTTTGCTGACCGTACTCTCTCGAATCGGCCAAGGGTCGCGAGTAATTCTGACTCACGACATAGCTCAGCGAGATAACTTGCGCGTTGGCCGTCATGATGGCGTTGCCGCCGTAGTCGAGTCCCTAAAAGGCCATCCACTCTTCGCCCACGTCACCCTAACCAGGTCTGAGCGCTCGCCGATCGCCGCCTTGGTCACAGAAATGTTGGAAGAGCCGATCAACTTCATGGCCTAATTTGGCCAAAAAATGGCTTCAGGCGACATAACGGATATATCGGACTTCGGCTTGGCTGACCTGTACTTTTAATTTCTCACTTTTCTGTGAATTTAATCTAATTTGGCTCTTACGCGGGGAATAATTTGCCCGCCGTTCACCAGACTGTCACTCTTAAACCCTTCCCCCCAACCTTTCACCCTCAAAAAGGGTCGATCAGCGTTGCGGGTTAGGAACTGGTTTTACCGATTTGGTAGCCCCGGTCCGAGATTGAATTAATAGAAGACGAGGAGGTGCATCGATGTTCCGATTCCTACATGCTCGAAAGAGCTACATGGCAGTTGGCGCCGCCTTATTGGTCTGGATGCTCTCGGCAGTTGATACCACTTTTGCTCAAGTCACCCTGGAACGGCTGGTTACTTTGCCCGACGCTGGGGCAACGCCTGATGGGGTTCCTACGACCGCTCCGGTCGCTCCGGTAGCCCCCGCGCTACCTGCGGTTTCTTCCAACCCAATTTTGATCGACTTCTCCGGCGTTGCCTCGGTAAGTGCCAAGTCGATCGCGTTGGTCTCCTTAGTTGCTCGCCAAGTTGAATTGGCCAAGACACCAGCAGGTGCGAAAAAAGTTGCGAAAGTTTTAGTAGCTGAAAAATATAAATGGAACCTTCACCAAGTTGGTTGTCTGACTGCGCTTTGGAATAGCGAAAGTCATTGGAACTTCCAGGCTCGAAATAAGAGAACTGGTGCCCACGGAATTCCGCAGGCCTTGCCAGCTTCAAAGATGGAGAGCGTTGGTATGGATTGGCGCACCAATCCAGTTACCCAAATTAAGTGGGGTTTGAATTACATCAAGGTTCGTTACGGCACGCCATGTGGCGCGCTCGCTAAGAAGAATTGGTCGGGCTACTACTAAGCCGTTGAATTCAAATTATTAAATCAGGCCGGTCTCATTCCGATTGAGATCGGCTTTGATGTTTCGGCAAAGAAATCATTGCCCTTGTCATCGACCACGATAAAGGCTGGAAAGTCCTCAACTTCGATTCGAAAGACCGCCTCCATGCCAAGTTCTGGGTAGGCCAAGACCTCTACCTTTTTAATGCAATCTTGGGCCAATCGGGCAGCAGGCCCGCCAATCGAACCTAAGTAAAAGCCGCCATGGGACTTGCAAGCTTCGGTCACTGCTTTAGAACGATTGCCTTTGGCCAGCATCACCATCGAACCACCAGCGGCTTGGAATTGCTCAACATATGAATCCATTCGACCAGCCGTGGTCGGGCCAAACGAGCCCGAGGCATAACCAGCTGGAGTCTTTGCGGGACCGGCATAGTAAATAGCGTGGTTCTTGAGGTACTCGGGCATCGGCTCGCCAGCATCTAGAAGCGCTTTGATCTTGGCATGAGCTAAATCGCGGCCGACCACCAGGGTGCCACTGAGGGAGAGTCGAGTCTTAATTGGATATTTAGAGAGAGCGGCCAAAATATCGCTCATCGGTTGATTCAGGTCAATCTTCACAACGTTATCGTCTAGATGTTCATCGGTGGTCTCAGGCAAGAAGTGAGCTGGATCGGTCTCTAATTTTTCAATAAAGACGCCAGCTTTAGTGATCTTGCCTTTAGCTTGGCGGTCGGCCGAACAGGAAACCGCGATGGCAATTGGCAGGGAGGCGCCATGACGAGGCAGGCGAACGACTCGAACATCGTGACAGAAATATTTGCCGCCGAATTGGGCGCCGATTCCCAATGTGCGGGTTAGCTCTAAAACTTTTGCTTCTAAATCTAGATCTCGAAAACCATGTCCAGTTGCGGCGTTACCCGAAGTTGGAAGGGCATCTAGGTAATGGGTGCTGGCAAGTTTTGCAGTCTTCATAGTGTGTTCCGCAGAGGTACCGCCAATAACAATTGCCAAGTGATACGGCGGGCAAGCAGCAGTTCCCAATGACCGCAATTTCTCATCTAGCCAATTCATGAAAGAGGAGGGGTTAAGAATTGCTTTGGTCTCTTGGTAGAGATAGGACTTGTTGGCGCTACCGCCGCCTTTTGCTATGAAGAGAAAGTTGTACTCCTCGGGATGTTCATTGTCCGAATAGATTTCGATTTGTGCTGGCAAGTTATTGCCGGTGTTCTTCTCATCCCAAGTAGTTGTGGGAGCCATCTGTGAGTAGCGCAAGTTTAAATTGGTGAAAGCGTCGTACACACCGCGAGCAATAGATTCTTCATCTTTAGCTGAAGTTAAAGTGCGTTGACCTTTCTTTCCCATGATCAGTGCGGTGCCAGTGTCTTGGCACATCGGGAGTACGCCACCAGCAGCGATATTGGCATTCTTCAATAAATCTAGCGCCACGAATCGATCGTTGGGGGAGGCTTCTGAGTCCGAGAGAATTGAAGCTAACTGGGTCAAGTGTTCAGCGCGAAGGTAATGAGAAATATCGTGGATTGCGACTGAGGTTAGATTTTCGATCGCTGACGGTTCAACCTTTAAAAATTCCATGCCTTCTGCGATAAAAGTTGATACCCCTTCGGTGCTCAGTAATCGATATTCAGTCGTGTCTGGACCAACTGGCAATAAGTCGCTGTAACTAAATTCTGGCATTTTAGTTTTCCTCAACTGTTGGTCTGGCTGCAGTTAACTTCGCCTTTGCGCCATCGAGCCATTCTTGGCAGATCTTGGCGAGGGCTTCGCCCCGCTCCCAGAGCGCAAGTGATTCTTCGAGTGTGGCCTGGCCACCTTCTAATTGCGAGACAACTTCAGCGAGTTCATCTCGAGCTGCTTCATAGGAAATCTTTTTTTCGGCCATTTTCGTAATCTACTCCGCCGCGGCCGCGAGCTCACCCGTTGCCAGACGTAATCTAAGTCGCTCTCCGGTGGCGACCTGATCAGCGGCCCTGACCAAGGTCCCATCACTTTTTGAGACGACGGCATAGCCCCGATCCAAGGTGGCTTGAGGTGAGAGCGTGCGCACTTGGGTAGCTAGATTGGCTACTTCTTCGCGGCCCAGGGCAATTAGATTCCAGGTACTGCGAAAACTGCGATCCAGATAGGTGGCAATCTGCTCGGCCCGGAGAGCAACCATGGTCATGGGGTTTCGAAGCACCGGGCGATCGACTAATTGCGCGATCCGAGAACTCTCAAAATCGATTTTTGCGGTGATAGTTCGCCAGGCGCGATTTTGAAGTTGGGAAATTTTATGAAGTTCCTCGGCCATATCGGGAACCACTCGCTTGCCGGCATCAGTTGGCGTAGATGCCCGCCAGTCCGCAACCAGGTCCAGCAACGGTGCATCCTTTTCGTGACCAATGGCGCTGACGATCGGAGTATTGGCGGCTGCAACGAGTCGGACCAGACCTTCATCAGAGAATGGGAGCAAATCTTCAAAGGAGCCACCGCCACGAGTGATGATTATGACTTCAACATCGGGGTTGGCATCTAGCTCTTTTAGCGCCGCGCTAACTTCACTGACGGCAGCGGCGCCTTGGACGGCAACTTCGCGAATTTCAAAGCGGACTGCTGGCCATCGTCGTTTAGCATTTTCAACGACATCTTTCTCGGCATCGCTATTGCGACCGCAAATCAAACCAACCGCCTTTGGTAAAAAGGGGAGTTCCTTTTTAAGGTCAACACTGAAGAGTCCTTCGGCCGCCAAAACGGATTTGAGATGTTCCAAGCGCGCCAATAATTCACCGACGCCAACTTGGCGAATCTCTTTAACGCTTAGTGAGAGCGAGCCGCTCTTTGCATACCAAGAAACTTTTGAATGCATAACTACTCGAGCGTTGGCAGGCAGCGGCGCCACCGCGCTCAATACCGATTTATGACACATGATCGAAAGGCTCATATCGGCGCTCACATCGCGCAGTCGCATAAAGACCATTGCCGCGCCCGGGCGGACGGTCACCTCTGAAAGTTCACCTTCGACCCAGATCGGGCCAAGCTTGCTCAAATATTCTCCGATTGCCTCAGAGATCACCCGAACCGGGACTGGAGATTCACTTGAAGTGTCGAGCATGGATCGATCCTAATAGGATTACCGACATGGCTAAAAGAGTTCTACTTGCCGCGCCCAGAGGCTATTGCGCTGGCGTTGATCGCGCCGTCGTTACGGTGGAAAAATCGCTCGAGCTCTATGGCGCCCCGGTTTACGTGCGAAAGCAGATCGTTCATAACAAGCACGTCGTAGCCACGCTAGAGGCTCGTGGCGCGATCTTTGTCGATGAGACCGATGAAGTCCCAGAAGGCGCCATTGTTGTCTTTTCGGCGCACGGCGTCTCGCCTGCCGTCCATGCTGACGCTGCTACCAGAGGGTTAAAGACGATTGATGCCACCTGCCCATTGGTGACCAAGGTGCATCACGAGGTTAAGCGCTTTGCCTCCGAAGATTTAGATATTTTATTAATTGGCCATGCCGGCCATGAAGAGGTCGAAGGCACCGCTGGTGAAGCCCCTTCAAATGTGATTGTCGTAGATGGCTTAGATCATATTGCTGAGATTCAAGTTCGAGATGAGAACAAAGTGGCGTGGTTATCGCAAACTACTTTGAGTGTTGATGAGACCTTGGCGACTGTTGCCGCACTTCGACAACGCTTTCCAAATTTGATGGATCCTCCGAGTGATGACATTTGTTATGCCACTCAAAATCGACAAGTGGCAATCAAGCAGATTGCACCACAATCGGATTTGGTCTTAGTAGTCGGATCGACAAACTCTTCGAATTCAGTTCGATTGGTTGAAGTTTCGTTGGAATACGGCGCGAAGGCGGCTTACTTGGTTGACTTTGCTGCCGAGGTAAATGAAGAGTGGTTGATCGGCGCAGAAACGATCGGTGTTACTAGCGGCGCATCGGTACCGGAAATTTTGGTAACCGATTTACTTCGTTGGTTAGCTGAACGCGGTTTTGGCGAAGTTGAGACTGTTACGGCGATGGAGGAGCATCTGCTCTTTGCGATCCCACCCGAGTTGCGCAAGGACCTGCGAACCGCGGGGCTTTAACGAAAGCAGTTAGATCTGGCTCTTTCGTTCTTTTCTAATAATGGCTATGTGAAAGACCCATCCGGTTGCGGCGCCGAAGGCTAGAAATGGTGCGACTCCGGCCAGGCTGGTAACCAGATCCAATCCGATCTTGGTCACATGAAGACCAGTTCCACCGATGGTGATCATCAAAATAATCGTCGAAATCAGAAATGCAATTGGTGGATTAACTACTGCCGCAAAAGAAGTGCCATTGCGACCTAAGTAGAGCGCACCGGCGAAAGCGATCAAGATCGCAATTCCGGTAATTAAACCGACTTTGGTAAATTTATATTCAATCGCTTCAGCGAGAAAAACAAGGAGAAATTGCAGGATCACCACTCCGGGCAGGGTGAGTCCAGGACCCTTGATGGGCCGCGCCGGAAGTTTTACCTCAGTCATCTTGTTTCTCATTATCCTCTAGATCGCTGTCTTCCATTTCAATCTCCGCGCCTTCGATTTCAGCGTGAAGTTTGATGATGCGAAGTTCATCATCTACCCCTTCAATTGCCTTTATCTTGGTGGTGGAGGGCACCCCGAGTTTGATCATCTTTCGGGCTGGGCGGAGCATATTCTCTTCGGCGCTTTGAACTAGTTCGTTATAAGCCCGCTCCGAAGATTTAATACTGTCACCCAACTTTGAGATTCGGGTGTGAACTCGACCAATTCGCTTTAATAGTTCGCCAGCTAAATCCTTGATAGCGGCCGCGTTGTGGGCCATATCCGATTGGCTAAAGACAAAGGCGACGGTGCGAAGTAGCGCCATCATGGTGGTCGGAGTCGCGATCGTGACCCCTTTTTCGAAGGCTTTGTGTAGTAGTTGCGGATCTACCTCGAGCGCCTCAGAGAGGATTGACTCGAAGGGGGCAAAGAGAACTACATAGTCGGGGGAGTTTGAACTTTCGGAGTAGCCCCGTTTTGCCAAGGCGCTGACATGTCCGAGCAAATCCTTTGCATGTAACTGCATGAGCTCTTTGCGATGATCGGGATCTTTCTCGGCAATTGCATCTAAGAAGCGATCGAAAGGGAATTTGGAGTCGATAAAGATTTCACTGCCGCCCGGGATCGCGATCTTGATATCGGGTTTAGAAATTTCGGCATCTGATTTTCGGTAATCCTGTTTGAAGAAATGGACACCTTCGATTAACCCGGAGCCCTCTAGGAGCATCTCAAGTTGGGTCTCACCATACTTTCCGCGGGTTTGAGAGTTTGAGAGCGCGCCGGCAAGTTTGGTAGTTTCGCGAAGCAAGGTTTCATTGCCGGTGCGCATGTTCTCCATTTGAGTTCGGATACCTGCTTCGGCGCTCGCTCGCTTTACCTCAGCCGCTTGAGCTTGGGTATTTAACGCGAGCATATTTTGTTGAACGGCCTTCAAGGCTTCATCTAATCGGGTGTTCTGACTCTGTTCGGCGCGCAAGCTATCTAGTTGTGAAGTTAGCAGGGAAACCTTGGTCGCTTCGGCGCTGCGTGTGGCCGATTCAGCGGCTAGGGCGGCAGTTACGGTCGCAAGTTCAGCGGCGCTACCTGATGAGCGCAAGCGAGATATGAGCAGACCGAACAAGGTTCCAAGCAGCAAGCCGATGGCAAGAGCCGCAATTAGGCCAGTATTTGAGCCAGTTGAAGTATTCATGGCACTATCGTGGCAGGAAGCGGTGACAATCACGCGTAGGCTCTACTCCTCGTGAGCCTATCAATCGGAATTGTCGGTCTGCCCAACGTTGGCAAGTCCACCCTTTTTAATGCCCTGACCAAAAACAATGTCTTGGCAGCTAATTATCCCTTCGCCACTATCGAGCCAAATGTTGGCATTGTGGCCGTTCCGGATCCCCGTCTAAATCAATTGGCCACGATCTTTGGCTCCGAAAAGATTCTCCCGGCTCCGGTCTCCTTCGTGGATATTGCCGGCATCGTAAAGGGCGCCTCCGAAGGCGCTGGTCTTGGAAATAAGTTCCTTGCAAATATTCGCGAGACTGATGCCATCTGTCAGGTCATCCGAGTCTTTGCCGATGGCGATGTTGTTCACGTTGATGGATTAGTAGATCCAGCTGCCGATATCGAAACGATTACCACTGAACTTTGCTTGGCCGATTTACAAACGATCGAGAAGGCGCTACCTCGTTTAGAAAAAGAGATCCGACTCAATAAGGATCGCGCTGCAATGATTGAAGTTGTTAAAGAGGCGCAGGCCCTATTAAATGAGGGAAAACTTTTGCATGGCTCCAAAGTTGATTTGGCGGCAATCGCTGAGTTGCAATTAATGACTGCCAAACCTTTTCTCTATGTCTTTAATGTTGATGCTGCCGAATTAAATGACGGTCCTTTGCGAAGTGATCTCCAAAAATTAGTCGCACCCTCCGAAGCAATTTTCTTAGATGCAAAAACTGAAGCGGAACTTGCAGAATTAGATGAAGCCGATGCCCTGGAACTTCTTCAATCAATCGGGTTAGAAGAACCTGGCTTAACCACACTTGCCCGAGTCGGTTTTAAAACGTTGGGGCTCCAAACTTATTTAACTGCAGGACCTAAAGAGGCGCGGGCTTGGACCATTCATAACGGCGACACGGCACCAATTGCTGCCGGCGTCATTCACTCTGATTTCCAAAAAGGATTTATTAAGGCCGAAATCGTTGCCTTTGAAGATCTCATGGCAGCTGGCTCAATGACTGAAGCCAAACATCGTGGCAAAGTTCGAATGGAAGGCAAGGATTATGTAATGGCCGATGGCGATGTCGTGGAGTTCCGCTTCAACGTATAGCTTTTGAGCTCGGATTCAAGCGCGAATTGGGTTAAAACAGGGGCTTTAAGTTAAACTCAGCGCGCAATCTGGACCAGTTGTCCGTCCAGCATCGAAATAGTGGAATTTAGGGTCAATGTCTAACATCGAATTCGCTCAGCCAAAAAATCCGAACCTTACCGGGGAGTTAAAGAAGCGCAACGAGCTACGAAACGTAGCCATCATTGCGCACGTTGACCACGGCAAAACCACTTTGGTCGATGCCATGCTTTGGCAATCTGGCGCTTTTGCTGCCTACAAAGAGCAGGGCGATAGCAAGGACCGAGTCATGGACTCAATGGATCTTGAGCGCGAAAAGGGAATTACCATTCTGGCCAAGAACACCGCAGTAAAGCGCGGCGCCCAGATCGTAAACATTATTGATACCCCAGGTCACGCCGACTTTGGTGGCGAGGTAGAGCGCGGCCTTGAAATGGTTGATGGCGTTATTCTTTTGGTGGATGCCTCTGAGGGTCCACTTCCACAAACACGTTTCGTTCTTCGAAAAGCCCTGCAAAAGAATTTGCCAGTTATTTTGGTAATCAACAAGGTGGATCGTCCGGATTCGCGAATTGCTGAAGTTGTAGATGAAACTTATGAACTCTTCTTGGACCTTGATGCCAATGAACGACAGATTGAATTTCCCATTGTCTATGCCTCAGCTAAAGCTGGGCGAGCATCACTTGCAAGGCCGGGTAACGGCGAGATGCCAGATCACGAGAACCTAGACATTCTCTTCGACACAATTTTCAACACTATTCCAGCACCGACCTATCATGAAGGTGCACCACTTCAAGCTCATGTAACAAACTTGGACTCCTCGCCTTACCTAGGCCGACTAGCACTATGTCGCGTCCGCGAAGGCGTAATTAAAAAGGGCCAGATGGCACTTTGGATGAAGACCGACGGAACAACTGAGCGGGTAAAGATTTCTGAACTTCTAATTACTGAAGGCCTTGAGCGAATCCCTGCGCTAGAAGCCGGCCCCGGCGACATCATCGCCGTTGCTGGAATTGAAACCATCACCTTGGGCGAAACTTTGGCTGATCCAGAAGTAGCTTTTGCGCTACCGCTGATCACCGTCGATGAACCAAGTATTTCCATGACTGTTGGTATCAATACTTCACCATTGGCTGGACAGAGCGGCTCCAAGTTAACGGCTCGTCTGGTGAAGAACCGATTGGATGCTGAACTTGTAGGTAACGTTTCACTTCGCGTTCTAAATACCGATCGCCCAGATACTTGGGAGGTCCAAGGTCGTGGTGAACTTCAGCTCGCCGTCTTGGTTGAAATTATGCGCCGCGAAGGTTTTGAATTAACAGTTGGTAAGCCTCAGGTTGTTACCAAGATTGTGGATGGCAAACTTCACGAGCCAATGGAGCGTTTGACTATTGATGCACCAGAAGATTATTTGGGTGTCATTACTCAGCTGATGGCCCTTCGCAAGGGTCGCATGGAGCAGATGGTTAACCATGGCACTGGTTGGATTCGATTGGATTACAAGGTTCCATCACGAGGTCTGATTGGTTTCCGTACCGAATTCCTTACTGAAACCCGTGGAACTGGTCTTTTGCACCACGTCTTCGATGGCTACGAAGCCTGGCATGGTGAGATTCGCACCCGTCAATCTGGCTCTTTGGTCTCAGATCGTCGCGGCGTTGTTACCTCTTATGCTCTCTTTACCTTGCAAGAGCGCGGCAGCATCTTCGTTGAAGTTGGCGCCGAAGTCTATGAAGGTATGGTCGTTGGCGAGAATGCTCGGCCAGAAGATATGGATGTAAATGCGGTTCGCGAAAAGAAGCTAACCAATATGCGTTCTGCGGGCGCTGATGAACTCGAGCGTTTAATTCCGCCAAAGATCCTAAATATGGAGCAGGCGCTGGAATATTGCCGCGAAGATGAGTGCATCGAAGTCACCCCATCATTGGTTCGTGTCCGCAAGGTTGTCTTCGATCAGAATGAGCGCGCTCGCTCAGCCGCTCGCACCAAGAAGGCGAACTTAAACGCCTAGCCGTACTCTTTTTCAAATGAGCCTCGTTACGTTTTCCGACGCCAACGGGGCTTTTTTGTGGAGTTTGCCGATTTGTCACCGGCTTTGGGTTAGATAGGGGCTATGGCGGCCGCATCTTCTAATCCCAATCAGATCAGGTTGCTGCGTCGCCAAAGCGCGCCACCGGCGCCGCCACTTTCGCCGGTGCAACTCGAAGTCGTTGCCGCTCGCAATGAACGGTTACTAGTTCTAGGTGGTCCCGGAACTGGTAAAAGTTCAACCCTGATCGCCGCTGCGATCGCGCGAATTGCCGCAGGTGAAAATCCGGATTCGCTATTAATCCTTACCTATGGCCGAGAGCAAGCTTCATTGCTTCGTGATCAAATCGTTCAGGGTGCCGCCAGCTCTTCCTTTGAACCAATCGCCCGGACTTTTCACTCTTTGGCTTTTTCAATTATCAATGACCGCCAAGATATGGATGCGCCGCGCTACGTTTTAGTTTCAGGTGCCGAACAAGATTCCTTTATCAGAGAGCTTTTGGCTACCGATGAACTTTCGCAGAGTTTGCCTTGGCACTCGGATCTTAAATTGGCGCTTACCACCAAAGGTTTTGCTAAAGAGCTTCGCGACCTAATTCTTCGCGCCACGGAACGAAATTATTCGCCCCAAGATTTGGCCGACAAGGGACGAGAGCTAAATGAGCCTTACTGGGTTGGTGCGGCGCATTTTTGGAATGAATACGAGCGAATTTTGGCGCTGCGATATGGCACGGTCTCTGACACAGCGCTGCGAATCGATCCCAGCGCAGTAATAACAAAAGCGATCGAACTTCTGCGCCTAGATCCAGAACTTCGTAAGCGCTATCAAAATCGCTTCAAAGCAATCATGGTTGATGAATTTCAAGAGAGCGATGCCGCTCAGCGCCAATTACTGAATTTGCTTGTGGGCGATGACCTAATTATTTTTGCCGATCCTGACTCTGCCGTCGGTAGTTTTCGCGGTGCCGATCCAGAAGGTGCGATTGATTTTGCGCTTGCGATTTCGGCGCGAACCATTCTTTTACCAGTAGTCCATCGCAGTACTGTGGCCATTACCGAACTCGGCGTCGCTGCTGCTAGCCACTTCAGAGGCAACTCGTTGACCCGACTGCGAAGCGCTGGTGAGTACGGTGGTTCAGATCGCGGTGTGGTTTCGGCTCGTTCTGAAAATGCCAGCGAAGCCGCGCATTACATCGCCCAGACTTTTCGCAGCGCTCATCTGCGCGAGGGGCTGCCATGGTCGCAGATGGCGGTCATAGTTCGATCTCCCGGAGTTCAAGTTTCAGCTCTGGTTCGGGCATTTTCCATTGTTGGAATTCCAGTTGCCGTCGGTTCAGATGCGTTAGCGCTTGCTGAAAATCCGGCAATCAAACCATTCTTGCAAATTCTCGAGATCGTACTTGGCCGGGTAAAGCTAGA
Source organism: uncultured Actinomycetes bacterium (assembly GCA_903873185.1). Classification (GTDB taxonomy): domain Bacteria; phylum Actinomycetota; class Actinomycetes; order Nanopelagicales; family Nanopelagicaceae; genus CAIMZW01. The sequence continues at coordinate 23,230 of CAIQNN010000060.1, forward strand.
AATTAGAAATTGGCCAGTGATTGAAGAGCTGCTCTTCTCGCAACTCTGTGGCGCAGATGCCATTTCATTGCGCCAACTTCGACTTCAATTAGTTCGACATCGCAGCGTTGGTGATTCACGAACCGTTACCGAGATGATGCTTGGTGTTCTAACGGAACCGATCCCCGACCTACCTGAAGGTTACGGTGAAGCGCTGCTGAAGTTGCGCGCGCTAATTGAAGCCGGTCGCAAAGCGCATAAATCAACACCGGTATTTGGAGATTTGCTGTGGGCGCTATGGAGTACCGCCACTGATTCCGATGGTAAAAAATTAGCGGATAGTTGGCGCGATCAGGCATTGGCAGGCGGCGCCCGTGGCGCAAGCGCAGACCACAACCTTGATTCAATGATGGAACTCTTTGAAGCTTCTCGGCGATTTAGCGAACGATTGCCCCAGAGTTCGCCTGCCGCCTTTCTTGATCAATTACTCGGTGAAAAAATCTTGGGCGATACCATCACAGCCAAAGGCGTCCGCGAAGATATTGTCGAAATTCTGACGGTCCACTCCGCCAAAGGTCGCCAGTGGGATTTGGTCGCACTTGCTGGAATGCAAGAAGGAATCTGGCCCAATCTGCGCCAACGCGGATCGCTATTGGGCAGCGAACGATTAGTTGAGGCTGCGCGCAGCGGGTTAACGGTTCGAGATCAAATCAGCGCCGCTTCTGCCAACGCTCTGGTTGAAGATGAGCGCCGTTTACTACACGTTGCCATAACTCGAGCTCGTAGCGGGCTTCTGATTAGCGCATGGCAAGAAGAAGATTCAGAGCCATCGCAATACTTCGAGGAGCTCAATGATTTTCTGCGAGGTGATGACCCACTTGATGAAAGTTTTGCAACCATTACCAGGTCCTTAACCTCGACCGCGCTGGTCGCCGAACTTCGCCGGGAACTTCAAAGCAATTCCGTCGACGCACCATTTGCCGCTTCGCTATTGAAGACTTTGGGGGAGCATGGAGTCGCATCGGCCCGCCCAAGTAATTGGTTAGGTGTCGCGGCGATAACTTCCACCGAACCGGTCGTCGCGCCATCTGCTTCAATTTCGGTTTCGCCCAGCAATTTACAATCCTTTTCCGAATGTGGCGTGAAATGGTTCTTTGAAAAAAGTGGCGGTCGCGATGGCGATTCAACCGCTCAACTTCTGGGTTCTGCTATTCACGCACTGGCAGCTCAATTGGCCACGGAGCCCGCACTTGCCATTACTTTACTGAGCGAGCGATTGAAAAACGCCTGGGCGCTAATTGCCGAAAGCACTGGCTGGGTAGCCGATCAAGAATTTCGTAGCGCCGCTGAAAAGCTAGATAAGTTTTATTCCTGGCACCAAGACATTTCCAAAAGCCGCAAACTCCTTGGCGCGGAAAAGGAATTTGAAGTTCGCCTGGGTCGAGTGCTCCTTCGTGGAACCGTGGATCGAATCGAACTCACTGCTGATGGCCAAATCTTTATTGCTGATTTAAAGACGGGCGCACCGGATGTTTCAAAATCAGAGGCGTTGGAACATCGCCAACTAAGCGGTTATCAATTGGCAGTTCTCGAAGGTGGCTTCACCTATTTACACCCCAGCTCTGAAAGTGCCGGCGCCGAATTGGTCTACTTGGGTGGCACTACAAAGAGCGCCTCGATTCGAAGCCAAGCAACACCCGATCACGAGCAACTCAAGACAGAGGTAATTGCCGCTGCCGAAGGTATGAGTGGCGCCAACTTTGCCGCCGTAATCAATAAACGTTGTCGCAACTGCGGCGTGAAAGCTAGTTGCCCGGTTCAATCCCACGGCAAGTCGGTGATTGAGCCATGAATAAATATCAATATAGCGCCACTGAAATCTTTCAACGCCTTCAAGATTATGAATTAGCGCAATATGGCAGTTCGAAGATTCATCTGCCCACCGATGAGCAGATTGCCATTATCGAAGCCGACCCATCTATTCCTTCGGTAGTTATTGCCGGTGCCGGCTCAGGTAAAACCGAGACTATGGGTGCTCGAGTCCTATGGTTAGTAGCCAATGGGATCGTTCGACCCGACCAAATTTTAGGTCTGACCTTCACTCGCAAAGCCGCGGGCGAGCTCGCCCTTCGAATCAGGCGCCGGCTTCGCTTACTTCAAGCCAGCGGACTGCTGCCAAAGAGCGAAACCGGAACCGCGTTAGATCTATCGGTAACGGTCTCGACTTATCACTCTTACGCCGGTCGGGTATTGAGCGAACATGCGATTCGACTGGGAATTGATGCCGGTAGCGATCCCATCGGCGAAGCGGCGTTATGGCAAGTTACCAATAACATTGTCAGCAATTTTGAGAGCAGCGAATTTGAACTGAACCACTCGGTCGCGACAATTGTTGACCATGTAACCAACCTCAGCGGCGAACTCGGCGAACACCACGTCAGTTCCGCTGAGCTAAAAGAATTTCTCCATCAGCGCTTGGATGAGTACGCCACGATCTCTTCCGCGAAATCCAATCAAGTAGTTCAAAAAGCAATCGACACCATAAAAGAGCGGCTGACGATTTTGCCAATGGTGGAAGCGCTGGAAACGCATCGACAGCTAACGGGCAACCTCTCCTTCAACGATCAGATGAATTTGGCGGCTCAACTTGTTACTGAGTTTGGCGATATCGGTGCCCAAGAGCGAACCAAATTTCAGATCGTTCTCTTAGATGAGTACCAAGATACTTCTTACAGTCAGGTTCGTTTTCTCTCTCACCTTTTTAGCCAAGGCCATCCCGTCATGGCGGTAGGTGATCCCAATCAAGCAATTTATGGGTGGCGCAGCGCCAGTCCCGAGACGCTAGAAAGTTTTCCGAAACATTTTCCAGCAACTGGCCAACAAGTTGTGCCGCGCTACAAATTATTAACTACATGGCGCAACGATCTACAAATTCTTACCTTAGCTAATCGGATTATCGATGAGATCGCCCTTCGCCAAGCAAAAGTCGCACAAGTTGACCGCCTGCAACCGCGGTTTGGTGCCGGTCCAGGTTTTCTGTCCAGCGCTCTCCTCGAGGATGCAACTTCCGAGGCAAAGTATTTAGCAACTGAAATCGCCAAGCTTTGGAACGATCCGGCTCGCATCGCTCTCGCCGAGAAAGATCGCAGCACTTTTGCAATTTTAATCCGCAGCCGCAGCCAAATCCCGGAACTTGAAGAAGCGCTGCGCGATCTGCAGATTCCGGTGGATGTCGTCGGACTGGGTGGTTTGATCCATGTTCCAGAGATCGCCGACATCATCGCCTTGCTTCGAGTAATTACTTTCGCCGATGCCGGTAGTTCCCTAATTCGACTGTTAACCGGGCCGCGCTTAGCTTTAGGCGCCAAGGATCTTGCCGCCTTGGGCTCATTTGCGCGCGCTTTAGGACGCGAAGAAGGCCAGAGCCGCACCTCTTCACTTGAAGATCTGTTAGCGGGCGGTAACTCCGAAGCGATGGAGGCCGAGGATTATCCACTCGGTTCGATTATCACGGCGCTAGAAAACTTGGCCCAGGCACCTGCAGGCGAATTTTCAGTTCTTGGTTTAGCCCGACTGCAAGAATTTGCCCATCAACTTCGAACTTTTAGGCGCGAAGTTAGCGGATCAGTTACTGATGCGATCACCGCAGCCGAACACTTCTTAGCCCTTGATGTTGAAACTTTGGTCCGCTCTGGCTGGAAGGTAGGCCGGCGCCAACTCGATAAATTTATGGATGAGGGCGCAAAGTTTGCCAGAAATGGTGGCAGCCTCTCGGCCTTTCTGCAGTGGTTGAAAGTTGCCGATTCGGAGGAGGGCGGCTTAAAACCCACTACTGTAGAAGTCAGTCACGCCGCCGTTCAAATATTAACTGTTCATCACTCTAAAGGAGCTGAATGGGATGTCGTCGCAGTTCCTGGATTGGCTGAAGGAAATTTTCCAAATAGCGGTAAGAAATCTGATATTTGGACGCGCAATTCGGGTTCACTACCAGTCGCACTGCGGGGCGATCGCGAACAATTAATAGATTTTGATTTCCCAGTTGGCGGACCAACTGCAACCGAAGTCAGCAAGAGTCTCGAACTGTATGCAAAACGTTGGGCCGATAAACATCTCGAGGAAGAACTTCGCTTGGCTTACGTCGCTTTCACCAGAGCGCGCGCCAAACTTTTTGTAACAACCTCCTGGTTTCGCACCGGTATTGGCGTGGTCGCTCCAAGTCAGCTATTTCAATGGGTGAGCGAAGTTGATCGCGCCATAAATCCAAGCGCAACAGTTATTGCGGCTCCGGAACCAACGGGTGAAAATCCTTCAATCGCAAATCCAAAGCGCGGCACCTGGCCGCGGAAAAATGAGCAAGGCGAAATTGTTGCGAAAAGTGCCGAAATTGTAACGAGTGCAACCGCTTTGGATATCGATGCTCAACTATCAAGTTCAGTTGCATCAATAACCCCAACGCAGCGCTCATATTTAGCTGATGCCCAAGCGTTAATTGCTGAGATAGCTCGTCGGCGATTAGCACCAGTCGTTTACCTACCTTCAAAACTTTCAGTTTCGACGCTAATAAGCGTTCGCGAAAATCCGACGGAATTAGCGCTGAATATCCGCCGCCCAATGCCCAATCACATTGATAAATATGCTCGCCAGGGCACCGCATTTCATAATTGGATTGAGCGCCGTTTCACCACCCCACTGCTGTTAGATGACGAGGATCTCGATCCAACAACAATTATTCGATCGGACGAGATTCCACTAAAAGAGTTGCAACAGAAATGGTTAGCCAGCGTTTGGGCGAACCGAACACCAATTGCCGTTGAAGTTCCATTTGAGACTTTGATCGCCGGTACGGTTCTTCGCGGCCGAATTGATGCTGTTTACAAATTTGAAAACCAATACGAAATCGTGGACTGGAAGACTGGTCGCGAAAAATCTGGCGATGATCTTACGGTGGCGGCAATTCAGTTGGCGATGTATCGCTTGGCATATTCCAAACTCCACCAGATTCCTTTATCCAACGTTGGTGCCAGCTTCTATTATGTCGGCAGCGATCAAATCGTTAAGCCGGCCGATCTCTTATCCGAAGCCGAGTTAATCGCGATTATTGGCGATATCGAGCAAGGCTAGAAAGATTATTGCGGCTCGGTAATCTCCACTGAAATTGGCAAGTGATCGCTAAGGTTTAGTTTTTCGCCACTCTTACTTTGTGGTGCTCCTAGCTCTAGCGCTCGAATTTGGGAATTCGAAATTGAATCTGAAAGTAGATAATCAAATTGAATCTTCGCTCCCCACGCCGGGTAGGTGAGTTTTGTATTCAAAGATTTCCACTTTGAAACTCGAGTTGGAATATTGAACGGCAAATTCAAATCACCGATCAGGATCTTCTTGCCCGGCAACTTTGATAGCCAGCGTTGGACTTTCCATAATTGATAAATATTTACCAGCGGTACGAAGGATAGATGCGTGACTGCAACAGTAAAGCCATTCGCTAACTCCGCTGCGATCGCGATTCGAGGCTCATCTTTTACGTAAATCAAGCGAACCCCCTTCTCTGAAGGGAAAGCCAGTGGCAAGCCGATCCGCGATTTCCCAAGTTCCAGGTGGTGCCAGCTCCGGACTGGAATCTTTGAGATCAGCCCAATTCCATATGATGGTGAACTATCAAAAGCCGGTGAGTGATTGCTTTCAATTCTGGGCTCATCCTTCGCTAGCGCGCGCCACTGCTCGCCCGGGGTTCCAATTACCGTTCGGGCGTAAGCCCAATCGCGCGCTCCCATAGCGGTTGCGATGGCTTCGACTTGAGAATGAGAACCAGAGCGGGGTTGATTCTTATCGACCTCTTGAAGCCCGACTACATCAACGGCGAGTAGACCGGCGGCCGCCAACAAGAGTTCGCGTTGGTCCGGGTTACTTGGGTTGGCCCCCGATTGACCAGGCAGGGAGAGGAGCTGGCCGTGGAGCAGATTCCAAGAGGTGACCTTCATAAAGGCAGGCTAGTAGGGTCGCCTTGTGATTTCAGGAGATAGCGCCCCGTTAGAACTTCCGTTGGCTCGTGCAGCCATCGATCGGGCTGGCCATCTTCGGCTGGATGAGGCTGAACTCTCCCGTCTTTGGGAGCGGGCACAGATCCTGCATTTTGCTTCTGGAAAATTTCGGACAATTTCAACCGACCACCCTCGCTCTAAAGAGGCAGATGGCACGCCGCAAAGTTCCAAGCTCTCGAGCCGACTGGAACTCTTAACTGCCCAGAAAGTTGAAGAGTTGATTCGATCGGCAGAATTTTCGGCAGGGGAGCGCTTCTTTCTCGGGATTGCCGATGAAGTTCCGTACTTTGGCTGGTGTGGTGAAGCAATCGATATCGAACAATTTGAGCAATATCTAACGCTGCGCGAATTGGGCGCCGATCTATCCGATATCGAAATCGGGTTGGCGGTTCATGCCCAGGCGCTGGCTAACTGGCACCACAAACATCCGCGTTGCCCATTATGCGGTGAAGTTACCAAATCTTTGCAAGGCGGTTCCATCCGGCGTTGTATTGCCGACGGTTCCGATCATTACCCACGAACTGATGCCGCGATCATTGTTTTGATAAAAGATGCGCGTGATCGAATTTTGCTCGGTCGACAGAA
>CAIQNN010000061.1 GCA_903873185.1 uncultured Actinomycetes bacterium
CGATGAGCCCTTTATCTCTGTGGTGCCGATTACCGTGAATTGAATGCCGCCACATCGAATCGTTTGGCCCAATGGGCTTTCAGTACCGAACAAGTCCGTAGCAGTGGTGTTTCCAATTACCGCTACCCGTCGACCTTGGGTCACATCATCATTAGTGAAATAGGAACCTTTAGCGATTGCAGTATTGCTGGCCTCAAAGTAAGACGGCCAGGTACCAGAAAAGGTTGATGGCGTTGAAGTATTAGAGCCATTGACGCACTTGGCGTTGGCATTCATTACCGGTGCAGCCTGCTTAACATCCGGCGCAGCAACTGGATCAATCAATGCGACGGCGTCATCAACGGTCAGCGGTTTAGTGTTGTTAGCAACTGATTGAGCCCGGGTTCCGAAGCCGAAGTTTCCGGAGCGAACTTGAATTGAGTTAGTTCCCAACCGATCCAAGCTATTTTGAATCGCTTTGCTGGAACCATTTCCAACGGCAATCAAAATGATTACCGATGAAACACCAATACAAATTCCCAGTGTGGTTAAGAAAGTTCGAAGCCGGTTGATGGTTAAGCCGCGGAAAGCGAACCGAATTATTTCTAATAGGTTCATGCGACTCGAACCGGATTCAAACTATCTGAGACAATCTTGCCATCGCGCATTCGAATAATGCGCTTGGCACGATCTGCCACATCAGCTTCGTGGGTAATAACAACGACGGTGCGGCCAGCTGCGTTAATTTGATCAAAGAGATCCAACAGATCCCCGGTGGATTTAGAATCCAACGCTCCTGTCGGTTCATCAGCCAACAACAACGAAGGTCGGGTAACTAAAGCTCTGGCAACGGCAACGCGTTGCTGCTGTCCACCTGATAACTCAGTTGGCTCATGATTAATGCGATCTGATAACCCAACAACCTCCAGCGCGATCAAAGCGCGTTTTCGACGTTCAGCCGCTTTGATGCCCTGGTAGGCCATCGGAAGTTCTACATTGCTAAGCGCCGTAGTCCTTGGGATCAGATTGAAAGATTGAAAGATGAAACCGATCTTTCGGCCTCGGACGACCGAGAGATCATTCTCATCCATAGCGGAGATCTCGATGCCATCGAGGAAATACTTTCCCGAAGTCATGATGTCGAGCGCCCCCAAAATATTCATCAGCGTAGATTTTCCAGAGCCCGAAGGCCCCATGATCGCGACATATTCACCAGTTTGAATCGACAGATCCACTCCGGCTAAGGCGAAGATCGAAGACTCCCCCTCGCCGTAACGTTTAACGGCGCCTTTTACTTCAATGACCGGTTGCATCAACCGCCATTCCTTCCGCCGCCACCGCCGCCACCGCCGCCACCACCGATACCTCCTAGCGTGCCGCCAGCCCCACTAACTGCCGGCACGCCAGCTGTTGGGAAGCCATTGGAGCCAACGCTGGATGAGGAGGTTCGAAGAACTATCTTTGCCCCGGCCTTAACGCCAGAGAGAATCTGATCGGAAGAGTCACCTTGGAGGCCAATAACAACGCGAGTTGGCGTGATTACCTGCTTGCCAGCAACTGTGGTCAAAACATTGACGGTCGCTCTGGTGCCACGAATCGTTACCGCTTGAGCGGTAATTTGCAGGGTATTTAGAACCTCGCCCGTTGTCACTGTGACAGTGGCCGACATACCGGGCTTGAGTCCTGGAACCGGGGCATCTAAATCAAAGGTGACGTTGTATGAAGTGGCGCCGGTGGAGTTTGATGGCAGCAAATCAATGCGCGAAACCTTGCCCGTGGATTGGGCCGTTGGAAGTGCCGCATAAGCATAAGAAACCGCTTGGCCAGCTTGGATTTTTGCAGTATCAGATTCCGAGAATCCAGCTTGCACGCGAAGTGAACTTACGTTAGTTAAAACTATGAAACCTGTTGCGGTTCCTGAAGCCGAGGAAGCTGATGTTGAAGCAGTGCCAACATTTTCACCGGCGATCGATGAGATCGAAGCAACATCGCCAGTAACTGGTGAAGTCAAAGTTGTGGCTGCCAAGTTCTTTGCCGCCAGGTTGTAATTGGCCTGGGCGATTTGAATTGCGGTTTGAGCAACATCAACATCAATCTGCTTCGCAGGTTGCAGCGCAACCGCTTGAGCAGCAACAAACAAGTTGTAAGACAAAGTGGCGCTAGCCAATGAATTCTTAGCATTTGTTATTGCCGTGGAATTTGTCACTGCATCTTTTGCCAGGTTAGTTGTCTGATTGGCAATTGCTTGATCGATCGCATTTTGCAGTGAAGCCATATTCTGTGCATCTTTTGCCAAGCTAGTGGTTCGGTTGGCGGATGCTTGATCGATCGAATTTTGCAGCGAAACCAAATTCTGCGCATCTTTCTTTAGATTAGTTGCCTGTGAAAGAACCGAATTGTTATAGGCAACTTTGGCATTTGCTAACGATGAGGCATTGCCCAGAATTGAAGCGCAATGCGAGAACGAATCAGCAATCGTGGCGTTGCCGGCTCCATAAAGATTTAGATTTGTGCAGTAAGCAATCGTGAAGCCATAAGGGCTCCAGGTATTGAAATAGTTGTCATTGTTAATTTGCGCACTGTCTAGTGACGCCTTAGCAGCATCAACTGAAGATTGGTAGGTAACAGCATTTGCAGTTGCCAAAACTTGTGCATCCGCCAACGCCTTCTTGGCATTGTCTACCGTCGTTTGATAGTTAGCGGCATTTGCCGGTGCCAATGCTTGGGCATCTGCTAACGCCTTCTTCGCATTGTCTACCGTCGTTTGATAAGTAGCAGCATTAGAAGTTTGGTTCGCTTGCACCGTTGCCAAGTTTGCCGTTGCTAAATCGACTGAAGCTTTAGATTGTTGCAATTGCAGATCGGCCTGTGCTTGTTCGGCTGCAGTTCTGGATGGCGTTAACTTTGCCAGCGCGATCTGGGCGTTCGCCAACGAGTTCTTCGCTTGGCTTAATGCAATCGTTTGTTGTGTGGCGTCTAGCTTTGCCAGGGTCTGCCCGGTGCGCACATGATCGCCAACTTTTACAAATACTTTCGTGAGGGTACCGGCAACTGATGGTGAGACTCCGACATCACCGGGACTGATTACTTTTCCACTGGCGGAAACGGTGGACTGAACATCGCCGACCGAAGCAGTGGTAGTCGCGGTAACAGTTGCAGCTGGTGCGGGATGAAGCGCCGACCAACCCCAATACCCAGCACCGACCACGGCCAGAAGCAAAACCAGATTTATAGAGAGGATTCGGATTTTCGACTTTGTCATAGCGGACAGGTTAAAGGCTTAATTACTCATAACGGCCGTGCTTTTGCTGAAAGAAGGCTGTGTATCTATTTGGTGAAAGTCCACGAGGTATCGTCATTGCGGTCCACAACCCAGCAGGTGTAATCGGCAAGCTCTGGTCGGCTAAACCAACCGGCACCGTCGCGTCCATCCACAATCAGCGCTGTGGCCAAGGCATCGGCCAGGCCGCCGTCTGGGCCGATTACCGTTGCACTGCGAGCGCCGATGGCAATCAGGTTGGAGTGTGGGTCCTTGATGTGCGCGCCACGCTCATAAGTGCCAGAAGTTGCAATAGCGCCATTGTTTAGTTCAACGGTATGGACGATCTCAGCTTTATTCAATGGGTTTCGAATCCCAACGCTCCATGGTGCGACCACGCCATCCTTCAGATAGCCACCGCGGACTGTTACATCGCCACCGGAATTAACCAATGAGTTTTCAATGCCGTGCGATAAAAATATTTCGCAGGCTTTATCGGAAGCCCAGCCCTTCACATAACCCGAAGGATCAAACCCGCCCGCAACGATCCATGGATCGAAGGCGCCGTTACTTAAATCCCGCGCAACTGCACATGCGCTCCAAACTTCTTGGACTTCGGGGGTGCAATCTTCAATTCGAATTTCGTTCCGTCGCAGCCTGGAAATCATCGATTCTGGCTTGTAAGTTGAGAAGACTTCGTCGATATGGAAAAAATAAGCTTGTGCTTCATGAGCCGCCGCAATTAGAACTTCTTCGGCAATTGTGGCCGAAGATAAATCAAAAACAATGACCGTTCCCCAAGTATCAAATTCCAGGAAGTGGCGAGCCGTCATTGATTTAGATCCCGGCCTGAGACAGCGCGCTCTTCAACGAATCCCAATATGCCTGCGAGGAGTAAGTAGCGCCACCGACATATGGTAAAGCCGAAGCGGCCTTGGATTTGATAGTAGCGATGGTGATTTGCTGGGTAGCGACATAAGGATCGATCTGATCAAAGGCATATTGGCCGCGGCTGGATGGCCGTTGGACGCCTCTGGAGGCGGTAATAACGCCATTCTTCACGGTGATGGTGACTGTCACTGAACCCCATATTCGGCCGCGCTCGTTGGCATCAAAGGCTGAACCCGTGAAGGTTCCGGAGACGCCGGAACTGGCTGGGGGTGGCGTGGTTTTGGTTGGCGTCGGCGCTGGAGCAGCCGTGGTCTGGGTTGGCGTTGGCGTAGTCGCCGTTCCACCTGCTGTGGTTTTGGTGGGTTTTGGCTTCTTGGTCGCTTTAGCGGTCGCCTTTGGTGTGGCTTTCTTTGTTGCTTTAGTAGTTTTCGTTGGCGCCGGCGGAGTCGCCGCAGCAGTGCTTTGGGCCGGAGTCGGCGCAGCCGTCGGAGTTTGAGTTGCTGGAGTTTGAGTTGGCGTCGTTGTGCCGCCAGCTAAACCCCCCGCACTGGAAGAGTGCGTCCCAAGTTGTGGCGGGGTAATGGTGAGGACTGCACCCAGCCCACCAACCAAACCCGTCCCAATAAGTAGCGCACGTTTCATTCCAAACCCTGCCTTCTGTAATTACACATCTCGTTGTTTTTTAGCATTTTCTTTTTAAACATTATGGAATTCGAAGGCTTCATCGTGGAAGCGATTCTTTGGAATGCCGCAATCAAGCGCTGCCTGACGAACTGCTTCGACCAATGGCGTTGGTCCGCAAACATAAACATCGGAATCTCGAAATGCCGGCACAAATTTCATTATGTACTTAGCAGTCATAGGATGAACTTGCCTGGAGCCCACCAAGTAATGAACTCGAGCGCCTCGGGCAGCAGCAATCTCATCAAGCTCGTTACGTAAAACTAAATCCTCATCCTTTGAAGCCCGGAAGAGAACATCAATCTCTTTAACTGCAGGGAACTCTTCTAGCAGTGCGCGAAGTGGAGTTATACCAACACCGCCGCCGACCAACACCACGTGACCACGTGATGCTCGCTCGGCAACAAAGGTGCCATAAGGGCCTTCGAAAAAGACTCGAGTTCCGGGTTTAATTCGCTTTACCGAACGCGAAGCATCACCCAACTCTTTAACTGTGACCCGCATGTAATGCTCGGTTGGCGCTGCCGATAATGAATATGGATGCGAGATCCACCATTGCCCCGATGTCATAAAACGCCAGCCAAAGAACTGTCCGCCCCGGGCGCCCAATTTATCTAAGTTGCGCCCGCGCATCACGATAGAGACAACGCCGGGTCCCTCAACTACGACTTGCTCCACCCTTAAGTTGTGTCGCAATGATCGCACGGTAGGTATTACTAATCGCCACAACACAATGGTTAACCCTGCAGCGATATACAAGAACTCCCAATAAAGTTTATTAATTGGGTGCCCGACAAATATTGGACCATTTAAAACTTGGTGCATAAAGGAAAGTGCAATTGCCATGTAGGTATACAGGTGAATCGTCCACCAAGTCTCGTAAGACATCTTCGCGCGCGCCTTCTTGTAAGAAGAGATTCCCGCAGCGGCGAAAAATATAAATGCTAATAATCCCGGAAGCATCCACGGGAAGTTGCGAATTAAATGCCAGAGCTCAACGCCCAGTTTTAATCGATCGTTTCCGGCATAACCCAAAATTACAAAGAGAACGTGGAAGGTAATTAAATAGAGCGACCATGGCCCCAGCTTTCGGTGCCAGATAACCAGGCGATCATGCCCGACAGATTTTTCTACCCAAGAGATTCTTGAGACCAAAACCAAACCAACCAACGCCAAGTAAGAACCGACCATGGCACAGATTCGTGAGATTGAAGTGACGATGGCATAAACCGACTGCCAGTCATAAGAGGTGGTGGTCTCCACATATGCGGCGACGGTCAAGCCCAAGCCCAGCCCCAGAACCAGGGCGGCCCAATCTGCGTTAACTCTCTTCCCGACTGCCATGTCCGTATAGAACCCTTCGTTCCTGAGAGATAGGTGAATATCACCCGAGCGGGAGGGCTGAATCCCCCGCGCGCCAAGAGTAGCCCGCAACCCTCACGCTGGCGCCGGCCACCAGTAGCGCAACCACTTAATTGCCCCTTCAAAGCCAAAATCCCCCAACGCCGAAGCGCTGAGGGATCTTTGGATACTTTTTAGAACTTAAGAGACGCTGATCTCCACTCGACGATTAGCCGCCTGACCTTCAGAAGTGGCATTAGAAGCGATTGGCTCTTTTGCTGCTACGCCAGCCTTCGTGATCTTAATCTTTGATCCAAGGGCCTTCTTTAGGTAATTCAAAACTGCCGAAGAGCGATCGTTCGAAAGCTTCAGATTGTCGAAGACCTTTGAAGTTTTAGAGTCGGTATTTCCAACCAAAGTAATTGTGGTGAAACCATGTTGCTTAACAACTGCAATGACCTCATCCAAAATCTTCTTTGCGGCTGGGGTGAGCTTTGAAGCCGAGAAATCAAAGTTCACATTTGCCAAGTTAATTGGTTGACGGGTGTAGGAAATCGGTGCAAAGACCACATTGCCCTTTGCATCAACCATCCGAACCTGGACCTTGTCCTTTGGACCAATAATCATTGGCAAGGTAAATGGTTTGCCCGAAACAAATTTAGTTTTAACAGCTTTGCCGTTTACATAAATCTGCGCGCTCTTCGCATCAGGAGGCAAGATAACAATAATTGATTGCGAAATCGGAACGATCTGGTTGATGACAACCTTCTTCTTTCCAACAACGGTACGCAAAGTTCCATGCAGAGTTATTACTTCGCCCTTTGCATCGTAACCAAACTTCAACGTAACTTTTGGTCCCGGAGGCGCTAATACTTCAGTTCCGCTGTTAGGAAGAACCGGATTGCTCAACTGCTGCGTTGGCGGATTGCCCGTGTTTTCATTTCCTTGCGGCCCCGGATTATTAACGGTATTCGGCTTCTGCACATTCAGATTTGCGCCAC
>CAIQNN010000062.1 GCA_903873185.1 uncultured Actinomycetes bacterium
CGTAACTGGCAATTTAAATTGCCTAAGGTCACCGCCCCAAATCATGCCAACCACAGCACGAATAATTCCAAGCAAACCCAATGTGGCAATTACCGGCGCGATTGCTGCCACCGGGCCAGTTCCCATTCGCTTCGCCAATATTCGAATAAGGAAGATATCAATCAACGCTCCAGCAGCGGCGCCGAAAATAACAGCTATTGGGAATGCCAACCAATAATTGTTGGTATGTGAAATAACGATGTAACCAATGTAAGTCGAGAGAATCGCTTGTCCAGCTTGAGCAAAGTTAACTACTCGCGTTGAACGCCACACCAGCACTAGCGCCAGCGCCATCAAACTATAAATTGAGCCGCTACTAATTCCAATAAGAATTGTGGTTAGGAATCTTGTCATCAGTAACCCAGGTAGGCAGCTCGAAGGGCGGGGTTATCTATTAGTTCTGATGAGGGGCCGGATGTAACCAATTTCCCCAAATTTATAATGATTCCAATATCCGCGATTCGCAACGCACCCATTGCATTTTGTTCCACCAGAACCACCGTCAAATTTAGCCGTTGTTGTAGAGATTTAATGGCATGGAAGATTTGATCGATGATTAACGGAGCTAGTCCCAGCGAAGGCTCATCTAAGAGCAAGAGTGAAGGGCGGGCGATAAGAGCTCGACCGATAGCCAACATCTGACGTTCGCCACCTGAAAGCGTGTCGGCACTTTGCGAAAGTCGTTCCGCTAACCGAGGGAACAACTCCAAAACTTCGGCTGTTGCTAGCGCCACATCCTTCTTATCTTTTCGCCAAATTCCACCAAGTGCCAAATTCTCTTTAACCGTCAATTCTGGAATTACCGACTTACCATCGGCGACATGAACAATGCCAGACCGAACTAAATCTTCCGGTTTCTTTTTAAGGATTGAATTTCCTTCAAAGCTAGCGCTACCAGAGTTGACGCTCTTCAATCCGGTAAGCGCTCTTAACAGCGTGGTCTTGCCAGCACCGTTAGCGCCAATAATCGCCGCCAATTCACCCGAAGCCACAGTGAAGGAGAGTCCATCGACAGCTCGGATGGCACCGTGGTAAACATGCAACTCTTCAACTACTAGGCCGCTCATTTGTGAACCGCCTCGCTTCCTAAATAGGCAGCGACAACTGCAGGATCTTGGCGAACGAGCTCCGCTTCACCACTGGCAATTACTTCACCAAAATTCAAAACGTAAAGTCGGTGGCACACCGACATGACCACATCCATATGGTGCTCGACCAATAAAATTGCGCAAGAAGAGATCAGATTTCTTATTAAGCCATTCATCCAATCAATATCTTGAGCACCCAAGCCGCCGGCAGGTTCATCAAGCAAGAGAATTTTTGGCTCGCTAACCAGCGCTCTGGCAATTGCCACCCGTTTTGTTACTGGGTATGGGAGAGAATCGACTCGCTGATTGGCAATTCCTGTTGCGTAAACCCGTTCGAGAGCGTGCATGGCTCGAGTTCGCAGCCTGGCTTCATCGCGACCATCCAGACCAAGCGCCGCTCGAATCAAACCACTCCGCGAAAATCTAGTCGCACCTAACATCACATTCTCTACGACGGTTAAATCTGGAAATAAACCAACGCCTTGCAAGGTTCGGGCGATTCCAAGATCCACTAAATCATGGGCTTTGGGCCAAGCGTGCACCTCGTCAAATAACGAAAGGGCGCCAGAGTCTGGAGTGACCAAGCCGCTGAGTGCATTAAAGAGGGTGGTTTTGCCGGCGCCATTGGGTCCAATTAAACCTACGACCTCCCCTGGATGCAGATCTAAGGAGACTTGGTTTAGCGCTTTAAGGCCACCAAAACTAACCGAAAGTGAGTCGATGGAGAGCAGGTTGGATTTAACCACCATCGCAGCTCCTTTGCCTTTAACGAAGGTAAATTCTAGGCACCCTCGGACCGATTCGGGTAACTATCTCATAATTAATGGTCCCGGAAGCGCTTGCCCATTGATCTGCCGAATTATCTGCCAAACCAAATACTGTTACCCAATCTCCAGATTGGGCGGTGGAGTTAATCCCAAGGTCTACAACAAATTGATCCATCGAGACTCGGCCAATCACCGGTGCCAACTCTCCGGCAACAAGAACATGAGCTGCGCTAGAGGTATTTCGTGGAATACCGTCGGCATATCCCATTGCGACAACGCCCAATTTAGTATCGACTTTTACGATCGCGGTGCCGCCGTAACCAACTGAACTTCCGGCTCGGACCGACTTCACTAAATTCAATTTGGCCTTGAGAACCATTGCCGGGAGCAACCCGAGTTCCCTTGAACTCCCTAAAGTTTCTACATCAGGACTTAAGCCATACATTGCAATTCCGACTCTGACTAAATCAAAATGAGTTTCGGCATTGGTTAATGTCGCTGCAGAATTTGCGAGGTGGCAATGATCGGGCCTTAACCCCGCAGCACGTAACTGCAGAAGCAATTCTTTGAATCGCGCCAATTGCGTTGCGGTCGCCGACTCCTTGGGTTCGTCGGCCCTGGCAAAGTGCGACCAAAATCCAACTAGGTGAATTTTCTTAGAGTTCATGACAAGAATTTCTAAAAATTCTGGCCACTCCCCCAAGAAACCACCACGGCTCATCCCGGTATCAACTTCCACATGAATTCTTGGCGTAATGCCAGTTACTTCGCCAGCCGATAGCACCTCATTAAATAGCGCAATCGATGGGATCGAGATATCCACACCGTTCTTTAGCGCAGTCACAAAGTCGCTGCCTGGTGGCGTTAGCCACGCAATAATTGGAGCTCGCAATCCAGCAGCACGCAGGACTAGCGCCTCCTCAAGAAGTGCAACTCCTAACCAACTTGCGCCCGCATTAATAGCCGCCTCAGCAACTGGTACCAGACCGTGGCCGTATGCATCTGCCTTTACCACTGCCAAAAGTTGGGCATTTGTTTGTGACTTAATGTGGCTAATGTTGGCGGCAATTGCTGAGAGATCTACTTCTGCTTTGACCCGCATCATTTATTTGCCTCCACTACCACCATTGCTGAAGCAATTCCGGCATCATGAGAAAGCGAAAGGTGAACTATCGAAGATGCAAGTCGAACGGCGAGCTCGCCACTAAAGTGAAATACCGGTTTTCCGCTGCCCTCATTAAGAATTTGAACTTCCTGCCAATTGAATGTGGCGGTCTTTGCATTTAGCGCTTTTGCGAGCGCTTCTTTGGCTGCGAAGCGAGCGGCGAGCGAAGAGATTTTTAGCTCTGATTCCGCGGCGGTGAATAACCGATTACGTAGCGCTGGAGTTCGATTTAGCGATTCTTGAAATCTCGCAATATCCACGACATCGATCCCAATTCCAGAGATAGCTGCCATCACGAAGGTTGTTTCGCCGAAGGAATACTGCGATCAATCGCAATTATTAAAACCAGAAGCGATGCGCCAAGGAAAGCGCCGCCGAGTAGATCGGAGAACCAGTGAGTATCTCGGATCAAGGAAACCACGCTAACTGCAAATGTAATTAGTAGCGCCAACCAATTAAGTCGGATCCCGTGAAATGGTTCCCGTTGGGTGTAGCGGTAAATCAAATAGGCAAGCAGTCCCCAAGTGAGAAGCGCATTGGAAGCGTGGCCGCTTGGGAAAGAGAGTCCACCACTGTGAAGTTGATCGATGGAAAGCCGAGGCTTTGTTCGCCCAATTATCAACTTGCAAAGCCCCACAACGCCATTCAAAAACAGTAGGGAAAGTACCGAAAGGTTAAAGGGGCGAAAAGATTTAAATCGCCAACCAATAATGGCTGCCGAGACCAAGAGCACGGTGGCAGTGAAGCCGCGAAGCCCTAGATCGTCAATAGCTAAAAGGAGATGGCTCGACATGCCACGGAAGGTGTGATGACGGAGCGCCTTTATTTGATGATCAAGCCGGTAAAGATAACCGCGAGACAAGACTTGTTGAGTAACTATCAAGAAACCAACGAAGAACAAGGCTGACCAGCGAAGAGCACGCTTCATCTCCTGGCGGCGTGTTACCTCTGCTGTCTGCGCCATTTCATTCAACAGTTACAGATTTAGCTAGGTTTCGAGGTTGGTCAACATCGTTTCCGCGAGCGAGCGCCATCTCATATGCAATTACCTGGAGCGGAACTACCGAGAGCACCGGTTGAAGAAATTCGTGCGCCGATGGGATTCGAATTACGTGATCGGCCGCCGGGACGGGGCCATCACTGATCGCAATAACAACCGCACCGCGCGCCTTCACTTCTTGAACATTGCTGGCCATTTTTTCAGCGAGCAGTGAACCGGCTGCCGGCATGATTGCGATGACTGGAGTCCCTTGATCAATCAGTGCGATTGGACCGTGCTTAAGCTCGCCACCTGGGAAGCCTTCGGCATGCATATAAGCCAACTCTTTAAGCTTCAACGCTCCTTCGAGCGCTGTTGGGAAGCCAACGTGGCGGCCTAAGAAGAGCATGGAGCTGGAATCTTTGAACTTACGTGTTAATTCGCGCAGCGGCTCAACGGTTTCCAGAACTTGTTCAACTTTTGCCGGAAGTTCTGAAAGTTCATCCCCCATTTGAGTTACGAACTCTGGTGTTATTACCCCGCGTGCCAAACCAAGATGCAGACCAACTAAATACATGGCGATTAATTGCGTCGCAAAAGCCTTTGTCGAAGCAACTGCAATTTCTGGTCCGGCATGGGTATATAAAACGGCATCTGATTCCCGTGGAATCGTAGAGCCGTTGGTATTACAAACCGAGAAAACCTGTGCGCCGTGGGTTTTGGCGTATCTCATGGCCATCAACGTGTCCATGGTTTCACCAGATTGCGAAATTGGAATAACGAGTGTGGAACCATCAACGCTGGGATCTCGGTAGCGATACTCCGAGGCATACTCAACATCGACCGGGATTCCAGCCCATTTTTCGATGGCATATTTTCCAACTAAACCGGCGTGGTAGGCGGTGCCACAAGCGATGATCACAACTTTTGAAACGGCTTCGAAATTTAGAGCTGAAGTTATGCTGGCATCCAGACCTGCGGTTCGACCGATCAAAGTATCAAGAATCGCTTTGGGTTGTTCGTAAATCTCTTTCAACATGAAATGGGTGTAACCGCCTCGTTCTGCAGCGCTTGCATCCCATGAGATCTCATACTCATTGTGAGGCAAAATATTGCCAAGCAAATCTGTGATCGTAATTGAAGAAGGAGTTATATCAACTACTTCATCTTGACCAAGTTCAAGCGCCCGCTTTGTGTGAGCGATGAAGGCAGCAACATCTGAAGCCAAAAAATTCTCGCCATCGCCAACTCCAACAACCAGTGGTGAGTTTCGGCGGGCCCCAACAATTCGCTCAGGATCATCAGAATGAATTGCCAAGAGAGTGAATGAACCACGAAGTTCCTGACAGATATCGCGCATTGCAGCAGCAAGATCACCGTTGTGCGCTTTGCGGGCATCACTAAGCAAGTGAACTACCGACTCGGTATCGGTTTCGGATTTAAATGTGTGGCCCTTTGCTTCCAGCGCAGCGCGTAGTTCCACATAGTTTTCAATAATGCCATTGTGAATTAGCGCTAACTTTCCTTCGTTATCCAAATGGGGATGAGCGTTGGTATCGGTCGGTCCGCCATGTGTTGCCCAGCGCGTATGTCCAATACCGCTATGAGATTTTGGTACATCGGGAGTGAGTGATCCTTCAAGATTTTCTAACTTGCCGGCGCGCTTTTCTACCCATAGTGGTGCGCCTGGTTTCAAGGTTAAAGCGATACCAGCCGAGTCATAACCGCGATACTCCAGTCGCCTCAGGCCTTCGAGAACCGGCGAGAGGGCTGAACTTTTTCCGGTGTAACCAACGATGCCGCACATGCTTCGGGCTCCTTGCAGTTGCCGGGGCTAGGGTGATAACTAACTAAGTTCGGATCTTACTATTTCAGCAAGCTTGTGTGCGATTTCCGCGGCTTCGCCTTCGCTCTCGGCCTCAACCATTACCCGTACAAGTGCTTCGGTACCAGATGCTCGAACCAAGATTCGTCCACGATCACCCAATTGACGCTGCAGATTTAGAACTTCATCAGAGATCTTTTTGGAGTCATCGAGGCCGCTCTTATTGACCTGCCTAACATTAATCAGAACTTGCGGAAAGCGGTTCATGATTGCGGCGAGCTCAGAAAGTGATTTCTCAGATATTGCAAGGCACTGCATTAGTTGAAGCGCCGTCAGCACCCCGTCACCGGTATTGGCAAATTTGCGCATGATGATATGGCCAGATTGCTCGCCACCTAAGTGGTGATCATCAGCGAGCATTTTTTCTAAAACATAGCGGTCGCCAACGGCCGTAGTCTCAACAGAAATGCCTTCATTGGCCATCGCTTTAAAGAATCCCAAATTGCTCATTACGGTGCCAACAACCGTTGGGACTTTCCATTGCTGCGCCAAAATCGCCATGATGAAATCGCCATCAATGACATTGCCGGAAGCATCGATAGCCAGACAACGATCGGCGTCACCGTCATGAGCGATTCCTAGATCAGCGCCGCTTTCGATTACCTTTGCAATTAAATTTTCCAGATGAGTCGAGCCACAGTTCTCATTAATATTCCAACCCGTTGGATTATTAGAGATCGCGATAACTTCTGCTCCAGCTCGAAGGTAAGCCTCGGGTGCAATCTCAGAAGAAGCGCCATTCGCACAATCGACAACAACTTTTATCCCAGTTAATGGTTTGCTCAGCGATGACAACAGATGAAATAGGTAGCGCTCGGCTGCACTTTCATCGGAGATTACTCGTCCGACGGCGGCTCCAGTAGGTCGCTCCCAGCTCTCATTTAATCGAGCTTCAATCAGCGCCTCTAGTTTGTCATCTAGCTTGCCGCCACCTTTAGAAAAAAACTTAATTCCATTATCTGGCATTGGATTGTGTGAAGCGCTAATCATTACGCCCAGATCGGCCCCACTTTCGGCCACCAAGTATGAGATTGCAGGAGTAGGTAGAACTCCAACTCGAAATACATCAACTCCAGCACTAGCCAAACCTGCAATTACTGCGGCTTCAAGGAATTCACCCGATGCTCTGGAATCTTGACCGACTATTGCACGTGGGCGGTGACCGGCAAAGGCACCAGCCTCACCCAAGATATGTGCAGCAGCAACTGCTAGATCTAAAGCAAGTTCAGCTGTGAGATCGCGATTTGCAAGGCCTCTAACACCATCAGTGCCAAAGAGCGCCATAATTTAAGAGGTTCGCAGAATGCGGATAAGAAGAATTAGCGCTTGCTGTACTGAGAGCGCTTACGTGCCTTCTTCAGGCCGTACTTCTTACGTTCAATAACTCGAGCGTCACGAGATAGGAAGCCAGCCTTCTTGAGTGCAGGACGATTGGCATCGGTATCAATCTCATTAAGCGCACGAGCAACACCAAGGCGTAGCGCACCGGCTTGACCGGAAGTTCCACCACCGTTGATGCGAGCAATTACATCGTAAGCACCTTCGGCACCAACGGTGCGAAATGGCTCAGAGACTAGTTGTTGGTGAACTTTGTTTGGGAAGTAAACCGCAAGGGCCTTTCCGTTTACAGTCCATTGTCCAGTTCCTGGAATCAATCGAACGCGAGCAACTGCCTCTTTACGACGGCCAGTTCCACCACCAGGTGCAGTGATTGCAGGGCGATTGGTTGCAGCAGCAGGAGTGCTTGTGCTGTACGAAGTTGGAGTCTCGTCTTCGCCGAGTTCGACGGTGGTTTCTAATTCAGACATTTATGCTCCTAGTTACTTCGTTACGATCTGCGAAATTTGTTTAAATTCAAAGGCTGTTGGGTTTTGTGCGGCATGAGGATGTGTTGGGCCGGCATAAACCTTGAGCTTGGTACCTACGGTGCGTCCCAATTTATTCTTTGGCAACATACCGAGGATCGCCTTTTCGACGATGCGGGTTGGATCTTGGTTGATCAAATCGGAGTAAACGATCGAAGTCATACCACCTGGGAAACCAGAGTGATGATGAGCAAACTTCTGACCAGCTTTTTGACCGGTTAGAACAATCTTCTCGGCATTGATAACGATGACGAAGTCACCCATATCTATGTGAGGAGCAAAGGTGGTTTTGTGCTTGCCGCGAAGAAGGACGGCTGCATGGCTAGCAAGACGACCAAGTACAACTCCTTCGGCGTCGATGACATGCCATTTACGACTAACGTCACCGGCTTTAGGTGTAAAAGTGCGCACGAGATTTCTCACTTTCTAACAGCTTGATCTAGTTCTTGAACCAGTTATTTAACTAATCCTGACAGCTATGGCGCCCCAGGAAGGGCGGTAGCAGAAGGGGAAGAATACCCGTGATAGCACACGCGGGTCAAAAAAGGGTTGAGGCTAGTACTCCCAGACGGGCTCGGGCGCTTCGTAAACCTGGCCATTGGCGGGAAAAATCAGATAGCGCTCGAAACTGCGGGTAAACCAGCGATCGTGAGTAACGGCTAAAACCGTGCCCTGAAAAGCGGATAGGCCATGTTCCAGCGCCTCTGCGGAGGCTAAATCCAGGTTATCGGTCGGTTCATCGAGCAAAAGCATGGTGGCACCTTCTAATTCCAGCAGCAGAATCTGAAATCTAGCCTGCTGACCCCCAGAAAGGGATTCAAAGCGTTGCTCTGCCTGAGGATGAAGCTCGTATCGGCGCAAAACACTCTTCGCTGGCCCTAATTGGAGGGAGTGCTCCTTCCAGAGGATCTCGATCAAACTCTTGCCAATGAACTCTGGGTGCGAATGAGTCTGAGCGAAAAATCCGGCGGTGACTCTCGCCCCCAATTTAAAGGTGCCGGAATGGGCAACTGAATCTTCCCCAGCCAGGGCGCGAAGAAAGTGTGACTTGCCGGTGCCATTTTTACCCAAGATCGCAACTCGATCACCATAAAAAATTTCGCAATCAAAGGGCTCAGTTAAATTAGTAAGCGCCAACTTTTCACAAGTGACAACCCGAACGCCCGTACGGCCACCAGTAAGCCCAACTTGAACATTCTGTTCGACGGGTGGGGCTTCAGGTGCGCCACTCTCTTCAAACTTTCGTAACCTGGTCTGCATTGCGCGGTAGCGCGATGCCATATCGGGGCTGATCGAAGCTTGGACTTGAAGCTTTTTTACCAAATTAATTAAGCGCTCGTGTTCTTCCTCCCAGCGAAGAAGTAATTCAGCGAATCGCTCTTGTCTGGCTTTGCGGGCTTCTGGCCAGGTTGCAAAATTTCCACCGTGGACCCAAACACTATTTCCGTTTTCACCAAGCTCCACCGTAACAATCTTTTGAGCAACATGATTTAGAAGTTCGCGATCGTGACTAACAAAGAAAACTGTTTTTTTGGTGGCTACCAATTGCGCCTCAAGCCAACGTTTTGACGGGACATCCAAATAGTTATCCGGTTCATCTAATACCAGTACCTCATCATCGCCACGAAGAAGTGCTTCGAGTACAACTTTCTTCTGCTCGCCACCTGAAAGAGTATTTACGGGGCGATGTGAAACTTCTTCGAAAGTCTTCCCAAGTGCGTTGGTGCAGCAAACATCCCACAACACTTCAGCTTCATAACCACCGGCATCGCCCCAATCTGAAATTGCTTGGGCATATGCCATCTGATCACTCTCGCGATTTTCGGCGTTCATTAAAATCTCGGCGGCGATCAATTTTGCTGCGGCGGCCTGAATTTTTAGCGGTGATACGGAGACCAAGAGATCGCGGATCGTGCTTTCATCGCGCACTTGGCCAATAAATTGGCGCATGATGCCTAGGCCACCAGATATCGAAATCTTGCCGCCGTGCGGTGCTAAATCGCCACAGATCATGCGAATTAAAGTAGTTTTTCCCGATCCATTGGCGCCGACGATTGCAACTTTTGCGCCATCGCCAACTCGAAAGTTAATGTCACTAAGTAAAATTCGACCATCCGGAAGCCAGTACTCGACTTCGCTTACATCGATATGGCCCATCAATCCTCGCCAATTCTTCGAGCCAATGTCATTGCAGCTCGATCCGGCAACTCTTCATCTTTTGGATAGGTAACATTGGTAAGCGTCAAACCTTTAGCTGGAAAGACGTAACTGTCGGAGACTCGAACCTTGTTGGCCAACATTTGGCCCATCCAATCTTTATCGAACCGACCCTCCCCTACGCAGACCGCTGCGCCAATCAAATTGCGAACCATTGAGTAGCAAAAAGCATCTGCAATCACATCGGCAGCCAAATACCCGTTAGGTAGGCGATACCAATTAAAGGTAGTTAAATTGCGGATCGTCGTACTGCCTTCGCGAAATTTGCAGAAGGCGGCAAAGTCCCGCTCGCCAATCATTTTTGAACTTGCTTCGTTTAGAGCATCAACATCTAAAGTTCTAAACCACGGCGCCACATCAAATCTTTCAATTGGCGGAACAACAGCGGCGCCATCGGCAATTTTATAAATGTACTGGCGGCTGGTCGCCGAGAACCGAGCATGGAAATTGGCAGGTGCTTCTTTAACGCTAAAGATTCTTAAATCTTCATCTAAAATGCGGTTTAAGCGGTAGGCGAAGTTTTCAATATCTAACTCGGCTTCTGGCACATCAACATGAATTATTTGGTGGGTGGCGTGAACGCCAGCGTCCGTTCGGCCGGCAACAATCGAGTCAGCCTTGGCTCGAACGATAAGCGAGATCGCTGATTCCAACTCTTCTTGAAGAGTGCGCTGATCTGGTTGTTTTGCCCAGCCAGCGAAATTTGTACCGTCATAAGCTAATTGGATTCGTAAACGACGAAACCCACTCTCGGGATTGAGAGTGGGTTCGGTCATGATAATTAGATAGTGCTAGAAAGTATTACTCGCCTTTTTTAGCGGCAGCTTTCTTCGCAACTTTCTCGGCGGTTGCGACAGTAGCTTGCTTAGCTGGAGTGCCACCTTCTACTAGTTCGATGACTGCCATTGGGGCGTTATCGCCATGGCGAGGACCGATCTTTGTGATGCGGGTGTAACCGCCTTCGCGCGTTGCGAAACGAGGACCGATTTCAGTAAAGAGAGTATGTACAACGCTCTTGTTCTGAATGGTCTCCATAACGCGACGACGAGCTGCAAGATCGCCAGCTTTCGCTGCAGTGATCAACTTCTCCGCCACTGGACGTAGGCGCTTAGCCTTGGTCTCAGTAGTGGTGATCTTGCCGTGCTCGAAAAGTTGTTCGGCTAGGGTACCCAGCAACAATTTCTCGTGTGCGGGGCCACTTCCGAGGCGTGGACCTTTACTTGGTGTTGGCATGACGTTCTCCTAGGCCTGTTCTGTCTCAACGAGTTCATCGTCAAGGCTGGTTCCATAGTTTGCGTGCTTAGTTGGGTCGAAGCCAATTGGGCTGTCCTTCAACTGAAGGCCCATGGAGTGAAGTTTTGCCTTCACTTCGTCGATTGATTTTGATCCAAAGTTTCGGATATCCAACAAGTCGGCCTCTGATCGTCCAACAAGCTCGCCGACTGAGTGAATTCCTTCACGCTTTAGGCAGTTGTAAGAGCGAACGGTGAGATCAAGGTCTTCGATTGGAAGCGCGAGATCTGCAGCGAGTGCGGCATCTTGTACGGAAGGTCCCATTTCGATGCCTTCAGCATCGACATTGAGTTCACGAGCTAGACCGAAGAGTTCAACCAAAGTCTTTCCAGCAGAAGCCATGGCATCTGAAGGTTTCATTGATTGCTTGGTCTCAACATCAACAATTAGTCGATCGAAGTCAGTGCGTTGTTCAACGCGAGTTGCTTCGACTTTGTAGGTAACGCGAAGAACAGGAGAGTAAATGGAGTCAACTGGAATTCGACCAATTTCGCCACCGGCTTGCTTGTTCTGCACTGCAGTTACATAACCACGACCGCGCTCAACGGTTAGTTCAACTTCGAACTTGGCCTTTGAGTTAAGGGTTGCGATGTGAAGTTCTGGGTTGTGAACCTGTACACCAGTTGGGCAGGCAATGTCAGCGCCAGTTACGACACCTTCAACACCAGCACGGATGTAAAGCAAAGATGGCTCATCGTTATCGGATGAAAGGACAAGGTTCTTAATGTTAAGAACGATCTCCGTGATGTCTTCTTTTACGCCTTCTAGGGTTGCGAATTCGTGTAGCGCGCCATTGACTCGGATGCTGGTTACAGCTGCACCAGGAATCGAAGACAACAGGGTACGACGAAGGGAATTGCCTAGGGTGTAGCCAAAGCCAGGCTCCAGCGGTTCAATAATGAAACGTGAGCGATACTCACTTACTACTTCCTCAATGAGGGTGGGGCGTTGTGCAATGAGCACTTAGTTCCTCCGTAGGTCTGGGAGATCCACTATTTGATCTCCGCTTAGCGGTTTTTAATTCTTGCCCTGGGAAGGGCCGTTACTGCTTCGAAAAGTAGTTCTACTTCTTAACGTGAGTAGAGCTCGACGATAAGTTGCTCTTGAACCTGGGTATCAATCACGGTGCGAGTTGGAACTGCGTGAATCAAAATCCGAAGCTTTGATCCAACAACTTCCATCCACGCTGGGACTGACTTCTCGCCAAGTTCAGCACTGGCGACGATAAATGGTGTGGTCTCGATTGAATCTGGGACAACATCAACAACATCCATTGGAGTAACACGGAAGGAAGGAATATTTACCTTCTTGCCGTTAACCAAGAAGTGACCGTGACGAACAAGCTGACGTGCCATGTCGCGACTCTTTGCAAAGCCGGCACGGAAAACCACGTTATCTAGTCGGGTCTCAAGAATGACGAGAAGGTTCTCGCCGGTCTTGCCTTGGAGACGGTTTGCCTCTTCGTAGTAACCACGGAATTGCTTCTCAAGTACACCGTACATACGTGCGCACTTTTGCTTTTCGCGCATCTGTAATAGGTACTCAGATTCCTTGGAACGGCCACGACCATGCTCCCCTGGTGGGTATGGACGGGACTCAATAGGACACTTTGGACCATCGCACTTCGAACCCTTAAGAAAGAGCTTTACTTTTTCGCGACGGCAGCGCTTGCAATCTGCTCCGGTATAACGAGCCATATCTTCTCTTCCTTCCTTAAACTCGACGTGGTTTTGGTGGGCGGCAACCGTTGTGTGGCGCTGGAGTTACATCAGAGATGGCTCCAACTTCCAGACCGGCAGCCTGCAATGAACGAATAGCAGTTTCGCGACCGGATCCTGGACCCTTTACGAAAACATCAACCTTCTTCAAACCATGCTCTTGTGCGCGACGGGCGGCAGATTCAGCAGCGAGTTGGGCAGCGAATGGTGTTGATTTACGAGAACCCTTGAAGCCAACCTGACCAGCAGATGACCAAGAGATAACCGCACCCGTAGGGTCGGTGATCGAAATAATGGTGTTGTTGAAGGTGCTCTTAATGTGAGCTTGCCCAAAGGCAACATTCTTCTTTTCCTTCTTGCGAAGTTTGACCTTGCCCTTTGCACCGGCGGCAGTCTTTGACTTAGGGGCGGCCATTACTTCGTCTCCTTCTTCTTACCAGCAATTGCCTTACGAGGTCCCTTACGCGTACGCGCATTTGTATGCGTGCGCTGACCACGAACTGGTAGGCCCTTGCGGTGGCGAATACCTTGGTAGCTTTGGATTTCAACTTTGCGACGGATATCGCCTGCGATTTCGCGGCGAAGGTCACCCTCGATTTTGTAGTTGGCTTCGATATATTCACGAAGCTTTGCCAATTCTGGCTCTTGGAGATCTTTTACGCGGGTATCTGGATTAACGCCAGTTGCGGCAAGAGTTGCATGCGCGCGCGTTAAACCGATTCCGAAAATGTAGGTAAGTGCAATCTCAACGCGCTTTTCTCGCGGGAGATCTACACCAACAAGACGTGCCATATGTAAACCTATTCTCAATGTTTCGGAGGTCCTCCGCAGTGCCCCTCGATCTGTTGATCGAGCCTCAGCCTCCGAGCCAAGGGTCCGCATTAGTTTTGAAGCTAAAGCAGTTGCACCACGCGTACTTGTATTGCTTATTTATCCCTGACGTTGTTTGTGACGAAGATTGTCGCAAATGACCATGACGCGACCGTTACGACGAATGACTTTGCACTTGTCGCAAATCTTCTTCACGCTTGGCTTGACCTTCACGATGTAGCTCCTTCATTAACGAGTGACGGCAATTCCTTGCCGGCAAAATTACTTATAGCGATAAATAATGCGACCTCGGGTGAGGTCATATGGACTGAGTTCAACAATCACACGATCTTCGGGAAGGATGCGAATGTAGTTCTGTCGCATCTTGCCGCTGATATGAGCAAGAACTCGGTGTCCATTAGTTAGTTCAACCCTAAACATGGCGTTCGGTAGCGCTTCAGCAACGGTGCCTTCGATTTCGATCGCGCCGTCTTTCTTGGCCAAGCGGTACCTACTTATCTGTTAAAGGTTGGACAAACTGGTAACTCTTTGCCACTTCCCGAAGGCGCAGCAAAAAACCCGCCTATTTCTAAGCAGAGGAGCAGTTTAGGGCAGAAGCGCCATTTGGGGAAATCCGCGCCTTTTGCCCACCCGCGTGGTACAAGTTAGCGGCGCTATAGCTTGGGCGAGCGCAGGATTTCACCGCGCGAGATCACCCATTCTGGGTGGGCCAAAATTTCCAAATCTAACCGCGGATCGCTCCGATAGATGGTCGCATCGGCGCTTTGACCACTCTTTAACGCACCAAGTCCCAAGAATTCTCTAGCCTGCCAAGAGGCGGCCCCGATGGCGGTCAAAGGATTGGCTCCAGCCGCTGCCAAGGCCTGGATCTCATCAATAATGGAGAGCTCGCCAGAATCTGTGCCGGCCAAGACTCTCACTCCCGCAGCGAGCGCCGATTGAATCAAGTGTGGATGGCGTTCGGTGCCGCCTACATACCAATCGCGTTTCGCCGATGGTTCCTGCGTACGAAATCGCTCGACCGATTGGTTAAAAATTGCCAGCGTGGGAACAAGAGCGGTGCCTTGGGTAGCCATCTGAGTTAAAAGATCTTCGTTGAGCCACATGCCATGTTCTAGTGAATCCACCCCAGCTAAGACCGCGGCGGTACTGCCGGCCTCATTTTGGGAGTGGACGGCAACCCGGCCATTGACCTCATGAACAGCAGTGACAATTTCCTTCATTACATCTAGAGAGATCGCCTCATCATCCACGCCCCAGTCGGCGATTATTTTGCACCAACCAGAGGCGCTTGCTTGCGCGGCCGCAACTCGAGGGAAGTCGGCATCGCTAACTCGACGGCCCCAGCCCGTAATGAATTGACCTGGTTTAGCCAACCACGGTCCAGCGTGAAAGGCGATCGGCAGTTCTAGATCTTTTCCAAACCAATCTGGTGGGGTGCCTGCTAGTCCAGGACTGCGAATTGCAATTACGCCATGATCGATATCACGGAGCAACTCAGCGCGAAGTAATTTCTCATCGATCGGCTGACCGGCTTTTGTGGCACCTGGGTGGGTATGCACATCAACCAATCCAGGAAGTATCCAACCTTCGATTCGCTGATCTAGATCGAGTGAATATTGGTCATCCCATTTTCCATCGACGATCGTAAAATCGATCAGCTCTTCATTGGGTAATGAGATTCCAGTTATACGAATGCTCATGAAAGACCTTCGCTAATTATGAAAGTAGGTCGGAGATTTCGATGCCGAGCGCGGCCAATTTTGCCCGACCGCCATCTAGGGCTGTTAATACAAAAGGTTTGCCATCTGGAAGCAGGGCATACGAATGCTCGAAATGCGCGCCCATAGATTTATCAGCAGAGATTACGGTCCAATCATCCGAAAGAATCTTGGTCTTGGCACTTCCCCTGGTGATCATCGGCTCAATAGCCAACGCAATACCCGCGGTAAGTATCGGACCAAATCCGGCCTGGCCGTAATTCAAGATATGAGGATCCATGTGCATTTCCGAACCAATTCCATGTCCGCCATACTCACGAAGAATTCCGTAGTTGCCTTGGGAATTAATGTAACTCTCAATCGCAAATGAGATATCAGTTAAGTGAGCGCCCACCGAGCCAGCTGCAATTCCACGCCACATTGACGCTTCGCAGGTATCCATGAGCTTTTGATCGGCCGGGTTTACTTTGTCTACACCGACAGAAAATGCAGAATCTCCGTGCCAACCTTCAACGATCGCACCAAAATCAATTGAGACAATATCGCCAGCGTGTATTGGCCGTTCATTGGGAATTCCGTGAACGATCTCGTGATTGATAGAGGCACAAATAACATTGGGATAGCCGTGATAACCAAGAAAGGAAGGAATCGCTCCCCTGGATTTCAAGTGGTCTGCAGCAATTGCATCTAATTCAAGCGTTGTAACGCCTATAGCTATCGCAGACTTCATCAGTTCTAGCGCCTCAGCTACTACAATTCCGGCTTTGCGCATAGAGCGAAATTGTTCGAGGGTCTTTATTTGAATAACCATGTTGGCCAGTTAGGAAATTACTGCACTCAACGCTGCGATCGAGCGCTGCGAAATTTCTGAAACTTCACCCAAAGCCATGATAGATATCAAGAGACCTTCACCGCGATAAAAGGCGATGATCGGTTTAGTTTGCTCGCTATAAACTTCTAATCGACGCTGGATTACTTCTGCCTTATCATCTTCACGCTGGTAGAGCTCGCCTTGGCAATTATCGCAAACCCCTTCAACTTTCGATGGCGCATTTACGGTATGAAAAGTGGCGCCGCAGTTGCGACAAGTTCGACGCCCAGAAATTCTGCTAATGATTTCCTGATCATCGATCGAAAGTTCAAGAACGGCATCGAGTGAAGTGTGTTTTTCGGCAAGGATGGCGCGTAGAACTTCAGCCTGAAATACATTACGTGGAAAGCCATCCAATAAAAAACCATTTGCTAGGTCGTCTTGATTCAGGCGATCCTTGACCATCTCGTTCGTCACAGTATCTGGAACAAGTTCGCCCTTATCCATATAGGACTTAGCCAAAGTTCCTAGTTCTGTCCCACCCTTTAAGTTGGCGCGAAAAATATCACCGGTTGAGATATGCGGGATGTTGTAGTGCGAGGCAAGAAGAACTGCTTGAGTACCTTTTCCCGCACCTGGTGGACCAACCAGGATTAATCGCATTAGCGCAAGAACCCCTCGTATGAACGCTGTTGCAATTGGCTTTCAATTTGCTTGGCAGTATCCAGACCAACACCTACGACGATCAAAATTGCTGTTCCGCCGAATGGGAAATTGGTGCTGGCATTAAATAAAATCAGAGCAATAATTGGAATAATCGCAACAAAGGCTAAGTACAACGAGCCTGGCGCTGTGATCCGAGAGAGAACATATTGAAGATACTCAGCGGTTGGACGACCGGCACGAATACCTGGAATGAACCCACCGTACTTCTTCATATTTTCCGCAACTTCGTCGGGATTGAAAGTAATCGCAACATAGAAGTAGGTAAAGAAAATAATTAATAGGGCGTAAGAGAGAATATAAATTGGGTGATCGCCCTTTACAAAGTTCTTTTGGATCCAAATCGACCACTTAGCGGTACTGCCCGAGAAGTTCACGATTAGCGACGGAATATAAAGAAGTGATGAGGCGAAGATAACTGGGATAACGCCAGCTTGGTTTACCTTGATTGGAATATAGGTACTGGTTCCGCCATAGCTCTGTCGGCCAACTTGACGCTTGGCATACTGAACTGGAATTCGACGTTGTGCCTGCTCAACGAATACAACAGCGGCAACAACAAGTACTCCAACTGCGATAACGAAGAGGAAGGCAAACAAGCCCTTTTGCAATTTGATTGACCAAAGTTGAGTTGGGAAACCGGCAGCGATCGAGGTGAAGATCAAGATCGACATACCGTTGCCGACGCCGCGATCGGTGATTAGTTCACCCAACCACATGATCACCGAGGTACCGGCGCTCATTACGAAAACCATCGTAACAATGCGGGTCCAAGAAGCGTCAGGAATGATTGGATAAGAACAGCCACTGAAGAGGCGACCAGGGGTGCGAGCAACTGCAATCAGACCAGTCGACTGCAAGATTGCCAAGCCAACCGTTAAGTAACGGGTGTATTGGGTTAGCTTTGCAGTTCCGGACTGTCCCTCATTCTTCAAAGTTTCAAAGCGAGGAATAACAACAGTCAGCAATTGAATAATAATTGAGCTGGTGATGTAAGGCATGATGCCCAGGGCAAAAACGGATAAGTGCAAGAGTGCGCCACCGCTGAAGAGGTTAACCAAACCAAAGAGGCCGCCGGAGTTGGCCTGCTTTAGGCAGGTAGCAACGTTGGCATATGAAACGCCTGGAGTTGGAACGATTGAGCCAAATCGGAATAGTCCCATAATGGCGAGAGTGAAGAAAATCTTGCGGCGAAGATCCGGCGTCTTAAACGCCTTACCAAATGCTGAAAGCAATTCTTTCTCCTTAAATCTCTAACCATTGATGGTTGGGTCGCACAAACAGAACTTAGAGTTTCTTGGCTACTCCACCTGCGGCAGTGATCTTTTCAGATGCTGACTTAGAAAAGCCATGCGCAACGACGGTTACCTTGACGGAAATTTCGCCATTTCCAAGAATTTTAATGGGATAGCCATCGCGGACGGCACCCTTTGCAATCAAATCTTCAACAGTAACATTGCCACCCTTTGGGTAGAGCGCGTTTAGCGTTGAAACGTTAACTGGCTGGTATTCAACCCGCTCTGGGTTCTTGAAACCACGAAGTTTTGGCAGACGCATAACCAAAGGCAACTGACCACCTTCGAAGCCGGCACGAACTGTGTTACGAGCACGAGTTCCTTTACCGCCTCGACCAGCAGTCTTACCCTTTGATGCCTCACCGCGACCCTTACGGGTTCTCGCCTTTTTAGCTCCTGGAGCTGGGCGTAGATGATGAACCTTTAGCACCATAGTTATTCGACCTCCTCGACTGTGACCATATGACGTACGGCGACGACCATTCCGCGAATCTCGGGACGATCTTCCTTCACCACAACATCACCAATTCTTTTTAAACCAAGTGAACGCAGGGTCTCGCGATGTTCTGGGCGAGCTCCAACTTTTGAACGAAGTTGAGTTACTTTTAAACGAGGCATTACGCACCTACTGACGCGGCTACGGCACGAACAATTGCTGCTGGTGCGATCTGCTCAAGTGGTAGGCCACGGCGAGCTGCAATTGCGGAAGGGTTTTCCAACGCGCGAAGTGCGGCAACGGTGGCGTGAACCATGTTGATTGGGTTATTTGAACCAAGAGACTTGGTCAAAACATCTGAGATACCAGCACACTCGAGTACGGCGCGAACTGGGCCACCGGCGATTACTCCGGTACCTGGGCTTGCTGGACGAAGTAGAACTACGCCTGCAGCTTTCTCGCCTTGAACTGGATGTGGGATGGTGCCGTACAAGCGAGGAACTTTGAAGAATGACTTCTTCGCCTCTTCAACTGCCTTAGCAATTGCTTGTGGAACTTCCTTGGCCTTGCCGTAACCGATACCGACTGTGCCGTTCTGGTCACCAACGACTACGAGAGCGGTGAAGGAGAAGCGACGGCCACCCTTTACTACTTTCGAAACTCGGTTGATGAAGACAACGCGCTCGGTATATGGGCTCTTCTCGGCAGGGGCGCCACCATCACGACGATCACGACGATCGCGGCGATCATTGGTCTTGCCACCCTCTTCGCGAGGAGTCTTCGCAGGAGCAATAGCCATTAGAAATCCAATCCAGTAGCACGGGCACCGTCTGCCAAAGCAGCAACGCGGCCATGATATTTGTTTCCACCACGATCGAAGACGACCGTAGTAATTCCCTTTTCCTTGGCGCGCTCACCGATTAATTGACCGATAGCACGTGCCTTGGCGCTCTTGTCGCCAGAATCAGTTCGAAGTGCACTCTCCATGGTTGAAGCTGAGACCAAAGTCTGACCAATGGTGTCATCAACAATCTGGGCAACAAGGTGACGAGCAGAGCGCGAAACTACAAGGCGAGGACGAGCAGGAGTGCCCGAGACCTTCTTGCGAACGCGGAAATGGCGGCGGGCGCGAGCGACCTGTGATGAACCCTTACGTACTTTTACACCGATAGCCATTACTTCTTACCTGTCTTTCCTTGCTTGCGGCGAATCTTTGCGCCATCTAGATGTAGACCCTTGCCCTTGTAAGGATCAGCCTTACGAAGCTTCTGGATCTTGGCAGCAGTCTCGCCTACGAGTTGCTTATCGATTCCGATAATCGAAAACTTGGTAGCGGAGTCAACCTTGAAGGTGATTCCGGCAGGTGCTGGGAATTGAATCGAGTGGCTGTATCCGAGTTGGAACTCGAGATCCCCGCTCTTCTCAGCAACACGGTAACCAACGCCGACGATGTTGATCGTCTTTGAGTAACCAGTTGTTACGCCCTCGACCATGTTCGCAACCAAGGTGCGTGACATGCCGTGAAGAGAGCGAGAGATTCGACCATCATCAGGTCGATTAACCAGCAGCACACCAGCTTCTTGTGCGGCAGTGATTGGCTCAGCAAGTACATGTGAAAGTGAACCCTTAGGACCCTTTACAGATACGTGCTGACCAGAAATTGCGATTTCGACTCCGGCAGGAATCGCGATTGGGCTACGTCCAATACGTGACATCAGATCACCATACGTAGGCGAGAACTTCTCCGCCTACACCTTGCTTGTTGGCCTGCTTATCAGTCAGGAGGCCAGAGGAGGTTGAAATAATTGCAACACCAAGTCCACCCAAAACTTTTGGCAGTGCGGTTGACTTTGCGTAAACGCGCAGTCCGGGCTTGCTTACGCGGCGTAGGCCAGCGATAGAGCGCTCACGATTGGAACCGAACTTGAGATCTAATGTCAAGGTCTTTCCGAATCCTTCAGTATTGGTCTCGACTTTAAAGCCGGCGATATAACCCTCTTGCTTGAGGATCTCGGCAATACGAACCTTTACCGATGAAGATGGCATTGCAACCACTTCATGGTAGGCAGAGTTCGCATTGCGCAGACGAGCCAGCATGTCTGCGATCGGGTCTGTCATTGTCATTCTTGGCCTCGGGCCTTTCTCAAGATGGTTTCCGCCAAATCCTTAATGAACTTGGTCTGGACCTTTCTCGTAGTTGATGGGTGGATAAATCTCTTTGAAGCGGCTTCGAGTTACCAGGAAGCTTTGGTAATGCCAGGTAGCTCACCACGGTGTGCCATCTCGCGAAAACAGATACGGCAGATGCCGAATTTTTGGTAGACCGAATGAGGGCGACCACAACGTTGGCAACGGGTATAGCCGCGTACCTTGAACTTAGGCTTGCGAGCTGCCTTAACCTTGAGCGATGTCTTTGCCATTTTGCTGCCCCTCTCTTAGTTTTCCTTGAAGGGGAAGCCGAGTGCGCGGAGAAGCTCTCGTCCTTCCTCATCAGTCTTGGCAGTGGTAACGAAAGTGATATCCATTCCACGGGTGCGATCGACCTTGTCCTGCTCAATTTCTGGAAATACAACTTGTTCGGTCAAGCCGAAGGTGTAATTGCCATTTCCATCAAATTGCTTTGGTGATAGACCACGGAAATCTCGGATACGAGGTAGCGCGATACTTAGAAGGCGGTCGGTGAACTCCCACATGCGATCATTTCGAAGCGTTACGTGGCAACCGATTGGCATACCTTCACGAAGCTTGAACTGTGCAATTGACTTGCGGGACTTGGTGACCTGAGGCTTTTGACCGGTGATGATCGTTAGGTCGCGAATTGCGCCTTCGATCAACTTGGAATCGCGAGCAGCTTCGCCAACACCCATGTTCACAATTACCTTGGTGAGCCCTGGAACCTGCATCACATTTGGGTATTCGAACTTGGTGCGTAGCGCAGGTGCGATTTCCGCGCGGTACTTTGCCTTAAGACGTGGGCCGGCAACAGTGGTAGACATTAGATGTCCTTTCCGGTGCGACGTGAGATTCGGACATTCTTGCCCTCTTCATCTTGACGAGCGCCAAGGCGAGTGGCCTTGCCTTCGTCATCAACAATCATCACATTTGAACTATGGATTGAAGCTTCAACGGTCAAAATTCCGCCGACCTTCACGCCACGATCGCTAGTGGTCTCCTTGGTATGGCGCAAGACGCGGTTTACGCCTTCAACCAATACCCGAGAATCATCTTTATCAACGCGAATAACCTTGCCAGTTACGCCTTTATCTTTACCAGCGATAACTAGGACGGTGTCGCCCTTCTTAATCTTTGACATTTTTAGAGCACCTCCGGCGCTAATGAAATGATCTTCATGAACTTTTTGTCGCGAAGTTCGCGAGCAACTGGTCCGAAGATACGAGTTCCACGAGGTTCGCCGTCAGCCTTAAGAATGACTGCTGCGTTCTCATCAAATTTAACGTAAGAGCCGTCAGCACGACGGGTCTCTTTTACAGTTCGAACGATGACGGCCTTTACGACCTCACCCTTCTTAACCTGTCCGCCAGGAATTGCATCCTTGACGGCACAGACGATGATGTCACCGATGCCGGCGTAGCGACGTGAGGAGCCACCGAGTACGCGGATACAAAGAAGTTCCTTTGCACCAGTGTTGTCGGCGACGCGAAGTCGCGATTCTTGTTGAATCATTCCTTATTCCCCCTACTTAGCCTTCTCGAGGATCTCGACAACGCGCCAACGCTTGGTAGCGGAGAGCGGACGAGTTTCCATCAAGAGGACGCGATCGCCAATTCCAGCGCTGTTGTTCTCATCATGAGCCTTGAGCTTGGTTGAGCGAGACAAGACCTTGCCGTAGAGACCATGCTTAACTCGATCTTGGATCGCTACAACGACAGTCTTATCCATCTTGTCGCTGGTGACGATGCCTTCACGAGTCTTGCGGAACCCACGATCTAGTTCGTTACTAGTAGTCATGCCGCACCTCCAATTCCTAATTCACGTTCGCGCACGATGGTGTAAATGCGCGCAATCTCTTTGCGAACCGCGGTCAAACGACCATGGCTCTCTAGTTGGCCAGTTGCGGCTTGAAAGCGGAGATTAAAAAGCTCCTCTTTCGCTTCGCGCAATTTAAGACCTAGCTCCTCAGTGTTGAGGGCGCGTAGCTGCTCAGCAGTCACGATAATTGCCATTAGAACTCCTCACGACGAACTACGCGGCACTTCATTGGCAGCTTGTGAATCGCACGAGTCATTGCCTCAGTAGCGATCTCTTCGGCAACGCCAGAGATTTCAAACATCACGCGGCCAGGCTTTACGTTGGCGATCCACCATTCCGGTGAACCCTTACCGGAACCCATACGGGTTTCAGCTGGCTTCTTTGTTAGTGGGCGGTCTGGATAAATATTGATCCATACCTTTCCACCACGCTTGATGTGACGAGTCATTGCAATACGAGCTGCTTCGATTTGACGGTTAGTCACATACGCTGGCTCTAAAGCTTGAATACCGAAGTCACCAAAGGAGACGGTTGTTCCGCCCTTTGACTTGCCACCACGTTTTGGGTGGTGTTGCTTTCGGTGCTTAACCTTGCGAGGAATCAACATTTAGGCATTGCTCCCTTCGGTGCCTTCAACAACTGCAACTACTGGGGCAGCTACTGGCTCAACAACGGTTACGCCATTGACTGCTGCTGCGGCAGCACGCGATTCTGGAGTTGAGCTGGTGACCTCGGCACGTGGAGCACGTGGATTACGTGGACCGCGTGATGGCTTTGGCGCACGAGCAGCTGCAAGAGCTGAGGCGGCGCGCTCGGCGCGAGATTCAATAACTTCACCCTTGTAGATCCAGACCTTTACACCTAGACGACCGAAAGTGGTTGCGGCTTCGTAGAAACCGTAATCAATATCAGCACGAAGAGTATGTAGTGGAACTCGACCTTCACGGTAGAACTCAGAGCGAGACATTTCTGCGCCACCCAAGCGACCGCCGCATTGAACTCGAATGCCTTGAGCACCGGACTTGAGTGCAGTCTGCATCGCCTTACGCATTGCACGACGGAATGAAACACGAGCAGTTAACTGCTCGGCAATTCCCTGGGCAACGAGTTGGGCATCAATTTCAGGGTTCTTAACTTCAAGAATGTTGAGCTGTACTTGCTTGCCCGTTAACTTTTCGAGATCCATACGAATTCGATCAGCTTCAGTTCCGCGACGTCCAATAACAATTCCGGGACGGGCAGTGTGAAGATCGATACGAACTCGCTCGCGAGTACGTTCGATTTCAATTCGGGAAACACCAGCACGTTCCATGCCCTTAGTCATCATGCGACGGATTTCAATATCTTCCTTCACATAATCCTTGTAGAGCTTGTCTGCATACCAGCGGGACTTAAATTCGGTGGTGATACCGAGTCGGAAGCCGTGTGGATTTACTTTTTGACCCATTATTCGGCCTTCCCTTCGGTGTCGGCAGGAGCTGACTTTGCTGGAGCTGATTTTGCAGCTACTGGCGTTCCTGCAGTTGGCTTGGCAATACGACCGGCATTTGCCTTTTTGTGGGCAGCTACCTTGCGTGGGCCATTTGAACGATAGTTAACGTCATCAGAGACCACGAGGGTGATCGTGCTGGTGCGCTTATTGATGCTAAATCCGCGACCCTGAGCACGTGGGCGGAAGCGCTTCAATGTGAAGCCTTCACCAACAGTTGCTTCTGCTACCCAAAGCTCAGAAGCATCACGCAGTGATGGGTTCTTCTGCTTTGCATTAGCAACAGCGGAGTTAAGCAAGACGTATAGGTCAGCACCGATTGCTTGGTTTGCGAACTTCAAGGTAGCAAGTGCGCTATCTGCTCGCTCGCCGCGAATCAAGTTAACGACTCGACGGGCCTTCTGTGGAGTGGTGCGAACTTCGCGAAGGATTGCGCGAGCAACCAATGCGTTGTCAACATTTACTGGCTTAGCCACGTGAGGACCTCCGATCGTCGCCCTTTACGTGACCTCGGAAGGTACGCGTTGGCGAAAATTCACCGAGCTTGTGACCAATCATTGCGTCAGTGATGAAAACTGGAACATGCTTGCGACCATCATGAACTGCGATGGTGTGGCCGATCATCGATGGAACGATCATGGAGCGCCGTGACCAAGTCTTAATAACATTCTTGGTATTTACTTCGTTTTGGGCATCAACCTTTTTAATAAGGTGGCCGTCCACGAATGGACCCTTCTTTAAACTACGTGGCATTTGTAGTGGGCTCCCTATCGTTTCTTATTCGACTTGCGGCGACGGACAATTAGCGCATCAGAGGCTTTTTTCTTACGAGTACGGCCTTCTGGCTTACCCCAAGGTGTAACAGGATGGCGACCTCCAGAGGTCTTTCCTTCACCACCACCGTGTGGGTGATCAACTGGGTTCATGACGACACCACGTACGGATGGGCGCTTGCCCTTCCAACGCATACGGCCGGCCTTTCCGTAGTTGATATTGGATTGTTCTGCGTTACCAACTTCACCAACGGTGGCGCGGCAACGAACATCTACATTTCGAATTTCGCCCGATGGCATGCGCAATTGTGCGTAAGGACCATCTTTAGCGACTAGCTGTACGCCAGCGCCGGCAGAGCGAGCAATCTTTGCGCCGCCACCTGGACGAAGCTCAATCGCATGGATCATGGTTCCAACTGGGATATTGCGAAGTGGTAAGCAATTTCCTGGCTTGATATCAGCTGATGGACCGTTCTCGACCTTGTCGCCTTGGTTTAACTTATTTGGCGCAATGATGTAACGCTTTTCGCCATCTGCGTAATGCAGAAGAGCAATGCGTGAAGTTCGGTTTGGATCGTATTCGATATGGGCAACCTTGGCTGGAATGCCATCTTTATCGTTACGAGTAAAATCGATCAAGCGGTATGCGCGCTTGTGTCCGCCACCTTGGTGACGAGTTGTGATGCGACCAGTCGCGTTACGACCGCCCTTTGAG
Source organism: uncultured Actinomycetes bacterium (assembly GCA_903873185.1). Taxonomy (GTDB): domain Bacteria; phylum Actinomycetota; class Actinomycetes; order Nanopelagicales; family Nanopelagicaceae; genus CAIMZW01. Next base: position 25,801 of record CAIQNN010000062.1, read on the forward strand.
TGGATTGGACGAACCAATGACTTCTCTGGGGTGGTGCGAGTAATTTCCGCGAAATCTGGAACGCTGGCGCCGCGCTGACCTGGAGTGGTCGGCTTAAGTTTACGTAAGGCCATTTATTCTCTCTCTATTCCTCTTCTAGTCCTATCTCCTTAGGAGACAGGGCCTCCGAAGATGTCGATGCGGTCACCGGCTGCAACATGCACGATTGCGCGCTTGGTATCTGAACGCTTTCCAAAACCAACCCGGGTGCGCTTGCGCTTACCTTGGCGGTTATGGGTATTAACGCTGAGAACCTTGACTCCGAATACCTTCTCGACTGCAATCTTGATCTCAGTCTTGTTGGCATCTGGGGCAACAATGAATGTGTACTTGTTCTCGTCCAAAAGTCCGTATGACTTTTCAGAGACAACAGGTGCTAATAAAACGTCGCGATAATCTTTCATGCTGACACCTCTACTTCACTCTCACGAGCAACTGCAGTTACCGAAGCTGGGCCAGCGATAAATTCGCGGATCGCGCTCTCGGAGAAGACAATGTCGTCGCTTACAAGGACGTCATAGGCATTGAGCTGGTCGTTAACGATTAAGTGCATGTTGTCGGCATTTCGAAGAGAGCGCCAAGCGATATCTTCGGAACGAGAAAGAACAACAAGAACATTTTTGCGATCAGAGAATTGACGAACAGCCGAGATCGCGGCCTTTGTTGAAGGGCCGGTGGCGATGGCATCAACCACGTGAATGCGATCTTCGCGTTGACGATCAGAGAGAACGCCACGAAGTGCTGCTGCAATCATTTTCTTAGGGGTACGTTGGTCGTACTTACGTGGAACAGGTCCATGTGAGACTCCACCGTGACGCTGAAGCGGAGCACGAATCGAACCCTGACGAGCGCGACCGGTTCCCTTCTGCTTGAAAGGCTTCTTACCAGAACCACTTACTTCACCACGGTTCTTGGTCTTTGCAGTACCAGCGCGCGCAGCGGCTAGTTGAGCAACAACAACCTGGTGGATCAATGGAATATTGGTCTGAGCATCGAAAATTTCTGATGGCAGATCAACTGAACCAGTTGTCTTACCTTCGGCGCTCTTAATATCTAGGGTTAATGCCATTTGTTATGCACCTGCCTTTTCCGAAACAGCCTTCTTCGCTGCAGAGCGGACGAAGACAATTGAACCTGTTGGGCCAGGGATAGAACCCTTGATGAGAAGAAGTGAGTTCTCGACATCAACAGAATGAATCAAAAGGTTCTGAGTAGTAACTCGATCTACACCCATGCGACCGGACATCTTCTTGCCACGGAAAACGCGGCCTGGAGTTGTTCGGTTACCGATGGAACCTGGCATACGGTGCTTACGGTCAACACCGTGAGAGGCGCCCAAACCGTGGAAGCCGTGGCGCTTCATAACGCCGGCAGTTCCCTTACCGATTGAGGTTCCAGTTGCATCAACAATCTCTCCAGCTGCAAATACATCTGCGCGAAGTTCTTGACCAACTGAGTAAGAAGAGGTGTCTGTGGTGCGAAGTTCAGCGACATCGCGTCGAGGAGTTACGCCAGCCTTGGCGAAGTGTCCAGCCTCAGGCTTGGTAACTTTGCGAGGATCAATTGCTCCGAATGCGAGTTGAACCGCAGCATATCCATCCTTTTCAGGGGTACGGATCTGGGTTACAACACAAGGACCGGCAGCAACAACAGTTACTGGAACGATCTTGTTGTTAGCATCGAAGACCTGAGTCATGCCGAGCTTCTTGCCAAGGATTCCCTTGATGGCAGCGCCCGCTGATTGAGTAGTAGTCATCTGTCAGATCTCCTAGAGCTTGATCTCAATGTCAACGCCGGCGGGTAAATCGAGGCGCATCAAGGAATCAACAGTTTTAGGTGTTGGATCAATGATGTCGATCAAGCGCTTATGTGTGCGCATCTCGAAATGTTCGCGGCTGTCCTTATATTTGTGCGGAGAGCGAATAACACAGAAAGTGTTCTTCTCTGTAGGCAACGGAACGGGACCTGCGACAGTTGCACCAGTGCGCTCAACAGTCTCGACGATCTTCTTCGCCGAGCTATCGATCACTTCGTGGTCGTAAGCCTTAAGCCGTATGCGGATCTTTTGTCCCGCCATGTGCTTCTCCTTTTTCTTTACTACTTCGAAACTGCTTCTAAAATTTAGTTACTGCTTAGTTATTGCTTTGCTTCTTGGTAGGTGGCTGACCGTGAGGCCAGCCACCAGATAAGAGGTGTTACTTCAGAATCTTGGTAACGCGACCAGCACCAACGGTGCGGCCACCTTCACGGATTGCGAAGCGAAGTCCATCTTCCATTGCGATTGGTTGGATCAAAGCGACGACCATTTCGGTGTTATCGCCAGGCATAACCATTTCGGTACCAGCTGGAAGTGTCACGATGCCGGTGACGTCAGTGGTACGGAAGTAGAACTGTGGACGGTAGTTATTGAAGAATGGGGTGTGGCGTCCGCCTTCATCCTTTGAAAGGATGTAAGCGTTAGCTTCGAAGTCGGTGTGTGGGGTGATTGAACCTGGCTTGCAGACAACCTGGCCACGCTCAACATCTTCACGCTTGGTTCCACGAAGAAGAAGTCCGACGTTCTCGCCAGCCTGACCTTCATCAAGAAGCTTGCGGAACATTTCAACGCCAGTAACGGTGGTCTTCATAGCAGTTGGACGGATACCAACAATTTCAACTTCTTCGTTGACCTTGACGATACCGCGCTCAATACGACCGGTTACTACAGTTCCACGACCAGTGATCGTGAATACATCTTCTACTGGCATTAGGAAAGGCTTATCAACTTCACGGGCTGGCTGTGGGATGAACGAGTCAACCGCTGCCATAAGTTCCATGATCTTTTCGGCCCATACTGGGTCGCCCTCTAGCGCCTTTAGAGCAGAGATGCGCACGATTGGTGTGTCATCGCCAGGGAATTCGTACTTTGAAAGAAGTTCGCGAACTTCCATTTCAACCAATTCAAGAATTTCTTCATCATCAACCATGTCGGACTTGTTTAGAGCCACAACGATTGAAGGAACGCCTACCTGACGAGCAAGTAGAACGTGCTCCTTGGTCTGAGGCATTGGGCCGTCAGTTGCTGCAACTACGAGAATTGCACCGTCCATCTGAGCTGCACCAGTGATCATGTTCTTGATGTAGTCAGCGTGGCCTGGGCAGTCAACGTGTGCATAGTGACGTGACTCAGTTTGGTACTCGATATGTGCGATCGAGATGGTGATACCGCGTTGACGCTCTTCTGGCGCCTTATCGATCTGATCGAATGGGGTAAATGGGTTCACATCTGGATACTTATCGTGAAGTACCTTGGAAATAGCAGCAGTAAGAGTGGTCTTACCGTGATCGATGTGACCGATTGTGCCAATGTTGACGTGCGGTTTGTTCCGCTCGAACTTCGCCTTTGCCACTGTGTCCTCCTGTTTTTTCTATGTTTGTTTAATGGTTTGGTTAAAAGTGATTTCTTGCTGACTA
>CAIQNN010000063.1 GCA_903873185.1 uncultured Actinomycetes bacterium
CATCGCTACGAAGTTAACAATTCCTACCGAGAGCAAATAGCCGCCACCGGGTTGCAATTTTCTGGGCTGTCTCCTGACGGTAACTTGGTTGAGTTTGTTGAACTCCCAACCGAAATTCATCCATATTATGTCGGAACACAAGCGCACCCCGAATTTCTATCGCGCCCAACGCGAGCACATCCATTATTTATCGGTCTAGTAACGGCGGCACTGGCACGTCATGAAATCCGATAACGAAAAGGTAACTGAGTACTTAAATCACCTCACGGTGGAAAAAGGTCTGGCAAAAAATACTTTAATCTCTTATCGCAGAGATCTTGAAAGGTTTTTAAAATATTTAGCTGAAAATTCGCTAGAACTCGCCAAGATTACTCCCGAACTCATGGCCGAATATGTAGCTTGGCTTCGAGGGAAGAATTCAACTCAGCCGCCACTTGCCGAGGCTTCAATTGCTCGGGCCGTGGTCGCCATCCGTAATCTTTATGCCTTCGAGGCAAAAGAGAACTCCGAGCTAAATCTGTTGCGCGATTTCCACCCGCCCAAGATTCCAAAGCGGTTGCCAAAAGCGTTGACAATCAATGACATCTCGGCTTTGATCGCGGCGGCGTCAAGCGCTGCAGATCCCATAGCCCCTCGAGATGCTGCATTAATCGAACTTCTATATGCCAGCGGGGCAAGAATTAGTGAGATCGTTCAACTCAATCTCTCCGATATCTCGAAGTTGCAAGAATTGAATTCTTTTGCCATCAAATTAAAAGGGAAGGGTGGGAAAGAACGGGTGGTTCCCATCGGAAAATATGCCAGAGAGGCCATTGATCAATATCTCGTGCGAGTGCGACCTGGTTTACTTACCGAGCGGCGCAACGATGCCCTTTTTTTAAATCGTCAAGGCAAACGTCTAAGTCGCCAAAGTGCCTGGGAAATAATCACTTTAGCGGCCGCCAGAGCCAAGATTGAACGAGAAGTTTCTCCGCATTCGTTGCGGCACTCATTTGCGACGCACCTACTGGATGGCGGTGCCGATATTAGAGTAGTTCAAGAATTACTAGGTCACTCATCTGTAACCACAACGCAAATTTATACTTTAATAACCATAGATAAACTGCGCGAAAGTTATTCGGCAGCCCACCCTAGAGCAAGATAATTACTATCTGCCTCTAAGCCGGCGAGCCAAAATACTTTGATCACCTTTGGTCTCTAGATCTGCAATTATGATTGCGATTGACTCGCGAACAATGCGACCGCGATCCACTGCAAGACCCAAATCACCTCGTAGCGCCAATCTGGCCTGATCTAAATCGTAAAGTTCTTCAGGTGAGAGGTAGACGGTAATTTTCTCATCGTGACGCTCGCGACCACTGGGCGAGCGATCAAAGGTATTAACTCGGCGACGTGGGGTTTGGCGTACCGACTTCGTTGTCGCCGGCGTGATTGGTGTGTTAGGGCTTGCCTGCACTTCGGAGGCAATCGTTTCGGTTGCAGCTGCGGGAACAGCGCTCAAGGTAGTCGTGGTACGGAAAAGTTCATCAGCTCCTGGCAAACTTACGCGACGACTCATTTCGATCCTCCAATAGAAATTAATTCACGGGCAAGGCGACGATAGGCGGAAGCGCCAGAAGAATTGCTGGCATAAGTTGTGATCGGTTCGCCGGCGACGGTCGTTTCAGGGAAGCGAACCGTTCGCGCAATAATCGTGTCAAAGACATGCTCTGGGAAAGCTTCCATAATTCGCTCTAGGACTTCGCGACTATGGACTGTCTTTCGATCAAACATAGTTGGCAAGATTCCGGTCAATTTCAAATCTGGATTGGTGTTCTTCTGAACCTTTCCGATGATGTCCGCCAGAAGCGCAACTCCGCGAAGGGCAAAATATTCACATTCGAGCGGGACAATTACCCCTTGAGAGGCGGTCAGCGCATTTACCGTAAGTAGTCCAAGTGAAGGTTGGCAGTCGATCAGGATTACATCGTAATAATCCAATACCGGTTGAAGCACGCGCTTTAAAACCTTCTCGCGCGCAATTACATTCATGAGCCCACCCTCTGCTCCAGCAAGGTCTTCATGGCTTGGGATCATGTCCATCCCTGGGACGCTGGTTTTCAGCAGAAAATCTTCAATATTTGTGGATTCATCCATCATCAAGTTGTAGATGGAGCCATCTAATTTCCGAGTAGAAACTCCAAGTCCGACCGAGAGCGAATGCTGCGGATCAAAGTCCACCAGCAGGACGCGGCGACCAAGTTCGGCCAGGGCGGCGCCCAAGTTGATTGTGGTCGTGGTCTTCCCAACGCCACCTTTTTGATTGACCACTGAGATAACTGTGGCGCCGTTGTGAACGGTCAAAGGGGCGATATCCGGGATCTCCCGAAGGGGGCGATTTAAGACGCCTGAGGTAGTTGCGACCTCGTCATCCCGATTTGTCGATTTAGCGTCGAAACGAGAAACCTCTGAAGAGCCTTTTGCCATGAACGGACTCTAGCGGCGGTGCGATTACGCTGACAAGCGCGCCTTCAAGTACCTTTCTCGCATGAATGAGATCGTGGTTGATCAAGAGGTGACGGTTATCGTTGCTCAAGATGCAGCGCTCTCATTCTCAGTTCGTTTAAGTAACTTTGAAGGACCCTTCGATCTACTCCTGCAGCTCATTTCGCGCCACAAAATGGATGTTACTGAAGTTGCGCTAGGTGTCGTAACAGATGATTTCATCGCTTACATCAGAGGCTTAGAGGGCTCGGAAGCTGGTTGGGACCTGGATCAGACCACTGAATTCCTTGTCGTTGCAGCGACCCTCCTAGACCTCAAAGCAGCGCGCTTGCTGCCCTCGGGAGAGGTTGAGGACGAGGAAGACCTCGCCTTGCTTGAGGCGCGCGACCTACTCTTTGCCCGTTTGCTCCAATATCGAGCCTTCAAGGAGATTGCTGCGATCTTCGCTGGGCGGATAGGCCGAGAAGAGAAGAGTTTTGCCCGCGTCGTTGCCCTTGAAGGTCACTTTGCTGCGCTACTGCCCGAGGTTCTCATCGGAGTCGGCGCTCAACGCCTGGCTGCCATCGCACAACGCGTTCTGTCACCAAAAATTACGCCCGCCCTCGCTCTTGAACATATCCATCGCCCACTGGTGAGCGTGGCGGAGGAGGCGATAAAGCTAGTTGAGCTCCTTCGACAGAGCGGTCGATCCACCTTTCGCCATTTAATTCACGGGACTGACTCCACTTTGGTGGTCGTGGCTCGATTCCTTGCCTTGCTAGAGCTGTATCGAGAGGGCGTTTTGCGCTTTGAACAGGTTGTCTCCCTCGGGGAGCTTCACATCACCTGGACCGGCAGCGAATCTGGGGAGATTGTGGTTGGAAACGAGTTTGATCTACCTGTATCTGAGATTGAAACCAATACGGAAGAGGATCTAGATGTCTAAAGTAGAACTTAACCAAGCAATTGAAGCGATCTTGATGGTAGTTGATGAGCCGGTCTCTGAGTTGATCTTGGCTCAAGTTACCGAAACCACAACTGAGGAGATCTCAAGTGCGCTCGTAGAGCTTGCTAACTCGTATGTTGAGCAGGGCAGAGGCTTCGAACTTCGCCACGTCGCGGGAGGTTGGCGCTATTACAGCCACCCAGATCAATCAGCGGTAGTCGAGAAGTTCGTTTTGGATGGGCAACAATCTCGCTTGACTCAAGCAGCACTTGAGACTTTGGCTGTGATTGCCTATCGCCAACCAATTTCGCGGGCCCGGGTCTCGGCAATTCGAGGCGTAAATGTCGAGGCGGTTATGAAGACGCTAGTTACCCGAGGCCTAGCCGAAGAAGCTGGCCTTGAGCCAGAGAGCGGGGCAATTCTCTATCGCACCACCTCATTTTTCCTCGAGAAGTTAGGGCTTAACGAGGTCTCAGATCTTCCCGCGCTAGCCCCATTCCTTCCCGACGTGGACACATTGGACGAGGTTCTGGCCACTCTCACCGACTAGCCCAAAGAGCATTTCCCACCCTTTCGACTACGCCCTATCCTTGATCCTTGGGCGTTTTTTCGCCTACCCAATTACTTGGTAAGGAATGAAATGGCTGAAGTTCGGTTACAGAAGATTCTCGCCGATGCCGGCGTGGCTAGTCGGCGAGGCAGCGAAGAGTTAATCGCTGAAGGGCGCGTAAGTGTCAATGGCGTCCAAATTCGCGAGCTTGGGACGAAAGTAGATCCAGAAACTGCTTCCATTGAAGTAGATGGTGAGACAATTAAGACAAATAAGTCTAGAACTTACCTTCTGTTTCATAAGCCGGCAGGTGTTATTTCTACCATGTCAGACCCTGAAGACCGCCCAAACCTCGGTGATTACTTCAGTGGTCGAAACGAGCGACTCTTTCACGTGGGTCGGCTGGACCGCGAGAGCGAGGGGCTAATTCTCCTGACAAATGATGGCGATTTGGCGCATCGAGCGACCCATCCTTCGTACGGTCTGATCAAGAAATATATTTTGGAGATCGAGGGAGATTTCTCTAAGGAGTCGATTAAGGCCTTGGAGCATGGAATTGAACTTGAAGATGGACTTGCCAGGGCGCTCTCAGTTCAGGTAATTCGCGAGGTTTCGCAGAAGCATTTCTGGCTAGAGGTCTCCATTCATGAAGGGCGTTATCACATTGTTCGCCGGATGTTCGAAGCTCTCGATTTAAAGGTGCTTAGGTTGATCCGCAGCGAGTTCGGTCCGCTTTCGCTCGGTGAGACCAAGGAAGGTCGCTGGCGATCCCTGAACGAGGTCGAAGTTACTAACCTCTTTAAAGTTTTAAAGTTAAATAAATAAATCGATAAGAGGAAAAACAATTTAGCGATAAATGGTTATTAGAATCTGCGCTAAAATAACTTTATCGATATTACTAAGCGCAAAATAGGGTAGGTTAAGAGTTAAATCGATAATGTGAATTGCTCCAAAAAGGGGCAGCGGCATTGTCGATTTTCCATAACTGCTAAAAGAGTTTAAAAGTTTTATCGGTAAACCATTAAATGGTTACAGCCCAACTACGAAGGTCAAGGTATTATTCGAACATGAAGGTAAGAGCAATTCGTGGCGCAACGCAGCTGGTAGCTGACGACCCAGTTGAAATGGAGTCGGCGGTCGTTGAACTCTTGACTGAGATCTTTGCAGCCAATCAACTCGAGCGCGAGGATCTCATCTCGATCCAATTCACTGCCACCCAAGATTTGGTCTCAGACTTTCCGGCGAAGGCGGCCCGCTCACTTGATTTGGGGCTAATTCCACTCATCTGCTCAACCGAGATCGATGTTCCAGGAGCTTTGCCGAGGGTAATTCGGGTCATGATTCATGCCTACTCTTCTCGTCGCCACGAGGAGATTTCACATATTTACCGTCGCGGAGCCGAGGTTTTACGGCGAGATTTGGCTCAATAATGGCTAGTTTTTCTCGCGTCAGGATTGTCGGATCTGGTCTTATAGGTACCTCGATTGGGTTGGGCTTGGTCCAACGTGGTTTTATGGTCGAGATGTCCGATTCGCGCGCCTCTAATTCAGATCTTGCACAATCTTTAATCGCCTCTCAGCCGCTCACCTCACCGGCCGAATTAACCATCATTGCCGTTCCAACCCAAGCCACTTATGAGGTGTTAATAGCCGAATATGAGGCCAACCCAAAGTCAACGTTTATGGATGTTAATGGTATTAAGTCTGACCTTATGCATAAGGTTGAAGAATTTTCAGCGCTAGCAATGCAATTCTGCGGTTCGCACCCGATGGCTGGCCGAGAGATATCAGGAGTGGAGAGCGCTCAAGCCGATCTCTTTGAGGGCCGGGCATGGATATTGACTCCAACCTCCACAATTTCGAGGGCCAGTTTCGAGATCGCCAACGAGCTTGTCGCGGCGCTCAAGGCAACGGCCTATGTAATTGGCGCCGAAGAGCACGATTTAGCGATGGCTGCGATCTCGCAACTGCCGCAACTAGTCAGTTCTGCGCTAGGTGCGACGATCTTCGACCAGCCTGAAATTGCGCTTAATTTGGCAGGGGCTGGTCTACGCGATACCTCAAGATTGGCAAGTTCTTCCGGCGAGCTGTGGAGCGCACTTTTGATAGCCAATCGAAGCCACCTCCTTCCAATTTTGGCCCGCTTTCAAGAGTCGGTCGCGTCGCTGGCTGAAGCTATAAATCGACAAGATGACTTAACGATTAAAGGTTTATTCGAGCGAGCTGCGCTGGGTCGAGCTCGAATCTCGGGCAAACATGGCGCCAGAGTTCGCGATTACACCTACCTGCCCATTGTCATCGATGATCGTCCAGGTCAGCTAGGTGCGCTATTTGCAGAATGTGCCCTGGCCCAGGTAAACGTCGAAGACCTGACTATTGAACACAGTCCCGGCCAGCAAACTGGCTTAATCACCCTAGCTCTATCGGCAGTTGATGCCGAGAAATTGCGTACTCACCTAAAGGCAAAAGGTTGGTCGGCGCACGCCCCAAAGTAATAAGTAAATCCACTCTCGGTTATCTCGATGAAAATTGATCTCACCGCCCCACCAGTAAGGTTGGCTCATGGCCGGAATAGTTGTTGCAATTGATGGTCCAAGCGGTACCGGCAAATCGAGCACGGCGAAGGCGATTGCACTCCGGGCTCATTGGAGTTACCTGGATACCGGGGCGCTCTATCGTGCTGCAACATGGTTAGGGCTTAAAGAAAATATCACCGAACCCAAAGCGCTGGTTGAAGCGCTAAAACTCAACCCAATTCTCTTTGTCACCGATCCAACTAATCCCACCATCACTTGTGGGGGAGTTGATATCACTTCCGAAATTCGTACTGCGCGGGTGACTGACAACGTCAGCCAGATAAGTCAACAGCCGGAGATTCGGGATTTTCTAGTTGCAATTCAGCGCGAAATTATCGGAAATGCCAAAAGCGGAATTGTCGTCGAAGGCCGAGATATTGGAACCGTTGTGGTTCCCGACGCTGAGATGAAAATTTTTCTATATGCCAACTTAGCTGAGCGAGCGGTCCGGCGAGAGCGAGAATTGAATTTAACAGATTCAACCTCTGAAGTTGCGGCCGCGCTTGATGGCCGCGATCAGATTGATACCACTCGCAGAATTTCCCCGTTGCGACCAGCTGAAGATGCGATGGAATTGGATTCGACCGCCCTAGATTTAGATGAGGTTGTCGATCTGATTTGGAATTGGTTAGAGCATCGCAATTTATTGGGTTTGCCCACAGTGGCGGTAATCGGACGACCAAATGTTGGAAAATCAACGTTAGTGAATCGAATGATTGGTCGTCGAGAGGCGATCGTGGAAGATACTCCAGGAGTTACCCGAGATCGAGTTAAGTATCAGGCGGAGTGGAATGGTCGCCGTTTCATTTTGATTGATACCGGTGGTTGGGAGATGAGCCCCGAAGGAATCTCCGAGAAGATTACTGCGGGAGCAGAACTTGCAATTGAGGAAGCCGATGTCATCATGTTTGTAATTGATGCTCAGGTTGGCGCATTAGATGAAGATGGCGCGCTCGTGGATCTACTTCGGAAATCCAAGAAAAAGATTTTGTTGGCTGCAAATAAGGTTGATGGCCCCCGCGAAGAAGCTGATGCACACGGGCTTTGGAATTTAGGCTTAGGGGAACCACACTTTGTTTCTGCACTTCACGGCAGAGGTAGTGGGGATCTGTTGGATCTACTAGTTCGCGAACTGCCTGAAGTTGGTTCTGAAAAAGCTGATGACGGTTTTCGCAAGGTTGCGCTAGTTGGTCGCCCTAATGTCGGAAAATCCAGTTTGTTGAACGTCTTGGCGGGGGAGTCGCGAGTTCTAGTCGACGATGCTGCTGGGACAACCAGAGATCCCGTTGATGAATTGATCGAAATTGGTGGCGATACTTGGCGCTTTATTGATACCGCTGGAATCAGACGTCGCGCCCACCAAGACAGCGGCACCGATTACTACGCATCGCTTCGAACCGCTAATGCTCTGGATCGCGCTGAAGTTGCGGTAATTGTGTTGGATGCATCAGCGCCTTTAACTGAACAAGATATTCGAATTGTCACCATGGCTGAAGAAGCTGGTCGAGCACTGGTTCTTGTGATGAATAAATGGGACATGGTTGATGAAGATCGTCAAGTTAAATTGGATCGCGAAATAGAACGACAATTGGAACGTTATCCGTGGGCGCAACGAGTCAACCTGTCTGCAAAAACTGGATGGCATCGCGATCGGTTAGCCCCGGCGCTGCGCACTGCGTTAGCCAGTTGGGAGAAACGAGTTCCAACGGCAAAGTTGAACTCCTTCCTTGGCGCGCTAATTGCGGCTACGCCACCTCCAGTGCGAAGTGGAAAACAGCCAAAGATTCGTTTTGCAACGCAGGCTGCCATTTGTCCGCCAAAGTTTGTGGTCTTCTCTAGCGAGTGGATTGAACCGTCATACCGTCGTTTCATCGAACGTCGAATTCGCGAAGAGTTTGGTTTCCTTGGTTCACCCGTCGAGGTTGCCATAAAGGTTAAAGAGCGGGAGTAATATTCCAGGCGACGAAAATGTCGCCGGGACGTAGCGCAGCTTGGTAGCGCACCAGGCTGGGGGTCTGGGTGTCGCAGGTTCAAATCCTGTCGTCCCGACTGGTTGAATCTCAGAAAGGTTGGGAATTGGATTCAGAGCGAAGTGTCCTCACCATCCCAAATGCGCTTACATTGTTACGTGCCTTTGGAATCCCGCTATTTCTCTATCTCTTTCTCGCCAAACATCTAGCCATTGCGAGCTTTGTCGTTCTTGTTATTGGAGCGGTAACTGATTACCTAGATGGCAAAATTGCACGAGCCCTTCATCAGGAATCGAAACTTGGCGCCATGATGGATCCAACAATTGATCGCGCCTATATAGCCGCGACGTTGATTGCTTTAGCGATACGAAATTTCATTCCGTGGTGGATGGTGCTCTTGTTGATCGGGCGCGACTTGTGGCTAGCTTTGGTATTACTAGTTTTGAAATCTAAAGGCGGGTCGGTTTTCCAGGTCACTTACTTGGGAAAGGCAGCCACTTTCAATCTTCTCTATGCCTTTCCTTTTTTGCTGCTAAAAAGCGACCATGGAGCTGGCCGACTGGCGGCAATTCTTGGATGGAGTTTCGCGATCTGGGGAATTGGGCTTTATCTACTTACCGGTGTGATCTATACCGTTCAAGGTCTTTGGCAGCTCCGAGGGAGTGGCGGGCTTAGAAGTATTGAGTAGAGTTACATTCTAAATACGGTAAACCTAGGTAGATCGGGAGATCGCGCTATGTCATCAGTGCCCAACCAATTCAAATATACGAAAGAGCATGAGTGGGTTGAAGCCAAAGAAGGTTCGGCCATAGTCCGAATCGGAATCACTGACTTTGCCCAAGGCGCCCTCGGAGATATCGTCTACATCCAACTTCCTAAAGTCGGCCAAATTGTTGCTGCGGGAGCAGTTTGCGGCGAGGTCGAATCCACCAAATCGGTTTCCGAGATATTTGCGCCGGTGAGCGGCAAGGTAGTTGCTATAAGTAATGACTTGGATTCTGCTCCCGAAGCGATTAACAGCGACCCTTACGGCGCTGGTTGGATCGCCGAAATTGAGCTAAGTGGTAGCAGTGATGAGCTGCTCAGCGCTGCTGAGTACGAGGGCTTGACCGCGTAACCCCTCCTCGCCTAGGGTCATCCTGTAGTTGAACCTCAAGGTTTTTAAGGTGAAAAGGGGAGCGTGTGAGCGAGCAACCAACTCCCGGCGAGTTGACCTCCACAATCCACCTGAGCGCGCTTCGTCCAGAAGGAAATTTTGGCTCTTCCCTTGAATCGCTTTCAGCGCAGGAGCGCGAAGTCATTTCGGCGCTTCCGGAGGGCTCAGCGATGCTGATTGGTCTCTCGGGGCCTGGAAAGGGAGCGAGGTTTCTGCTCAATATCGCGCATACAAGCGTAGGAAGAGAGCCGAGTAGCGACATTTTTCTCGACGATGTAACGGTTTCAAGGAAACACGCGGTGGTGGAACATTCGATCGGATCGGCCTATGTGGTCCGAGATTTAGAGAGTCTTAACGGCAGTTATTTAAATGGCCAAGCGGTGGCAGAATCGGCGCTTGCCCAAGGTGATGAAGTTCAGTTCGGCAAATTTAAGTTAACATTTTTTGTAAAGGGGAGCTAGATGAGCGTTCCAGCCCGGGCCTATTTAAGTATCGGTGAGGTCCTAAGCAAGTTGAGAGGCGACTTCCCTGATATCACGATCTCAAAAATTCGTTTTTTAGAGTCTGAAGGGCTAATCGATCCACAACGCACCCCATCTGGCTATCGAAAATTTACCATGATCGATTTGGACCGACTCCGTTATGTGCTTCAGGCCCAACGCGACCAATATTTGCCGCTTCGAGTAATCAAAGAGAATTTGGATGCGCTAGATCGAGGACTTGAGCCCGCCGCTGCGGTTGGTGGAATAGCCACCCCACGCCTTGCGACCGTTGATGGGGAATTCGCCCCAGCAAATTTCGGTCAGGAGAACGATCTTCGCCTCTCCCGCGAGGAGCTATTAAGCGCCTCCGGTCTAGATGATTCGCAATTGACTGAACTTGAGTCTTATGGGCTGATCTCCCTACGCGGCCGCCATTACGATGGCGATAGCCTTTCAGTTGCAAAAGCGGTGGCCGAGATCGCAGCATTTGGCATTGAAGCCCGCCACTTACGTTCCTTCAAGAGCGCTGCTGATCGCGAAGTTGGGCTGGTTGAACAGGTTATTACCCCGCTTCTGCGCCAAAAGAGCTCAGATGCCAAGGCTCGCGCCGAAGAAGTTCAACGAGAGCTTGCCTCACTTTCAGTTCGTTTGCATGCCGCGTTGGTTCGCTCCGGCCTGCAACGCTTGCGCTAACTCGGATCGGTCCGGAATGAGCAGTTATCTGCCGGTTGATGTTATTGGCGTGCGGGTAGAGATGCCCTCAAACCAGCCGATTGTCCTTCTCAAAGAGGTAGATGGAGTTCGTTACCTACCCATTTGGATTGGCGCAGTCGAAGCGACGGCAATTGCCTATGCGCAACAAGAGTTAACCCCACCTCGCCCGTTAACACATGATCTGATGATCTCAACTATTAAACTCCTTGGCTCCAAACTGGAACAGGTGCATTTGACCGAGATCAAAGCTGGCATCTTCTACGCTGAACTTATCTTTTCTGGGGGAGGCGAGCTCTCGGCCCGGCCTAGCGATGCCATTGCTCTCGCGCTGCGAGTGGGGGCACCGATCTTTGCCAGTGAGGAGCTTTTAGGTGAGGCTGGGATTGAGATTCCAGATCAATCCGATGACGAGGTTGAAAAGTTTCGGGAATTCCTAGATCAGATAAACCCAGAGGATTTTGTTGGCTAACTCTTTAGTTTAAGTTGAGAGTTTTGCGTGTCGGTCATTGCGGGTTAGGGCTAAGAAATCTACGCTTCCACTAGTTCCAAACTTCCTCAATCGAAGTTCTTCCCCCAAAGAAGTGAGCGATCAGATGTCAGATTCAGAGCAGCCAGTGGCAACCCCGAGCACCGATATTGGTTACCGCGGGGCGACAGCTTGTGTGGCAGCGGGAATTACTTATCGACAACTTGATTACTGGGCACGGACCGGATTGGTTGAGCCGAGCATTAAGCCGGCGAGCGGATCTGGCTCCCAACGACTCTATGGCTTTCGCGACATTCTCGTTTTGAAGATCGTAAAGCGGCTACTTGATACCGGCGTCTCGCTCCAAAATATTCGCGCAGCGGTCGAGCATCTTCGAACTCGTGGTGTTTCAGACCTAGAGCGAATTACGTTAATGAGTGATGGCGCTTCAATTTATGAATGTGCCAGCGCAGATGACATTATCGATTTACTTCAGGGCGGCCAGGGTGTTTTCGGAATCGCCATTGGTCGAGTCTGGAGTGAGGTTGAGGGTTCGTTAGCAACCCTTCAAGGCGAGCGAGTTTCAGATGGTGCTTTCACTAGTAGTGCTCAAAGTAACGATGAGTTAGCCGAACGTAGGAAGCGCAAAGGCGCCTAAATATCTTTATCCTTACCCCATACGCCCGAGATTTAACTAGTCGACAATTTAGGTCGAATTAGGTTACGCAACTTGGCCCGAATTGTAAGGGGATAGCAAATGAGTGAGATTCGTTCTCGCTTTGAAGACCGACATATTGGACCGGATCAAAGTCAGATTGATCTCATGCTTAAAGAGTTGGGCGCCGATTCTCTCGATGCTTTCATTGCTCGAGTAGTACCAACCAATATTGCAATGACGTCGGCTTTAGTCGAAGCACTTCCCGAAGCAATCTCTGAAGAGGCGACGATTGCAGATTTGCGCGATAAGGCTAGTCGAAATCAAGTAGCTCATTCATTGATCGGTGCCGGCTATTACGGAACGATCACACCACCAGTCGTCCTGCGAAATGTTTTAGAAAATCCTGCCTGGTACACCGCGTACACGCCGTATCAACCAGAGATTAGCCAGGGAAGATTGGAAGCGATCTTTGCCTTTCAAACTGCGATCTCGGATTTAACTGGCTTGGCAATTGCGAACGCTTCAATGTTGGATGAAGCCAGCGCCGCCGCCGAGGCGATGACGCTAGCTCGTAGAGTTTGGTCTGGCGATGACGCCGCGGTTTTTGCTATTGATGAGGGACTTCATCCGCATGTAAGTGCAGTGATCGAAACCCGAGCAAAGCCGCTGGGGATCACCGTTGTTCGAGTTGAAATGAATGCGGCAAAGCTCGCGGCGCTCGGAGTGCAAGTATTCGGTGGCGTAATTTCACAAGTTCAATCCCAGGGAAAGATTGCGAATCCAAGTTCTGCAATTTCCTGGCTGCACGATGCTGGTGCGCTTGCGATTATCGATTGTGATTTGCTTGCGTTAACGATCTACAAGTCTCCGGGGGAGTGGGGCGCCGACGTCGCCATTGGATCGGCTCAAAGGTTCGGAGTCCCTATGGGATTTGGCGGACCGCATGCTGGATTTATGGCGGTACGAACTGGCCTTGAACGTTCAATCCCCGGTCGACTCGTAGGACAAAGTATTGATGTTCATGGTAATCCCGCCTTTCGATTGGCGCTGCAAACTCGAGAGCAACATATTCGTCGCGATAAGGCCACCTCAAATATTTGCACTGCGCAAGTTCTGCTTGCCGTAATGTCAGCATTTTATGCAATGTGGCACGGGCCGCAAGGTTTGAAAGCAATTGCGCTGCGCGTCAATAGCTTTGCTACCACTTTACAGGTGGAGTTAGTCAAAGCAGGCTTCGAAGTTGCCGACGGTGAAGTTTTTGACACGGTGACATTTTCCTCACCTCGTGCAATTGAAATCTTCAATGCCGCGGAGCAAGCCGGAATCAATCTACGCAAACTTAGCAATAACAAATTGGGCATCTCTTTTGACGAGACAACCACCCTGGAATTCTTTGACGAAGTCTTGAAGATTTTGGGGATAGCTTGGACCAAGAGCGAAACCCATTCTAAAGTTTCGACCGAGTTCACTCGTTCATCTAGTTATCTAACACATCCGCTTTTCAATACTTATCATTCTGAAACCGCAATGATGCGCTATATGCGGGCACTAGCAGATCGTGATTTAGCACTTGATCGCACGATGATTCCATTGGGCTCGTGCACCATGAAGTTGAACTCTGCAACCGAGATGGCAGCGGTTACGTGGCCGGAATTTTCCTCACTGCACCCATTCGCACCAATTTCGCAGAGCGCCGGTATTCGGGAGTTGATTGCCGAGCTTTCGTCGTGGTTAATTGCCATTACTGGCTACGATGCAGTTTCACTGCAACCAAATGCCGGATCACAAGGAGAGTTTGCTGGTCTACTTGCAATCAGAAATTATTTGGATTCCAAAGGTGAAACCAGTAGGAATATCTGTTTAATCCCTTCCAGCGCGCACGGAACCAACGCCGCAAGCGCCGTCATGGCGGGTATGAAAGTTGTTGTCGTTGCTTGTGATGAAGCAGGAAACGTTAGCGTTGATGATTTAAAGGCAAAGATTGCGCAATACCAAGAAGTCCTTGCCGCGTTAATGGTTACTTATCCTTCAACTCATGGTGTCTTCGAGGAAGCCATTACCGAAATTTGCGCATTGATTCACGATGCCGGTGGTCAGGTTTATGTCGATGGCGCGAACTTAAATGCGCTAGTTGGTTTGGCACAACCAGGAAAATTCGGCGCCGATGTCTCGCACTTGAATCTTCACAAGACTTTCTGCATTCCACACGGGGGAGGAGGTCCTGGTGTTGGGCCGGTTATCGCTCGATCTCATTTGGCGCCATTTCTTCCCAATCATCCACTCGATGAGAGCGCAGGCCCAGCAACCGGACCCGGTCCAGTCAGTTCGGCACCTTTTGGTTCGGCCAGTATTTTGCCGATCTCATGGGCATACATTCGAATGATGGGCGGCGATGGTTTAAAGAAGGCTACGGAAGTAGCGATTCTTTCCGCAAACTATTTAGCCCTGAAGCTCGATCCCCATTTCCCGGTCCTGTACAAGGGCAAGCACGGATTTATTGCACACGAGTGCATTATCGATCTCCGAGAGATCACCAAGCGATCTGGGGTGACGGTTGATGATGTTGCAAAACGGCTAATGGATCATGGTTTCCACGCACCTACGGTGAGTTTCCCAGTTGCTGGTACTTTGATGATTGAACCGACTGAATCAGAAGATATCCGCGAACTCGATCGCTTCATTAACGCAATGGTCTCGATTCGAGCAGAAATTGCCGATATTGAAGCGGGGGATTTAACCCACGAAGAATCACCACTGCACTTCGCCCCACACACCAGTGCCGATCTGGTACGTGAGGTTTGGGAGCGAAAGTACTCCAGAGAGATCGGAGCATTTCCGGCGGGAAATGATGTGGAGATCGGAAATACCGGGAAATATTGGCCGACAGTTGGCCGAATCGATGGCGTCTTTGGCGATCGCAATTTGGTCTGCTCTTGTCTGCCAATCGAGGAGATCGCAATCAATTAGTAGCGCTAGCTGGGGAAGTGGCGCTCGCTGGCAGGGCGATCTCGAAGGCTAATATCTGACATAATGTAGATTATCGGCGATGTACTAAACGCTGCAAACCCCAAAGCGTCACATTCCGCCAGGCCTCGATCACTATTGATCCAGTCATCTTTGAGCGCCCAAATTCGCGTTCGACAAAGGTAATCGGCACTTCTGTAAGTGCGAATTTGCTGTCATGTAAGCGCATTGCAATTTCAACCTGAAAGCCGTAACCCTTGCTTTGAATCTCTTTAAATGGCAGCGACTCCATGGCTCTGCGAGAGATAACCCGAAAGCCGCTAGTTAGATCCTTATAAGGCAATCTCAGCAATCTTGAGGCATACCAGGTGCCAAAGCGAGAGATCACTTGACGTTGCCATGGCCAATTAACGACCGAGCCGCCTGGAATCCAGCGGGAGCCGATAACCAGATCGGCGTGATCTGAGGCGGCGAACATTGCGGAAAGCTCTTCCGGAAGGTGGCTGCCATCGGCATCCATCTCTAGGAAGAAGTCATAACCACGCTCCAGTCCCCAAGTAAAACCAGCCAAATAGGCCGGACCGAGGCCAGATTTAATAGCACGATGTAATAGATGAACCTCAGCCATAGCCAATGATTCAACTAATTTGGCGGTGCCATCTGGCGAGTTGTCATCGACGATCAAAATATCGATTTTTCGGGCGCTTTCTTTGGCGCGAATTTGGTCAATTCGCTGGAGCAACCCCGAAATGCTTTCGCGCTCGTTATAGGTCGGAATGACTATCAAATAGCGCATAAGCAATTATCTCACCAGTTCAAGGCAGAGATAAGTCGATCCACGCTGGCTCCCAAGCCGTAGTCGGCTTGATATTGATAGATCTCATCTAAGGAATCGGGACGCTTAGGTAAGGAAAGGTCCATCTTTGGAAGTGGAACATCTAAGGCGCAATGAGCTAATTTCGGTGCGATTGCGGCATATTCGGCGCTTTCCAACAGTTTCTTGCGCAAATTGGGAGTTAAGCGCTCATCCTCGTTGGCAGCAGCAGCCATAACTTCAGGAAGTGAGGTAAAACTGTGAGCGATAATTGCAGCTCCCTTTTCACCAATTCCGCGAATTCCGGGTAGGCCATCGGAGGCATCACCGCGGATCATCGCAAATAACGCATAGCGATCCCCCGGAATTTCATAACGATCTGCAATCCATTTAATATCAACTAAATCGTGATTTGAAATCCCTTTCGCCAAATACACAACCGCAACTTTTCGCTTGTCATCAACTAACTGAAAAAGATCTCGATCCCCAGTGACGATCCGAGTTGGTCCGGGTTCGGCAACGCTGTAGGAGGCGATGATGTCATCAGCTTCATAATCGTCAACGCCAACCATAGGTATTCCGAAAGCATCAAGTAGATCCAGCAGAATCGGAATTTGTGGTGTCAATGTATCTGGCTCTTCTTCATCACCTTCAGCATCTAAGCGGTTAGCTTTATAGCCAGGAAAAAGCTCGGTGCGCCAAGTTGGTCGCCAATCTCCTTCTAAACATGCAACCAATCGTTTTGGTCGGTACACCGACATCAATTTTGCTGTCATATCAAGGTAACCACGAATGGCATTTACTGGTGTGCCATCCGGTGCCAATAAGGTATCCGGCATTCCAAAATAAGCTCGGTACCAAAGTGATGCGCTATCAATCAGCATTAAAGTCAAAGTGCACCCCCAGCGTACGAAACCACTCCCCTATCAATTCGTTTAAGGGCATCGGCAATTGTCACACTTAAATGTGGTGATGCAATCGATAATTGTCGAAGTAAATCTATGATCTGTTTAGTAGACCGGACGAAGTCACCAACTGTTAACTCGGTCCCCTTTAAGATGGCGCTAAGACTGTGACCACTAGCCCATCTGTGCGAAGCCCAGCAGAAACCCATATCTGGAGCTCTCAGTGGTTCAAGCCCGATTTCCATCTCATCTTCGTGGATGACATTCCACCTTGTAACAAGTTCGGCAAGAACTTCTTGCACTGCTCCACGAGGAATCTTCGGACTCTCCTCTTTTCGAGCCTCATAAAGGAAAGCAGAGAGCACCGATACGAGCTCTGGTCCACTCAAAGCATCAAAGGCGCCGAGTCGGATCATCTCTGCGATCAGTAAATCGGTCTCACCGTAAATTTTTGAAAGCAACTTTCCAGATTTAGTGATCTCCCCGTCAGCGATGTAGCCGTACTTCTCGAGCATGATTTGCACTAAATCAAATCTTCGAGCAATCACATTGGTGCGATTGTTGACTCTTTCCGTTAAGCCACGATTTTCGCGGCGAATTCTGGAAATTCGCTCGGTCTGACGCGAATGCGACTCGCGGTCCACGCAGCCATGACAAGGATGGCTGCGCAACTGCTTTCGTAACTCTTGAATCTCTTCCTCGGTTTGTAATCTTTTCTGTTTTGATCGTTTAGCAATCGATTTTTCAAGTTCAGAGATATCGCTTCGGATTTCGGCATACTCGAGAAAATCCCCCAGATGGCACTCGACCTCAAGTGACATTTCAGCTATGGCCTTGTCATTTCGAGTTATTTGGCGAGCAAGTCCAACGACCGCCTTATCAGCTTGATATTGCGCAAATGATGCCTCAAGAGAGGTGCGGGCGCGATCGGCACCGAATTGTGAGATCAGATTAATTGTCATGTTGTAGGTCGGCTTAAAGGAACTTCGCAATGGATAAGTTCGAGTAGAAGCTAAACCAGCGACCGAACCAGAGTCGACATCTTTGGTCCATAAAATAACGGCGTTGCCATCGATATCGATACCACGTCTACCAGCACGACCAGTTAGTTGCGTGTACTCACCAGGTGTGACGGCGACATGAGATTCGCCATTCCACTTAGTCAATTTTTCAAGGACTACCGTCTTAGCTGGCATATTTATTCCCAATGCCAGCGTTTCAGTAGCGAAAACTGCTTTGACAAAGCCGCGCTGGAATAGTTCTTCGATAACTTCCTTGAAAGTGGGAATCAAGCCGGCATGATGTGCAGCAATACCGCGCTCTAGCGCCTCGGACCACTCGTGAAAACCAAGGACAAATAGATCTTCTTCTGGAATACCTTTGGTGGCTCGGTGAATCACAGCTCGAATTTCAGAACGTTCCTCGGCTGTGGTTAATCTAATTCCAGCGGTCAAGCATTGGTGCACCGCAGCATCGCAGGCTTTACGAGAAAAGATAAAGGTAATTGCAGGGAGTAAACCCTCGCGATCTAGTTTGTCGATTACCTCGGGGCGCGAGATAGCGTTAATAGTCGGCGTAAGTTTTGACCGTTCGTGCCAATTCTTCTTGCCACCATTATTTCCACCAGCATGAACTCTGACCTGCTTATACGATTCCCGTTCAAGCCTTAGGATTTCAGGATTTACTTTACCCTGATCAACAAAAAGATCGAGTAACCGATTCCCGAAGAGCACATGCTGATAGAGCGGCACGGGCCGAATTTCAGAAACAATCACTTTGGTGTCGCCGCGAACTGTTTGCAACCAATCGCCAAACTCTTCCGCATTGGAAACTGTGGCTGATAGCGAAGCAACTTGGATACTTTCTGGAAGATGAATCAATATCTCTTCCCAAACCGCACCGCGGAATTTATCCGCCAAATAATGTACTTCGTCCATGACTACGTACTTAAGATCTCGCAACGTACTGGAACCGGCATAGAGCATATTTCGGAGTACTTCAGTTGTCATAATCACAATGGGTGCTTCGGAATTAAAACTGGTATCGCCAGTAAGTAATCCAACGTTCTCATCGCCATAGATAGTGCACAAATCTTGGTACTTCTGATTTGATAACGCCTTAATCGGAGTCGTGTAAAAACACTTCTTGCCCTCCTTAATTGCCAGGAAGGCTGCGAACTCCCCCACGATTGTCTTGCCGGCACCGGTAGGTGCTGCAACGAGCACCCCATGGCCATCTTCTAAAGCTTGACAACCTTGAAGTTGAAAATCATCCATCTCGAATGGATACGAGCTGGCGAATTCGATTGTCTTTGGGTGGGCCATCTTTCTTTGATTGGCCGCATATCTTTCTGCTGGCGAAAGTTCCACTAACGAGACCAAGTTAAAAGGCATTGCGGTTCAGAAGTCACCGTTAATGGCAAGCTTCCATAATCTTCACCATCTGCATAAGCCCGAGCTGGCGCCGATAGCGTCAATTTCTTCGCCCGAAATATCTCCACCTTTGGGTGGGTTACATGCGTCCCCTTGAAAACCTTGGGAAAGACTGCGATGAATTCCAACTTTGGCAGCGGGTGCAGAATCAACACATCGAAAAGTCCATCCTTACGATCGGCATCAGGACAGACTTTCATTCCTCCGCCATATGTTGGGCCGTTTGCGATGGCAACTAGCATTGCTTTGGTTGACTGTTTAGCGCCATCTATCTCAATCTGATACTCGATCGGTGAGAATCTTGGTAATTCGATAACTGTGGCAATGTTGTACTTCATTTTCCCATGTAAGCGAAGAAATCTATTTGCTCTCTCGTTAACTACCGAATCGAAACCCGTGCTCAGGATCTGGCAGAACCATTTCTGCTCTCCCCCGACTTCTACCTTGCCAAGATCAATGGCTGAGGGCGAGGTAGTTGTCATTAATTGAAAGAGTTCAGGTACGGTCATGTCGAAAGTACCACTGGCTCTGGCAAAATCATTCCCAGTTCCGGCAGCAATTACTGACATGCCAATTTGAGTTTTAGCGAGCTCTTGTACGACGAGATTCACTAAACCATCGCCGCCGACTACGACTACAGCGTCTAGTCCTCCAGCCTTTACCTCGGCCGCCAATAGATCTCGGGATTCTTGAGCAGTTGCACCACAAATCCAGACAATAGCTATCTCTTTTTCGACGGCAAGCTTCCTGAATTCATGACCTAAGTTCATACCCCGACGCTTACCGGAATAAGGATTTATGACTATGGCCCACTTCATTTTAGGTTAGTTAGCCTTAAGCAAGTGGTTCGTCTGAGTCGGGCTCATCAATTGAACTCGCTGCTTCAACACTGGAAGCCTCATCATCGGCAATCTGAATATTTCGTTTTCCGCGTTTACGATCTACGAGAAGCGCGATTCC
>CAIQNN010000064.1 GCA_903873185.1 uncultured Actinomycetes bacterium
ACCGGCAAAGAGGCACGAACTTCAGTTCTCGGACATATTCAACGAGGTGGTACCCCCACTGCATTTGATCGAGTACTTGCTACGCGCTTTGGACTTTCGGCAATCACTGCAGTTCACGATGGCGACTGGGGCAAGATGACCGCCCTTCATGGCACCAACATCGTTCGAGTCCCATTGGCGAGCGCAACCGACCACCTAAAGCTTGTTGACCCATCCCTCTATGCAGAAGCGGAGATCTTCTTCGGTTAATTGCGCGCCTTACGGCGAACAATTTCCCTACGATTACAACCATGCTGACTAATGAAGCGCGCGATTCCAACTCCACCTCCGCGGTGGTAGATATTGATTCCCTGTTCACTCCTGGCTTGATTGCGGCCCAACAGCCCAATTGGCCAGGTGGTCCAACAGGAGAGGCAGTTACAAAGGCGGTCGGCACCCTTCGAAAGTTGCCACCGTTGGTCTTCGCGGGCGAGTGCGACAATCTCAAAGCTCGAATCGCCGAGGCTGCTGCTGGTCGCGCCTTTTGGTTACAGGGTGGCGATTGCGCCGAGACCTTTGTCGCCGCAACCGCGGATTCAATTCGAAATCGCATCAAGACTATTTTGCAGATGGCAGCTGTGCTTCAATATTTCTCTAGCCTGCCAGTCATTAAAGTCGGCCGAATGGCTGGCCAGTTTGCCAAGCCAAGAAGCAATGATTTAGAGACTCGCGGCGAGGTAGTTCTGCCGGCCTATCGCGGCGATGCCGTAAATGATTTGGAATTTACCCTCGAAGCTCGGACCCCAAATCCCGATCGTTTGGTTCAGGTCTATAACACCTCCGCGGCAACCTTGAATTTAGTACGGGCCTTTACCCAGGGCGGTTTTGCCGATCTTCGCCAGGTTCACGAATGGAATAAGGGCTTTATCAACGATCCGCGATATGGCGCTCGCTACGAGCAGATGGCCAATGAGATCGGTCGAGCCCTGGAATTCATGGCCTCAGCTGGCGTTGATCCAGAAGCCTTTAAAACCGTGGATTTCTATAGCAGCCACGAAGCGCTAATTCTCGAGTACGAGAAAGCGTTAACCCGCATTGATTCCCGGACCCAACTTCCATATGACGTCTCGGCTCACTTCGTCTGGATCGGGGAGCGCACCCGTCAACTAGATGGCGCCCATATGGATTTTGCCTCGAAGATTCGTAATCCAATCGGAATCAAGCTCGGACCAAAGAGCACTCCAGAAGATGCCTTGGCCATGATTGCCAAACTCAATCCGGATAACGAGCCAGGACGATTAACTTTCATTACCCGAATGGGCGCCGGCTTAATTCGCGAAAAACTGCCGGCCTTGGTCGATGCCGTTACTAAATCGGGAGCCAAAGTGCTCTGGGTCTGCGATCCAATGCACGGCAACACCTATGAAGCCCCCAGCGGTTATAAGACTCGACGCTTCGAAGATGTCACCGACGAAGTGCGCGGTTTCTTTGAGGTACATAAAGCTCTAGGCACTCATCCTGGTGGGGTTCACATCGAACTAACTGGCGACGATGTCACCGAGTGCGTCGGCGGCGGGGAGCAAATCTCGCATGAGGACTTGGCGATGCGTTATGAAACGGCGTGCGATCCAAGACTCAACCACACCCAATCCCTTGAACTAGCTTTCTTGGTTGCCGAGATGCTTCGGGATCGCCAAATCTAAAGTTTTGTCAAGAGATGCTAGTACCAATTTATGTAAAACCTGGCTCCGCCCATAATCACGTGGGGGGTAGCCGCGATGACCGACTTATGATTTCTGTAACCGCGCAAGCAGTTGATGGCAGCGCGAACGAAGCGGTAATAAAGCTCCTGGCCGAAGTACTGAAGATCCCAAAACGTGACATTAAGGTGAAGTCGGGGCTAACTTCAAAACGCAAGATGCTAATTATTTCCGGGGAGTTTCAAAAAGTTATTTCCGAACTGCAAAATCAGGAATAGACTTTGGGGATGCTACAACGCGCCCTATTCAAGACACCGGTGGGCGCTCTCTATTTGATAAGTGATGAACATGTACTTCTGGGTGCCGGTTTCACCAGTTACGAAGATTTATTGAGCCGAATGGATGTTGAAGATTCTTCTCGAAAAATCACCACCGTTAAAAGTATTCCGATCATTAGTGACCTGGTAAGTGATTACTTTGAAGGCGATTTAGCCGCCTTTGGTGGGATACAGGTGCGACAACCCGGCGCTGATTTCTCACAGGCGGTTTGGAAAGTGATGCGCAAAATTCCGGTAGGGAAGACCATGTCTTATGCCGAAATCGCAAAGCGGGCTGGCTCTCCAGATGCCGTCAGAGCGGCTGGCAGTGCTTGCGCCCGAAATTTAATCGCACCAATCGTGCCATGTCATCGAGTAGTTAAATCTGGTGGCGCGTTAGGAAATTATGCTTACGGCCTTGACGCTAAAGAGTGGTTCTTACGCCACGAAGGCGCGCTTAAGTAATTCTGGTAGCACCTGCGTCACAGTTTCAATATCGGAATCGGTAATATCCAGATGCGTTACCAATCGCAAGAATTTGGGACCAAGCGCACTGGAAAGAATTCCCGCCGACTTTAACTGGGCATTTAATTCCGCCGCAGTGATATTTAATCCTTGAAGATCCAAAGCAACTATGTTGGTTTCTACTTCAAGTGGATTTATCACGCTGGGCACTGCGTTCGCGCAAGCTATTGCCAGCGACTTCGCGCGGGAATGATCATTTGCTAGCAGTTGCAGATTGTTATCCAAGGCATAGTGACCAGCCGCTGCCAAGATTCCAACTTGACGCATGCCGCCGCCATAACGCTTGCGCCATTGTCTGGCACTTGTTACGCGCTCTTTTGTAGAAAGCATTACCGAACCAACCGGAGCACCCAAGCCCTTCGACAAGCAAACGCTAATGGTGTCGAAGTGTTGGCCGTACTCAAGGAAGGAGGTACCAGATGCGATATGAGCATTCCAAATTCGAGCCCCATCTAGGTGCAATCCCAAACCAAGTGCTTGCGAAAGCTTTCGAAGTTTTGCTATCTCGGCTATCGGCTGCACGGTGCCGCCACCGAAATTGTGAGTGTTCTCAACCGCTAGCGCAGTTGTGGATACCAAATAGGGACCGGAATCTGGCCGCGCGATTGCGATCAGATCTTCGGCAGTTAAAAGTCCGCGGGGTGCTAAAACGGTACGAGTGGTAATTCCACTAAAGACCGCGGCGGCGCCAAGTTCGGCGCGCACAATATGCGAATTGGTTTCGCAAATTAACTCTTCACCGGGTTTGACCAACATCCGAATTGCCAGTTGATTGGCAAGGGAACCTGATGGGGTAAAAACTCCGGCTTCCATTCCGAACATCTGAGCAACTCGCTCTTCCAATGAGTTAACGGTCGGGTCATCGCCGTAGACATCATCGCCAACTTCGGCGTTAGCCATGGCGCGGCGCATGCCCTCAGAGGGTTTGGTAACGGTATCGGAGCGCAGATCGATCATGTCGTAATCTTCTCACGGCCTTCGGCCCAAATTATCAAGTACATGGCAGCGATCACCATTGCACCTCCAATCAGGGTCTTCACGGTGAGGCTCTCATTAGCGAAGATCACAGCGAAGCCGGCGGCAAAGATATATTCCATGGTCAAGATAATGGCGATTGTGGTCGGTGGCATAAATGATTGGGTCCAGGTTTGGATTATGAAAGCAAAAGCGGTGGCGAAAACGGCGGTGAAAAATACCGCTCGCCAAACGCCAGCATCAGGTGGCAGATGAAAACCGCTCTTGAAACTGCCTAAGGTTGTAATTACAGCGACCGTCCCGAGTTGAACGATGGTGAGCGCGTAAGTGTCCATCCCAGAGCTCCACTCGCCCAGAGCAACGATGTGCAGAGCAAAGAGAATTGCGCTTATTAGTACTAGGAATTCGCCCACGCCAACGGAGAATCCTTTAAAGGAGAGAAGTAGTAGACCCATGGTAGCCAAACCAACCGCTAACCATTGCAATCGAGTGACTCGCCGCTTTAGCAACCCAGCTGAAATTAAGGGAACGACAACTGCGTAAAGCCCGGTGATGAAACCAGTTTTGGCAACGGTTGTCAGGGTTAAGCCAAAGGTTTGAAAGATATAGCCAGTGCCTAAAAAGAGGCCAACCAAGGCGCCTTTGGCTAGAAATTTTCGATTAATTAATTTAAGTGCCTTTGGGCGGATAGCTATGAGAAGCAGGGTGGCAATTATGAAGCGACAAGCGAGAAACGAATTTACATCTTGGCGGTTTAAAACACCTTTCATTACTACGAAGGAGCCACCCCAAAAGGCGGCAACCGTCAGAAGTAGTGCGGCAAGCGCGGGCTTGTTTTTCGCTAATTTCACTTTACTTTTGAGCGCATCTTTTTTAAGAGCGCGACTTCGCTGCCATGTTCTGGTTCCTGTCCTGGCGTCTCCAGAATTAGCGGGGCGTTCGTAACGGCCGGATGGGCCAGTAGCTCTTCAAATGGCTTTGAACCGATGTGGCCCTGGCCGATATTTTGATGGCGATCTTTTAGCGCGCCGCAAACATCCATTGAATCATTGGCGTGGATTAATTGAATGCGTTCGATACCCACGATTTTTACCAAGAGATCCAAGGTCGCGGTCATGCCGCCCTTGATCTGAATATCATGACCAGCGGCGAAGACGTGGCAGGTATCAAGACAGACGCCAACTTTAGGGTGCCATTCGAGGGCATCAAAATACTTCGTCAAGTCATCGAGTTTCTTTACTAAAGATTGACCTTGGCCGGCAGTTGGTTCCAGCAAGAGCCATGGATCTTCATCAGTTAAATTATTAAGGACCGGCATCATGCCTTCGTGAATTTGTTTCCAGGCGTTATCAATATGCGATTCATCAACTGCAGATCCGGTGTGAATCACAACGCCCTTGGCTCCGATTTGGCGACCACGAGTAAGCGAATAAGCGGTGGCGGCGAGTGAGTTCTCGTAAGTGGAGACCGTTGGTGAACCCAAGTTGATCAAAAATGGGGCATGAACATAACTTTCGATATCTAGCTCTTCAGCTCTGGTTCGAAAGGCGTTGTCAGCTTCCGGGTTTGCTTCAGGCATTGCCCATCCTCGTGGGTTTGAAGCAAATACTTGAACGACCTCAGCTTCAATAGTTTGCGCATAGGCAATTGATTTCTTGGCCATGCCACCAGAAGTCGGGACATGGGCGCCAATTCGAGGTAATAGCGGAGCGACCATCAGGCAAGCCTATCCGACAGTTATTACCACCGTAGACCCACGCTTGACCTTGGTGCCAATAGCGGGGGAGATATGCGTAACCGTTTTAATTTTCTTGGTGCCCATCGATTTAACAATTACTTGAAGTTGTAGATTCTCGAGCGTTCGAGTGGCGTTCTCCGCCGTGAGCGAGAAGACGTTAGGGATGTAGACGCTCTCGGGTCCTTGGGAAATAAGTAGCGAAATTGCACTGCCCTTATCTAGTGTGGTACCGCCAGCTGGGGTCTGGGAGATTACGGCGCCTGCGGCAAAGGTATCGCTGTAAACGTAAGTGGTGGTTACCTTAAAGCCCGCGGTCGTTAACTCATTTAACGCTTGGTCGCCGCTGAGACCAACATAACTAACGGCTGCAACTTGTTGAGCTCCTTGGCTGACGACAAAATTTACCAACGTATCGCGGCGAACTTTGGTGCCACCTTTTGGAGATTCCGAAATAATGGCGTTCTTCGCAACTTTAGAATTATAAGTTGAAGTGACATTGCCGAGTTTCAAACCCGCGCTCAGAATCTGGGCTTGAGCTGCAGTAACCGAAAGGCCGATCAAAGTTGGAACGCTCAACCGCTCTTTACCTTTGGAAACCGTTAAGTCGATGTTGCCACCGGCGGCAATTTTCGCGCCACCACCTGGGTTGCTAGTGATTACTCTGCCTCGAGCTACATCCTCACTAAAGATGGTTGCTAATACGGTGGAGTGCAAGCCCAAAGGTGTTAGTGCGGCATCGGCCTCTTTAGCAGAGAGTCCAACCAGTGAAGGGATTGAAATCTTTGAACCCGGTCCAGAGTATTCATACCAAGCCGCCGCACCCCCGATAAGTGCAAGTAAAACAATGAGAACTACAAACCTTCGAGTGGATTTCTTTTTTCGTTTTTCTCGACTTGTCTTAGGTTTGGTACCGCCAGTATCTTCTCGAACGGCAGGTTTACTCACAACAGTATTAGCGTTCATGGGATTGAGATCATTACGAGCTCCCACCCGAACTTGTGGCCGCGGTTTTTTCTTGGGCGTTGTAGATCGATCTGTATTTGGTAGATCAAGTTCCAAACTAAGTTGTGGCCGATCGGGATCCAATTCCGATTGAATAGCTAGAACCATCTCGTATGCCACGCCTGCATCTTTGGGGCGCTGATCTGGATCAACTGCCGTCATAGATTGAACTAATTTATCTAGTGAGCTGGAAATACCAGAGACGAAGTTCGAAGGTGGCGGTACCTGTTCATTTACATGTCGATAGGCAATTTGAATCGCTGATTCACCTTCGTAAGGTTTACGACCAACCAACATTTCAAAAGCTAAAATACCGAGCGAATACAGATCGCTGCGGGCATCGGTTATTCCGCGTTGAACTTGCTCCGGAGAGAGATAAGAGACCGATCCTAGGATCACGCTGGCATCGGCGGTCATTGTCTTGCCTAGGCCGACGCCTCGGGCCAAGCCGAAGTCGCCAACTTTTACTCGGCCATCTTTTGAAATCAAAATATTCTCTGGTTTAACATCGCGGTGCACGATCCCGATTTTGTGGGCCGCCGCTAATGCGCTCAATATCGGCAACAGGTAGGTAATGGTCGCCGCAGGTGACATGGCACCGCGTTCGGTCATAACTTGGCGCAAGGTAAAGCCATCGATGAATTCCATGACGAGAAAGACCGCTTGGACCCCGCCCTCATTCCAACCTTGGTCTTGGATCGCAACCACATTTGGATGATTTAGCGAAGCGGTGGCCTTGGCCTCGCGGATAAAGCGATTTACGAACGATTCATCATTTGCCAAATGATCATGCATCACCTTTACGGCGACCGTCCGATCCAATCGGAGGTCGGTGGCGGCATAGATGGCAGCCATACCACCGGAAGCAATTAGCTCTCCAAGTTGGTATCGTCCATCAAGAATTTCACCAGAAAGGTCAGGCACCCTTAAATCTTAGAGAATGGAGTAAGGCGGAAGGGCTTAAGGCGCGCCATTTAAGCGGTAATCCGCGGCTAACTCTGAGCCCTCGTTAAGAAAATGTTCATTTTGGGCTCGTTGGAATTGCCTCATATGTGCTTTGACGGTCTGGCCATCGCGCGCCAGTACTCGCGCTAGCCCCACATCTGAATCGATATATATCCAGATGGCTAAGGTGGCGTGTTCCCGGATCGAACGTTGTCCAGCTCCAACACCTTCGATTATTACGATTTCATTGGGTAGGTAAATCATGGGGTTGGAATATTCGGAAAGTACCCAATCGAATCGGGGAAGTAAGAAGGCATGACCAGAAGCAATTCCTGGGATAACTTTTTCCTTCAGATTCGCGGTAAGTGAGGCGCCCAAGGCATCTTCCCAACCATTGTAAATATCATCGAGATGAATCGTTGTTGAGCTTCGCCCTGATGAGGCAATTCGACTTTCGAGTGCGGCGGCCAGGGTTGTCTTTCCAGAACCAGCTGGCCCATCAATAGTGAGAACAATGGAATTTCCACAAGTTGCCGAGGCGTCAAGAATCTCTGTAGTCAGTTGATCAAGTTCCACTTCGGTAATCATTTACTCGCTTCCTTTAACCATCGCTTCCAACCCGCGACTGCAATCAACACGAATATGAAATACAGAATAGCGGTGAGGTAGCTACCACCACGCCAGAATTGATAGGTGTAGACCCCGTCAACTACAAACCATAGCGGCCAACTCTCATATTTTTCGAGGACCATCAAGATTTGGGCGATACATGAGCCTACGAAGCCAAAGGCATCGGTTAGCGAGGCGGCGGCGCCAATTCGTTTTAAGAAGGGATAGAGCGCGCCCCATGAGATTAAGAAGACCGCCCCCCAGATAATTTTCTCTTTGCGGGTTACCTTTGCTGGAGTTGCACCCTTCGCCCCCCAACCAAACCAACCCCAAAAACCACCTGCGATAAAAATAAATTGCAAAGCTGCGCTGGCGTAGTACTTCTGCTCGTAGAAGAGAGCGGCGTATAACAGCGAACTGATATTCCACCATGGCCAAGTCGATCGGGGGCCAAAGACTCCAAGTCCGACGCCGACTACCGAAGTTATAAATGCGATAAATTCAAGATAGGTAAGGTGATATCCCCAAGCCGTGATGAATGTGGCCATGAAATTTAGATGCATATTCAGATCTCCTTCCAATTCGCATTACCGAACTGGTACGACGGTCGATCTGAATTTCAGATCCTCTCAGCCAATCTCTCGGCTCCCGTTGCTTAGAGCGTAGCATTTGTGCTCGGTAGTGGGAGAATGAACCGTGCTCAAGTATGGATATTTTGCAATGTTGCTCTTCACCGTTCTCGGTTCGTTCTGGCTGGAGATTGCCCTTCGAGTTCGAGTCTTACGAAGAGTCGGTCGCGTTGCCCTTAGCGTTCTACCCGTAGCAGCGGTCTTCACCATTTGGGATGCCTACGCAATTCATCGGGGTCACTGGCGCTTTGATCCAGCGCAAATCGTTGGAAAATTCGGGCCATTTCATATTCCGATCGAGGAGTATCTCTTCTTTTTGATTGTGCCAATCGCAGCGATCATGACGCTGGAAGCAGTGCGAAACGTTAAGAAACATTGGCCAGTGGGGGATGAAGCGCAATGAGCTATACCCAACTAGCGGTGACCTCAGTTCTACTTGCTGGCGCGATAGATATGTGGGCGATTCGAACGCGATTGCTCATAAGTAAAGTGTTCTGGACCTCTTATGCGATCATCGTCTCGTTTCAACTTTTAACAAATTGGTGGCTTACCTCCAGAAATATTGTCATTTACGATCGCCACGCGATTACTGGAGTGCGCATCGCCTCTGCCCCAGTTGAAGATTTGCTCTTTGGTTTCGCCTTAGTTCTTGGAGTATTGACCCTTTGGGTGTTTTGGGGGCGACGAGAAAATCAGCGCGCAGCGCGGGCTCGGAAATAAGCTGGCAAAGCAACGGTAATTCGGCGCCAGGTCGAAGTTGTCGCTCGTTTAGTAAAAATTTCAAAATTGATCTTTTCAACCTCATCGACAATTCCGCAATAAAGCTCACTGGCTGCTTCAATGCACGCTCTGCTGGCTGGTTCTAAGAATTGAATGCCAACACTGGCTGCTGCTTGAAGCTCTCGAACCCGGGCAATTTGAAACTGCAGTACTGCTTTAATTTCTGGCGTTAGTACTCGCTGTGCCAACATCGCTTTTGTAACTCCGAATTGCTCGAGCTCGACAATTGGTAAATAAATGCGACCGCGCTCTAAATCTTCCCCAACATCTCGGATGAAATTCGCCAATTGAAATGCCGCTCCCAATTTTTCTGCCGGTTCGTAGGCAGCCTCACTTAGTGGCCCCAAAATTGGGACCATCTGCAGACCGATTACAACTGCAGAGCCGTAGATGTAGACCATGAGATCCTCGAAAGTTTGATATTCGGTGATCGTTAGATCCATCGTCATTGATTTCAGGAAGGCTTCAAAATATGGGATCGGGATTTTAAATCGTTGGACGGTATCCACTAGCGCCGCACCCACGTGATCGGAGCTAGAACCAGTTCGTAAATCTTCGAGGATGCCATTGCCCCAGCGCTCCAGCTCATTGGCTTTTTCCTGCTGGCTCAGCTTTGAATCTAGATCATCGACGATCTCATCGGCGTAACGGGCAAAGCCATAGAGCGCATGTACGAAGGGGCGTTTGGCGGCTGGGAGCAAAAGTGTTGCCAGATAATAGGTTTTGCCGTGCAAGGAATTAAGCCGTTTGCATTCGGCATAGGAAGCGCGAAGTTCGGGCTCGTAAATCCCCGCTGCAGTTAGCTCATCCATCGTGGCTCAATTGTAGTTATGCGCGCCCTGCCCTCAACCTGAGATTGAGAGTCGCGGGAAAAATCCACAATAATTCTTCGCGATCGGCACGCGACGCGCTCGCTTTTTACTCAGAATTCATAGAGAGTTCTCTCAACTGATCGAGGGTGTGGACCTCTCCCCGCCCACCCTTTGCGCAGAGTCGACGATGACTGGACAGAGAAATTCACCGACTTAGAGGAGAGATTAAGCAATGAGCAACCTAGAAATGCGTGAAGGCGAATACGGCGCCAAAGTTATGGCCGTAGAGCCAGGCGGAATTGAATCAATTCCGGAAAAAGATCGACACGGAAAAGCCTCACAATTATTCGCAACTTGGATGAGTCCAAACTTAGAGTTCGCCACCATTTATGTTGGTGCCCTTGGCGTCTTCTTTGGCTTGAGCTTTGCTCAAGCGTTAATCGGAATCTTGATTGGCAACGCCCTAGGCGCCTTTGCCCAATATATTCTGACGCAAGATGGTTCGAAGTACGGCGTTCCGCAGATGGTTATCGGACGTGCCGCCTTCGGAAAACTTGGAAATATTTTGCCTTCAATATTTAATGCAGGCGCTGCCGGCATTGGCTGGTTTGCGGTTAACTCGGTCTCCGGTGCCTTCGCACTTGCTACCTTGACCAAACTCAGCAACGTAGTTTCCTTAGTAATTGTTGTCTTAATTCAAGTTGCGATTGCATTTATTGGACACAACTTGGTCCAGAGCGTTGAGAAGTACTTGATGCCATACCTGATCGTCGTCTTTGGTATTGCTGCGGTAATCACCCTAAGCAAGTCCCATCTATCCACTCACGGCAAGCCATTTCCTGGAGCCTTCTTGGTCTTCGTTGGTGCTGTTTATGGCTATGCCGCCGGTTGGAACCCATTCGCCTCTGACTATGCCCGCTATCTTCCAAAGAGCGAAGATCCAAAGAAGAGTGGTCGTTTTGCAGCTGCTGGTCTTTTCTTCTCAACGACCATTTTGCAAATCGTTGGTGCTGCAGCCGTGACTGCTGGCATGCGCGATTATGGCGCCAAGACCAACCCAGTTTCAGATTTCACTGCAGCTCTTCCAGGTTGGTTGGGTAAGGCAGTACTTCTAGGAATTGTTGTTGGCTCGATCTGCGCTAACGTCCTTAATATTTACTCAGGTTCGATGTCCTTCTTGACCATCGGATTCAAGCTTGGTTCAGCCCAACGTCGTGGCATTGCTGCAGTTATCTTCGGCATTGCTGGCTTCTTGTTGGCTAAGAGCGCCATGGACAACCCGGCTTCAAATCTTGAGAACTTCTTGTTGGTTATGTCCTACTGGATCGGACCATGGCTTGGAGTTATCGCCGCCGATAAGTTAATTCGTAAGGGCGCAAGCATCGAACGCTTCTTATTTACCAAGCGCGAAAACCCAGCAGGTCCAATTGCTTTCGTTATCGGCGTATTCCTTTCGATTTGGCTCTTTGCAAATCAGAAGTACTACACGGGCGTTGTGCCAAAGCACAATGGAAACTTTGGCGATATTGCCTTCCCAGTTGGCTTTGCAATCTCGTTCATCCTTTACTCCATCATTGGTGGCAAGAAAGTGATGTCTGAGAAGTAATAACAACTATCCGCTAACTTGAGTTAGAGAAAATGTAGAAAGGTTGAACCATGTCGGATCAAGAATTTCTAGCACTTGCTATTGCAGCAGCCCGAGAAGGACGTTCCCAAGGCGGAATTCCGATCGGCGCAGCTCTTGTTGTAGATGGCAAAGTGTTGGGTACGGGCTATAACAAGCGCGTGCAGCAGAAGAGCGCGATTCGACATGGTGAGACTGATTGTTTAGAAAATATCGGGCGATTGCCAGCAAAGATTTATCGGCAGGCAACGATGTATACAACGCTCTCACCATGCAATATGTGCACTGGAGCAATTTTGTTATATGGAATTCCTCGGGTGGTCTTGGGCGAAAATGAAACGTTCATGGGCGCAGAAGATTTGCTTCGGGCCAATGGGGTTGAAGTTATCAATCTGAACTCGGATGAATGCAAGCAATTGATGAAGGATTTCATTGCCGCTGAACCAGAACTCTGGAATGAAGATATCGGCGTTTAAGCGATAGTTCCTACGATTCGTTCGGCTGCTAATCGACCAGAAATCAGAACCATCGGCACACCAACTCCGGGTTGGGTGCCAGAGCCAGCAAAGACCACATTCTCAAAGCCCTGCGCCAAGTTACGCGGGCGGAATGGTCCAGTCTGGAAGAACGTATGGGCGCTGGCAAAGGGGGCGCCACGCTCCATTCCTTGGGCCTGCCAATCTAATGGCGTTGTTATGTGCTCAACTTCGATGGCGTCGCCAAAGCCGTCGTAACCACGAGCTTCCATAGTTCTGATCATCTGATCGCGATACGGCTCGGTCTGCTTCTTCCAATCAATGTTGGCATCGAGATTGGGAGTTGGAAACAGCACGTAGTAGGAAGATTTTCCAGCAGGTGCCAATGAAGGATCATCATGGGTTGGGACTGTTACCAAAAGACTTGGATCGGTCATCAAAGTTTTCTTAGTAATTAACTCATCAAAAACGCCATCCCATGACTGCCCAAAATGAATATTGTGATGAGCTAAACGGTCGTAACTCTTATTTGAACCAATCAACATGGTTACACATGAGGGTGAGTACTTAAGTCGTTTAACGGATGGGGGAGTGCGACCAAGCAGTTCACGCCATGCCACTGGCAGATCAGGATTTAGAATGAGGGCATCGCATTCAATCCGCTGCCCATCTTCAGTTATAACCGCTACGGCTCGACCATTTGATTTTTCGACGGCAGTTACCGTCGTGTTGTATTTGAAAGTAACGCCGTGCTTTTCTGCGGCGCCAGCTAGCGCTCGAGGTACCGCATGCATTCCACCTTTAGGGAAGAAGACCCCATTTACCGAATCCATGTAAGCGATAATTGCGTAGATCGCCAACGCCTGTTGTGGGCTGACGCCAGCGTACATCGCCTGAAATGAGTAGACCTTTTGCGTCCGGGGATCTTTAAGAAATTGATTAACCTTTGGTGCCAATTTTCTAAAACCGCCGATGGCAACTAGCTTTGCGAGGTTTGGCGTCAATAGGTTCAGCGGGGAATCAATGTTGCGATCGATGAAGTCATTCATCTCGTACTTGTAGAGCTTGGTTACAAATTCAACATACTTGCCATAACCTGCCGCCTCGTCAGAACCAATGGTCTTCTCGATCTCGGCCTGCATTTTTCCAGTGTCGGCATGGACATCGAGCTGAGAACCATCGTGATAGAAGGCGCGATAGAGCGGCTGGAGTGGGATTAACTCCAACCAATCTTTTAACTCCTCGCCAACACAAGCCAAAGCGTCGGCAATTAAATCTGGCATCGTTAATACAGTTGGGCCGGTGTCAAAGGCGTAGCCATCTTTATTTAGTAAACCGTTGCGCCCACCAGGAACCGATTCTCGCTCTATTACGGTTACCGTTCGTCCCGCCCCGGCAAGCCGTAGCGCAGCACTTAAACCAGCCAGCCCAGCACCGACGATAACAACATGGTCAGTTGGTCCTTTTACGCGACGAGGCATTAACTTATTCCTTAAACGGTGCGACGAATTGCGATATCAACCATGGATTTCAAATGTGTTTGAGCAATTGCGGATATTTCTTGATCTTCGATGGCCGTCAACGCTTGAGAGGTAAGCGAATCAATCAAAGTCTCTAGATGAGCAAGCGAGCCAGTGCCGACAATTATTTCCTGCAGCTGGCTTACACCTTCTGGACTCAGGTTTGGGTCGCCAAATAATTCGGCAATTTTTGCCTTTTGGCTTTCGCTGGTTCGCTCGAAAGTCGTTGCCATCAAAACAGTTCGCTTGCCTTCGCGCAGATCATCTCCCGCTGGCTTTCCGGTCTCTTTTGGGTCACCAAAAACGCCTAGGACATCATCGCGCAGTTGAAAGGCTTCACCTAGCGGCAGGCCATATTTGGAATATTGCGCCATCAACTTTGTAGACATTGCGCTACCGAGCGCCGCACCAAAATGAAGTGGTCGCTCAATGCTGTATTTGCCGGATTTGTAGCGTGCGACACGAAGTGATCGTTCCACGCTTTGACTGGCGAGGGCTTGTTCATAGACATCCAAATATTGACCAGCCATGAGTTCGACTCGCATCTCGTCGTATACAGGTATCGAGCGGACCAAGACCTCATTATCAATTCCGGACTCGTGCAACATCTTCGACGCCCAAATCAACGCCAAGTCGCCCAAGAGGATGGCGCTAGAAATTCCAAATTGCGTCGCTGACCCTTGGAGTCCTTCGGCTTCGTGCATTGCCTCGAAGGCGCGATGAATTGAGGGTGCGCCTCTGCGAGTATCCGAGGCATCCATAACATCGTCATGCATAAGGGCACAAACGTGGACCAGCTCGAGTGCTGAGGCCGCTTTTAATAGCGGCAGATTTCCTTCAGTGCCCGTGCCAAGCAGCCCGATATAGGCAAAGAGTGGGCGGATTCGCTTGCCGCTATCCAAAAGGAAGCGCTCCAGCGCATCGGCCACTGGGTTTAGCTCTGGTCCGATTGTGCGTAAATACTGGTTCTCACGCGCCACGAATTGGGAGAGGGCGTCATTGATCGAGATTCTTAGATCTGAAAGGCTCGAAGCAGGAGATAATTCCACGTGGCAACGGTACCCTGCCTCGCTATGGCGGCAACTTCAATCTCAATCGAGCTCTTCCCGCCTAAAGACGCGGCCGGAGAGGCCAGGCTCTGGGAGGCGATGGCTGAACTCACAGCGCTCGCCCCAGAATTCATTTCGGTTACTTATGGCGCCGGCGGTAGTACTCGAGATCGAACGATTCGGATTACCAAAGAGATCACCGAGCGAACCGGCATTGCAACAGTTGCTCATCTAACTTGCGTCGGAAGTAGTACCGCCGAACTCCTAGAAATCTTGGCACAGTACAAGAAGGCCGGCATAAAGAGCATTCTGGCGCTGCGCGGGGATCCAGTGGGTGGTCCTGGAGCTCACTGGGTATCAACGCCGGGCGGATTAGATCATGCCGATCAACTGGTTAAGTTAGCAAAAGATTTTGGTGGCTTTGAAATTGGTGTCGCGGCATTCCCTGATTCTCACCCTGCTTCAAATGGGAACTTCGCGCAAGATATTGAGGTACTGCTGCGCAAGGAACAGTTGGGCGCCAGTTTTGCAACCACTCAATTCTTTTTCGAGATTGAACATTGGATCAATTTGGTCGAACGCCTGCGAAAAGCTGGCTCAAGTTTGCCGATCATTGCTGGAATTCTTCCAGTGACCAATGTAAAACAATTGAAGCGAATGTCAGAGCTCAGCGGAACTCCAATTCCGCCGGCGCTAGAAGCGCAGTTTGCGCAAATTGCCGATGAACCCGAAACAGTGCGCGCCCTGGGCGTTGAAATTGCAACCAAACTCTGTGAGCAGTTACTTGAAGTTGGCGTACCTGGATTACATTTCTACACAATGAACACCGCAGCCGCCACTTTGGAAATTGCAACAAATTTGAAATTGGTTGGGCATGGAACGCGCTGAATTCTATGAAAAGTGGAGCGCGCTCCATGGCAATGTTCCAGTGACTGGAATTGTTAAAGGTTGGCTGGGCATCTCGTATGCAATTTCTAAACTTCTCAACAAAGCCAGAATTTCACCAAATGTAATAACAATAGGTGGGCTGGTTTTTGCAATTTTACTTTGGCGCTTTAATGACAGTTGGTGGGCTCCGATATTTCTCGCCCTCTCATTGCTTTGCGATGGACTTGATGGGTCGGTAGCGATCGCTTCAAATAGCGATTCCGTTCGAGGTGCGGTCTTAGATTCAGTTATAGATCGACTAGCCGAAGTTTTTTGGGCGCTAGCTTTCCATGCCATCGGTGCTCATCTGGAGATCGTTTTTCTCGCTTGGTTGCTCGCCGGAACCCAGGAATACGCCCGAGCGCGTATGGGCGGCTTAGGAGTTCGCGAGACTGGAATAGTTTCGGTTGCGGAGCGACCAGTCAGAGCAAGTTTGTTGGCAATTGCGCTTGTTGCCAGCTTATTGAATCTAAATTTCGTGGAACCGCTCGCTTTGATCTGGCTAGGAATGCAAGCTTGGAGCTTTATTTCAGTGCTGCGTTATGGGTATAACAAAAGCCGCAATAACTAAGCCTTGCCGATCGCATCGGCAACGATTTCGGCGCTGATTCCAACCAACGGTAACCCACCGCCGGGGTGTGCTGAGCCACCAACGCAATAAAGATTCCTAAGCGGGGAGCGATTGCTTGCGCGAAGAAAGGCTGACCTGGCTGAATTGCTAGAGGTTCCATAAATCGAGCCACCGGGAGCGCTGACGCTATTTTGTAAATCTAACGGCGTGCGAAACTCCATTACATCCAATCGCGAGGATACTTCTAAGCCTAAGGCATCTAACTTTGCAATCAATTTCTGTGCATACCTTTGCGGATTGTTCGACCAATCCCATCCGCCTTGTGGTTCGTGACGTGGCGCATTCACCAATACAAACCAAGCTTCTTTGTTTTCGCTTTTAACCATCAATGGGTCATTGGGTGCGCAAATATAAATTGTGGGATCAGAGACTGGGCGTTTTAAATCAAAAATTTCATTGAATTCTTGATCGTAATCTTCAGGGAAGTAAATATTGTGATGGTTGAGTTTCGGCGCCGGAGTGCTCAGCTTCGAGTTATCTAACCCTAAAAGCAATGAGAAGCCGGCCAACGATTTTTCGGAGCGCTGCAATTTACGACGTTCGCTCTTCGCTACTTTTAACTCGCTAGATAGCAATTTGTTGTAAACCAGATCAGCGTCGGCATTCGCAACCACGATATCGGCGTCTACCTCTTCGCCCCAGGCAGTCGTAATTCCCAGCACCTTTGAGCCATCATTTCGAATCTGAGTTACCTCGGAATTCAAATGGATCTGCACCCCTAAAGTTTTAACCCGATCTTCGAGCGCGGTACTAAGCGCTCCGATTCCGCCCTGGATGTGCCAAGCGCCGAAGGAACTTTCAATGAAGGCAATAGTTAATAGAACGGCAGGTGCTTTCCTTGGATCCGAACCAGAGTAGGTGGCGTAACGATCGACAATTTTACTTAGGTAAGGGCTTTGCGTGTATTGCCCAGTAAGTTTTCGCAGCGAAGTCAGAGGTGAAATTATCTTTATATCGGAGAGAAAGTTCTTGCGTTTCATCAAATTGGGGATTGACTCCAATTCAGCTTCAACGAATGGACCGCGCGCCACATCCCACATGCGTTCGGCACGTTGCATTAATCGATGCCATTCATCTGCTGTTTTGGAATCCAACGATTTTTCAATCTCGTCATAAACCTTATTTAGCGCCAGGTTTGGGAAGGTCAGAGACTTGCCATCGGCAAAGTGATAGTTGAATGCTGGGTCGACTGGCTCCAGTTTTAGAATATGTTCGATCCGTTTTCCAGTCTTTAAAAATAGATCGCGATAGATCGCCGGGAGAGTTAGTAGCGATGGTCCGGTATCGAAGGCGTAGTCGCCAATCCACTCGGTGCGACATTTGCCACCGGTTCGGTCGGAGCCTTCGTATATGGAAACTTGGTGTCCGGCGCGAGCTAGCCGAGCCGCGGCTGCCATGCCGCCGATTCCAGCACCGATAACAATAATCTTTGCCAAGTTAGCCCACCTTGCGATCGCGCCAAGTAAGTTCGCCGCGCGATTTTCTAAGCCACGAAAGTGCTATCAAATAGAGGAGCGCCACGATCGAAAGCGGGTGAAGGAAGGCGCTTGAAGTTGATCCTCTAGTTCGCAACGCCGCAACTATTCGCGAGAACCAAACGGCAAAGTAAGCGAACCAACCAATGGGTGATCCTAATAGCGCCAGAGTAATTGGCACGATGCCGGTCCAAAATAACAGCGTCAACGCCAATATGGTTCCAGGAAGGCCACCAAAGGCACACCATAAAGATTTGGTATATCCCGAAATCAAACTGTTGTTGTCGGTATACATTCGACAAGCTGCAACTGAACTGCCCTCTGCGACCCCACCTGTAAACCCGGCAGAAACTAGCGCGCGTGCTAATTCCAAATCATCCAGAACCGCGCTTTGAATTGCGCTATGGCCGCCAATGGCTTCATAGGCAGATCGCGTGACAATAAAGAACTGGCCGTTTGCAATTGTTGATGATCGTTGTGAGAACCGCTCAGCTAGCCGTAGTGGAACGCTGGCGAGCCAGGACCATTGGAGCAATGGCTGGATCAATTTTTCCAGAAAACTGCCGGCTAGCTCTTGCGGATAAGGAGACATGAAGTCCCAATGCCAACGCTTCATGTTGGAGATCGCAGCAGCGACTGCGCTCTTTTCCAATCTCACATCGGCATCTAAAAAGACCAAGTAGTCACCAGCAGTCGCGTTGGCTAACTGTTGGCAGGCATAAGGCTTTCCCAGCCAATCTTGGGGTAAATGCTTGCCATCGAGAATTGAAAGTTGTGACATCTCAGATTCGGCTTGCAATAAGTCCCGTGTGTTATCGGTCGAGTTATCGTCCAGAACAGTCAGAGTTAAGCCAGAAATATGGGTTTGCGAATTCGCAGACTTAATTACAGCCGCGACATTTGTCGCTTCGTTGCGCATCGGGATCAAGATATCTACGGCATCGGTAATCTCAATTGCATCTGTTGGTTTTACCACCCGCATGGTTATGGCGTTCACAACCGTGATGGTTAGTGCTATTAAACCTAAAGCAAGTGCAAGCATTAGTTATAGATCGTCAGGACGGCCGAAACGGCTGTTAAATAGATAAGCTGCTAGAAATAGCCCATAAACAAGACCGCCCACCAGAGCGACACCTGGTCGGTGAAAGAAGAACGAGTTTCCGACTACACCGGCAAACCAAGTCCAACCCAAAAAAATATCGGTAGCTACGAAATTGGCGCCATGTTTGCGTCGTTCTTTAGGAAGTGCCAGGTGAAGAATTGCCATGAGCCCCATTCCCGCAAATAACCAACCGGCGGTATTGGAGAGCGGAATATTTGGTTGAAATGGCACATTTGGTCCGACTACTTTCCAAGTCCAACGTTGTGCTGAAACCATTTGCGGATCTAAAAAAAGATCCCAAGCCATCAGACCAAAGCCCCCGACTAAAAAGACCCAATGGTGCGTAATCTTTCGCGCGGCCATCAAAATGGGATGCGAAAGCATTAGCCAAGCAAACGGAACTACCAAAGGCACGTTATAAATTTGAATTCCAAGAGTGTGGCTGTATGTGTAATGACCGAATGGCCAACCGCTACGACTCCCAAGTTCTTCGATTCCGAGCGCTATTGCAAAAGCTAGAACCAAGTAAGTAAACGCATAACGCAGGCCGTAGGAAAACCAAGCATGCAACAACATTGCGGCTGCGCCTAGATAAACCGTTGTCAGCGTGATAATTCGAAGGAGGTTGCCATGAACTAATGGATAGGCGATTTGTGAGAGCAAGGCTGCAGCAAGAACGCCATAGAGAAGTAGCGATCGGCTGCGCGAGATGCCGCGACGCCGATCTCCTCGGGGACGAAATTGGCGGATGGACACCGCCTAATTCTGCCGTACTAATCTGCTTTTAGTTCACCGCGCTGCTCAATAACGGCAAATCTTGCAAAGAGCTCTTCGGAATACCACTCATTCGTTTTGGTCGCTCTGATAGCCCCCTGATGAGCGGCGCCAGAATAAGCAAATTCCTTTAAATCGGCGGCGCTATCCCAGATTGAAAAGGTGCCCTGGAGTCCGATTGGAGCTTCACCAATTCCAATCGCCACCTTCAGGCCCGCTGCACCTCGAAGGCTTTGCGTTACGGGCGGAACTGCTCGCCAGAACAATGGATTCTTTTTAACTACGATCTTGGCTCGCGTTATTGCGGCCACCGGCCCAGCCCACTTCAGATCGGCATCAACTTCGAATGGCTCTTGGCCAGCCCATTTCCCATGGGCAGATATGGGAGTAAGAAGGGCTCGAAATTCAGAGTTTGCAATGGTGCGCCATCGATTTATAAGTGGTGAATTATCAAAATGCTTTAGACCTTCTTCGGGCAGGCATACCAGCAGCCCCCAACGAAGCGGATCGGCATCTTTGGGTGTGAAGCTTTTGCCTTTTCCGGTTCCGAGAAGTTTGAAGAAACTTAGTTGCGATTTCTTTCTTAACGAATTCAATTTAAACCGATCGAGTGCCATATGCCAAATTGCCAGCGGTACCGCACTTGGCGATACTTCCCAAAAATAGAGCGCGACAATCACACCGACGCACCAGTGGTTCGAAAGATTTCTGCGGTAACTTCTTGGGGGTGGTCCCACATTGGTGCGTGACCGCTATCGGGCAAGATGATCCACTTGGAATGTGCCGGTGCCAGAATTCGCTCTTGGCAGGTTCTGGCGGGGAGAGTGTTATCGCTGTCGCCAAAAATTATGGTCACTGGGATTTTTGCCGCGATTTGTTTATCGAAGCGCTTCTTTAGTAAGCCGTCCCAAGCTGAAAAGTATCCGAGCGAACTACCCATCGCTAAAGTCGCATCGACAACAGTTTCGTGGCTTAGCTCTTGCCAGCGCGGGCTAACCAATGCGAAACCAATCTTCTTTGCCCAATTAAAACGAAGAAGGTTGGGCGCGACTTGTCGCAATCCGCTCGCCATATATTTTGAAGCTGATGCCGTTGGCAATCTGGTCCAAAATGGTGTTAACCAAAGACCGGCAGGTGCCAGACCAGTTACCGATAAGACTTCTTCGGGGTTGGCAGCAGCCATCTCTAGGGCTACCCAACCACCAAGTGAATTTCCCACTAAATGAAATTTGTGAATTCCCAAATTGTGAAGGTTTTTAAATACGAGAATTGCGAGGGCGGGCGG
This sequence comes from uncultured Actinomycetes bacterium, assembly GCA_903873185.1. Taxonomy (GTDB): domain Bacteria; phylum Actinomycetota; class Actinomycetes; order Nanopelagicales; family Nanopelagicaceae; genus CAIMZW01. Next base: position 20,875 of record CAIQNN010000064.1, read on the forward strand.
GTCCATATGTTGTCCCGGATCGAAGGGACTTTGGCCATGGCCGGGCAGGTCGATTAATGTGACGCGAAATCTTTTGCTCAAGTCTGGCGCTATCAATTTCCAAGCGGTGCTGGCTGACCCCATCCCATGAATGAGAACCAAGTCTTCACCTTCGCCAAAGGTCTGCGACCACAGTTTCATTTCTGCTCCATTTTCAGACAAGTTCCACGTAGGTTCAGATGATACGCGGCAGGCTGATTATTCGCCGACGACCATAGAGCGTGCGCCAGTACATTCAATTAGTTCGGCGAAATTAGTGGGGTAGACCGCATGAGGGTGCCCCGCTGCTGCCCAAACAACTTCATAATCATTAAGCGCCTCATCAATCAATGTGGTTGTCGGCGAGAGCCAGCCAATCGGAGCCACGCCCCCTGTAGTTTCTGAAACCAGAGCCACGAAATTATTTCGCACAATTGGCTTGAGCTGTGTAGATATAGCTCTGATTCCATGTGAGGGAAAGTGGTCGTGAAAATTTAGAGGTATCTCCAACGACCTTGACCGGCCCGAAACCTTCGAGAAAGCCTTGGGGTGTTGCTCGGAAGAATAATTCGCGTTTCGACTGAACTCCTTCAGAGTTGAAGATGTAGATGCCAGTAAGGATGGTTCCGTCAAAAGTCCCAACAAAATCCCCAAACGAGGAATCTTTCTTTGAGTTTTTTAAAGAGATTATTCCATTCACGTCCAGGCCCGATTGGCTGGTGATTTTTAGAGAGAATCGATCATTCTTGAGTGATGCAGCAAAACATCCAACAATCGGTTGGGGAGAATCGGTCGCGACCAAATCAGTACTACGAATCTTCATAGAAGAATCTAGATATAGAAATTTTGAAATCGACGTCTTATTTAGAGTAAATGAAATTTTTGATCCACGAAGAGTTTGAGTCACGATTCCAGCATCACCATCAGGAAAGCCAGCGTTAAGAGCTTGGACATGCGCATAGATTGAGGCCGGAGATAACTTTGAGGTAGAAGCCAGGTTTTGAAGCGCTTTAGCAGCGACAGATGTGGTCCAACTCGAAACCGAGTCGAGTTCTCCAACATTTGCTGCTTTAGGTATCTGAGGTATGTAGCTAGCGGATAGATAAATTATCCTGCCAAGCTCTATGACATTCTTTCCATCGGATAATTGAGGGTCATAAATTGAATCTTGTGGGCCCGCAATACTTAAGACCATTCCATTGTTCTCTATAACTTTGGTGCCGAAGGCTGGTGGTTCGTCAGCTCGATTGGCAGCGAGATAGGAATTTACGGGAAAATAGTAGGCAGCCATGAAAACGGTGCGATCTCCCTTGTCGGGAGTGTAATAAACAAGTGCTTGCTTTTGAGCGCCTTGTTCTTCGGCCTGGCGTGAAAAATCGTTGTGGGGAATTTCAACAGTTAAATGCGACGCAATCTTATTTGGCACTGTCCATGCAAAAGGAATATTACCTAATTCGATATTTACTGAACTAACTGTCTTTGCCGTGCAACCCGATAAAAGCAGTGTCATAATGAACAATACGAGGGAACTCTTTTTCATTTAATCTCCAACGATCATTGGTTGCGCCCCAGTACAGGTAATGAGCTCAGTGTAGGTGGATGGGTAGACAGCATGGGGATGTCCAGCTGCGGCCCACACAACTTCATACTCATTTAGCGCTTCATCAATAAGGATAATTTCTGGCTTCGAAATCCACCCCAGTGGGCTTACGCC
>CAIQNN010000065.1 GCA_903873185.1 uncultured Actinomycetes bacterium
CGCAACTCCAAAAATTCCAGTTATCTGACCGATAATGCTGTAAAGCGTATTTGCATGCGTCAATTGATCCGGATCAATGTCAGCAAAGGTCATTGATGCGTAAAGCGTCATTCCCATTGATCTGACGCTTCCCATCACAATCAACAACACCGCCACCAAAACTATCGGTGTCGTTGCCGACATTAACACCAAACCGACCGTGGCAACTATTGAAAGTGTTGTGGTTGTCAGTAATAACGGTTTATATCGAAACCTTCTAATTAATGGATTGGTAGCTGGCTTGAAGCCCAGGTTGCCCGCCATGTAAAAGAAGAGAATTTCGCCCGAACGGCTTGGACTCCAGTGAAAGCCATCTTGAAAGAGAAGTGGCAACAGAAATGGCGCAAAGCTATGGGCGATTCGATACAGCGCTCCAGTTCCGTTGGCCGCCCTGAAGGTATGAATCCGCAGTGGCGCCAAATCCACCAATGGCATTCGATCTCTCAATAAATGGCGCGCGGTTGGAAAAGCGGCGCCAACTCCGATCAGAAACATTAAGATAGTCAACGTGACATTTACTTTCGCGGCGCCGATCTGTGCCGCTGCCAAAATCAGTGCGCTCAAAGCAATTGAACTTCCCCAAAACCCCAGCCAATCCAGACCCGATCCCGGTGTGCCTGGAATATGCGGCACGATCTTGTAGGCAACCAACAAGGCAAATAAACCAATTGGTAGATTGACTAAAAAGATCCAGTGCCACGAATAATTTGTGACGATAAAGCCGCCGATCACCGGGGCGACTACCGGTGCGGTTAAGGCAGGCCAGACTAAATAAGAAATTGCTCGAATGATTTCATTTTTATTTGTAGATTGAAAAACGATCAACCGCCCAACCGGGACCATCGCTGATGCTCCAACTCCCTGGAGCACTCGCATGATTGTTAGTTCGGTCAGGCTGGTGCTGATGGCACACAAGACCGAACCCAGAACAAATATTGCAATGCTGGCAAACAGAACTGGCCGCACGCCAAATTTCCCGACCAACCAAGCTGACACCGGAATGAAACAGACAATTGCCACGATATAGGCAGTAATGCAAATTCCGATTTGCGAAGAGAGAATGTGAAAGTTCCTGGCAATGGTCGGCGCCGCCGTTGGCAAAATAGCGCCATCCAGATTCTCCATGAAGGCGAGCCCCGCGACCAGAAATGCAACCGGCCCCATTGAAAAACGCTTACTTCGCTCCGCCACAACCGTATTGTCCTATGTATTCCAAGGCTTTAGTAGCAAAATACAAAGATGAGGAACCGATTCTTGCCGTTATTGACGATTATTGGTTTGAGTTTGGCCACACTCCCAACAATTACCAGCGCTGCGACTCTGACGAATTGGTTGCCGATCAGCTCCATCACTCCCGGCGCGATCAATACCGCGGTAACTCAAAAGACTATCGCTACAACAATTTGCGTTATTGGCTACACCAAAACCATTCGCCCACCCTCTTCTTATACAACCGCACTAAAGCGCCAGCAGCTGGCTTCGACTTATGCACGCTACGGTTCAACAGCCACATCGATCGCCGAAGAAGATCACCTGATTCCACTGGAACTCGGCGGCGCACCTTCAAGTGTGAAGAACCTTTGGCCAGAGATTTGGGATGGAACTTGGGGTGCTCATAAGAAAGATCAGTTAGAAAACAAACTGCACTTGCTGGTCTGCGCCCATCAATTGTCGCTCGATATTGCACAACGAGCGATTGCAACAAATTGGATTTCGGCTTACAGCAAATATGTATTGGCATTGAAATAGATCGTTTGGGTTAGAAATTTCCTAAGTGGCTGGGGACGGGATCGAACCGTCGACCTCACGATTTTCAGTCGCGCGCTCGTACCAACTGAGCTACCCAGCCAACAAAAAGAAGCCCGCCTTTCGACAGGCTTCCTTTAGCGACCCAGACGAGACTTGAACTCGCGACCTCCGCCGTGACAGGGCGGCGCGCTAACCAACTGCGCTACTGGGCCTAACCGAGGTTTCTGGCCGATTTCTCGTCCTGACGTTTCCTCAAAGCTAACGGTAAACCATTAGCTCTCGTGCCCCCAACGGGGTTCGAACCCGTGTTACCGCCGTGAAAGGGCGATGTCCTAGGCCTCTAGACGATGGGGACCGAATGACAGGCGCTAAGGGTATCGGAGTGGCCACCCGCAGCAAAACCAGGGCTTTTGAGCCCTGGCCTGCGGTCGAAATGGTTAGGAGATATACCAGCGGATATTGACTGAAACGGTCACATCTTGCTGTCCCAGGTCCACCTGGGTGGCGCCGGAATCGGCTTTCGCCATTGCCATATAAGGGACTGGATAAGAAACAGGTGCGCTGGATTCCTCCATATAAATCACGCCGCCGAGCTTTACGCCTAAGAGTTTGGCATATGAAACGGCCTTAGCTTTTGCCAATTTAATGGCATTGGCCCGGGCAGCTTCGGTTGCTTTGCTGTTATCCAAAACGAACGGCGCAACACCACTTAATTGGAAGTTATCGCCACCGGCCGCAACCACGGCATCTACAACGGTGCCAGCATTCTTGGCATTTACTACCGTCACATCGAAGCTTTCAGAAGCGCGGTAGC